>JAHFHC010000010.1:8384-35090 GCA_023247085.1 Microcaldota archaeon | reverse complement strand
TCCATCGGCTAGTATTGAAGCAGCAGCTTCTGGCCTACCTTTGAGTGCAGCGGCACCTGCATGCTTAAGAAAAGCATCGGTAACGTCGCTTGGTTTTAGTGCACCTGCTTTCACTCCATCGACTAGTATTGAAGCAGCAGCAACTGGACTACCTTCACGTGCAGCTGCATCCGCATGCTTAAGAAAAGCATCCGTATGGCCTCTGTTTAGTGCGCCTGCTTTCACTCCATCGACTAGTATTGAAGCAGCAGCTTCTGGCCTACCTTTGCGTGTAGCGGCATCTGCATGCTTAAGAAAAGCATCGGTAACGTCGCTTGGTTTTAGTGCGCCTGCTTTCACTCCATCGGCTAGTATTGAAGCAGCAGCTTCTGGCCTACCTCTGAGTGCAGCGGCACCTGCAAGTTCCAAAATTTCTTCAGCCGTTCCACGCCTAGCTACAATTGCAGCGTGCGCCGCGCTTCCAGCTAAGGCGCTCTTCTTTGCCACCCTTAAAACATAGTCCATTTGCGTTCTAGCATGTTCTTTAGCTAAATCTTGCAAATGAGCTTTTGTAACTTTAACGCTTCGCCCTTCTTTTAATTCAAAGCCACCTTCGAGCGGAACTCGTTCTACTCCTTTGCTTTCAGCACCTAGCCGCGTTGTCCAAAAGTCTAATTGTTCTCTTGCTCTTTGTTCCCGTCTTGCACCTCGCCTAGCCATTGAAAAACATCACCTTTACTTAAAAAAAATAAAGGCATCGCAATTAAAAAATGCATCGAATGGCTCAAAAATTTGTGAAGGCATCTGGAACCTTGAAAGCCCCCGGCGAGTTGGTAACGAAAGCCCCTTTTGCGAAAAGGTGCTTTCAGTCGCCAAAAATACTATAGAGCCCTCGGCGAGAATTGAACTCGCTACCTTTTGCTTACCATGCAAACGCTCTGCCGATGAGCTACGAAGGCAAAAACACAGCTAAACGAAACAAAATATGGAGCAACTTAACTTTTTATGGTTTGCTTGTCAAGTCAATAGGAGAACTTATTTGAGTCACTATTGTTTTATTTAATTGCATTGAAATAAACTTAGTTGTAAGTGAAAGTTGTAAAGTGAAAATTGTATATTATGTTAGACGTAAATGTTTTTGAAAAGTTAAAACGCGGGCCGCAAGTGATTGTATTGAAAGACGCCTCTGCAATCCTTGGTTTTGCAGGAATAGGCGCAGGCGACAGAGTAGTGGAAGCTGGTGCTGGCTCGGGGTTTCTATCTGTTTTTCTTGCTAATGTTGTTGGAGAAAAAGGCAAGGTTTATTCGTATGAATGGCGGGAAGATTTTGCTAAGCTAGTTGAAAAAAACGCAGTTAAGTTGGGTTTTGAAAAAATTGTTGAACTTAAGTTGAAAAATGTTTTTGATGGCATTGATGAAAAAGATGTTGATGCTGTGATTCTTGATTTAGCTGATAGTGAAAAAGCAATTGGCAATGCATTTAATTGCTTGAAAGAGAACGGAGTGCTAGTTGGCTATCACCCGAATGTTGAACAAATTCGCACATTTGCTGAAACCGCAATTACAATTGGTTTTTCTCAAGAGAGAATTATGGAAGTAAACACGCGCGATTGGCTAGTGCGTAACCGTGGGTGTCGGCCGGTTAACACGGGATTAATGCATACTGCTTTTCTTTCATTTTGGCGAAAGCCAATTGCTAAACCCCAATAATTATAACTAGCGTCGCCTTTACTTTTGTTATAATATGAAACTCAGACTATTTGCTGCATTGTTTTTATTTGGGCTAGTGTTAGTTGCTTCAGTTTGGACGTATAAAGGCAACGAATTGAAAGACAATCAAATTTTAGTGTTTGTAACTGGCAGCGACGTGAGCCCAACTGAAGCGCCAAGTGGGATTCCGACAATTGAAACACGCGCGCCAACTCAAGTGCATGTTGACGGCCACAGCATTCCATGCAAAGTTACACACTTTGAAAGTGACTCTAAAGCAATGGGAGAATATGGAAGCGTGAGCACAACTCGTGGTGTCGGCTCGTTGGAAAATGGAGTTCAAGTACCGGCAGATAATTTATATTTGAAAGTTGCGGCAACTGATCATGATTGGGCTACGACAGAAGCAATTAACTCACTTGAAATCGCAGGGTGTGCAGTTAGTTATACAACGGGTGGCACTAAACTTAGAATAAACGCATTATCTGCTCAAGACGGTGGACTGGTTTACCCCCCGCATTTAACGCACCAAAATGGGCTTGATGCAGACCTCGCATTTACATGCAATACGCCAAGCGGGGGCTACGTGGACTGCAATAACCAGGATTCAAGCGTTGGAACTTTTGACCCTGAAACAAACTGGATTTTTGTACGTACTTTAGCTGAATACACGCCAGTTAGACAAATATTGCTTGACAGAACTCTAATCAATCAACTTAGAGTTTACGCAACAGAAAATGACCCCGGGCCACTTACAGATCAAATATTTTCAACGCTTTTACTACACTGGAAGGGACATGGAAATCACTTTCACGTAACTTTTCATTGTTCTCCTTCAGATAAGCCAAAATGTATTGAATACCCCGGAGGATTTAGAGGCGAAGCAGCAAGCGGACCGGCAATTGAAGAAATAGATACTGGTGAAGAAGAAGCTGGAACAGCGGACGTAACTGCAAAGTCAGATACTGAGTTATTGACACTTGCTAGAACAAGAACCCCCACTTGCCTCCAATTTACCGATGCCGAATTAAACCCAGTCATAAGCGAATGCTCTTCAGAATATGGTATTAATGAAAAACTACTAAAGGCTCAAATTATAGCAGAAAGTGGCGGGAATTGTGGTGATAACGGCGGAGATACTTTAGCACAAAGCGGCGCAAATGCACTTGGGTTATTGCAATTAAGAAAAACCGCAGTAGCCGAAGTCAACAATTATAGAGACCAAGATAACCAAATTAATTTTGATGATCTGATTAATCCTTCAATAAACGTTTGTGCGGGTGCCCAATACATGGCAATCTTGTGGCAAAGACGTGCAGCATCTAACATTGAAACAACTGAAGATTTACTAGCGGCGTACAACATGGGACCAACTGCATTTGGACGCGGGGATACAAAACCACAAGAAACAATTGGCTACGTAGCTAAAATTAAAACAAAGTACAGGGAAAAATTTGGTAGCGAAATGCCAACTGAACCAACTATTTCAAATGTTGCAGTTAGCGCAAGAGGTAACTCTGTAGCGCCAAGATCCGGCGTTACTTAAGCGCTCATCTATTTTAGCACCTAGACTTTTTTATTTGAACCCTCTTGCTGCAATGATTTTTTCTTGCAAGTGGCTTCTGCTGTAAAAGAGAATTACTATTCCAACTAAGAGTGCTGCGCCGGCGTATAAAGTTAAGGCTCCTTTTTCAAGCGCTTGGTAAACTACATATTCACCGAATACGCCTAATACGATTAGCCAGAGTAAACGAAGTTCAATTAAGTATTCTGAAAATAACCCGTGGCTTTTGATTTGGTCAGCTGGATAGTTTAGCATGAAACTAGCAACTGAGATAAGCAACGCTGCTGGGTAAATAAAAATCGTCCAACCCGGGAAGAACTCTTCTGCTAAAAATGCAACCGCTAAAATAAAAACTGCATGAAATGCAAAAAACTGGTTTTCTGGTTCATTAAGCCACTTGAATATACCGACCATAAATGCAACACCTGCAAGTAAATTATTGATGTAGCCAGTTAAAAAAAGCATTAGTTTTAATGGCGCGGGAAACATAAAAGAATAAGTTGGATATGAAAACCAAATTGACTACAACTATAAGTGAAGCGGCAAGAGCTATTTTAGCGGGGAACCTCGTTGCGTTTCCAACTGAAACAGTTTATGGCTTAGGGGCAAACGCTTTTGATGAACGTGCAGTGAAGAAAATTTTCGCTGCTAAAGGCCGACCAGCGGATAATCCCCTCATTGTGCACATTTGGAATAAAAAACAAATTGGAGAAATTGCAAGTGAAGTTTCGCCAGTTGCTAAAAAACTCGTGGATAAATGTTTTCCAGGGCAGCTTACAGTTGTTGTAAAAAAAAATGCGAGAATTCCAAGCATAGTTACTGCTGGATTGTCAACAGTTTGCATTCGGATGCCTTCGCTTTCAATAACGCGTGCTTTTTTGAAGCAATGCGGGGTTCCAGTTGCCGCACCTTCTGCTAATTTATCCGGTAAACCTAGCCCAACAACTTGGCAACATGTTTTGCACGATATGAATGAAAGAATTCCACTGATTTTAAAAGGGCCAAAGTGCAGGCATGGTTTGGAATCTACGGTTATTGACTGCACAAAAAAAGTTCCAGTGTTGCTGCGGCCAGGCGCAGTTACAGTTGAAGAATTGGAAAAAATAGTGGGGCAAATAAATATACCAATTGATGTAAAGGAAACACTTAGCCCTGGAATGAAGTATCGACACTACTCGCCAAATGGAAAAGTACACTTGGTGAAACGAGGAGCAATACTCCCAGCTAATTGTGCGTTTATTGGTTTTTCAAATCCAAATGCAACGTACAAAATAAAAGTAAAAACGGTGGGCGAGTATGCAAAGAAACTGTACTGGTTCTTTCGCGAGTGTGATTTGCGGGGCATTGAAAATATTTATGCGGAGATTCCAGAAAAAAAAGGGATTGGCAGAGCGTTGTTGAATCGACTAGAAAAAGCAAGCACACAGTAGATTAGATTAAACAATTAAAAAAAATAGTGCAGGAGGAGAGATTTTCACTCTCCGTTGGATATTTTTCCGAACGGCTTTTTGAATTCGAGGAGCATACGGTTTTCTTTTTCCATCGATGCTTTTTCTTTTCTCAAAAGAAAAAGGCTCGCTCTCGAACCCATTCGGGACCAGACCCTGAATCTGGCGCATTTGACCAAGCTTTGCTACCCCTGCAATTAGTCTATTTAGGCGGATAAAGTAATTGAAGCTTTTCTTTTGGAGTTTAAAAGAGGTTTTCTTTTCCGCGAAAAGAAAAGTTCTTTCCTTTATTACCACTGCATTTGTTAAGTATTTTGTGCTGAAATAATTTAATTACCTTGTGAACAGTTGCACTTAGTCGTTTTTTGGAAAGAAGTGATCTGCAATCCGTTCAAGGCGCTCATTTAATTCTTTGCCGTTTGGGGGAGTATCAAATTTGAGGCTAGCTGCTTCGATGCGGGAGATATTTTTAAACGAGAACGGCGGTCCCTTCAAGCCTAATGCTAATCCACTTGCTAGTATGGCTAATTTTTCATAATCTGTTTCAGCGCGTTTTGAAAATTCTTTTCTGTCACGAATTTTTTCAGCCACGTCAAAGTCAAAAAATTCAAATGGCCCGGTATTTGTATAGCCTATAATTGAGCCACTGGGGCTAGAGAGAACAATTCTTCGCGAATGCGCTATATGTAAGAAAAGCAGCGAGCGCGCTAAAAAACGTTTTAATACCACTCGCCTGATATCTTCTCCTGTTTTTTTGGCAATATTTTTAGCATCGGCTAGGAAATCCGAGGTGGTTTCAAAATTTTCTATGCGCTTTGGTTGAACTGCACTGTAAACTTGAACCCGTTGGTCGCCATAAAATTCACCTAACCCTAATGCTTTCATTGATTGTTTTGTTATTGGCAAACGCCTTAGCTTTGTACCTTGTTTTCCAGTGAGAATTTGAAGTGGACGGAAAACTGCAACGTGCTTTATAACTGGCAATTCAGTTATTCCGTGCTCTTTGGCTGCCCACCGTACTACCTCATCACGGTTAGCTGCCTTGTACGCATGTTCTAATTCTTGTAAGGTATCAACTGCCCATCTGATTGTCTGAACTCTTGCACCGCCATAAAAACGATGTTCAGCATAATCTCCCAGGGCACCGCGATAACTGTGCTCTCCCTGTGAACCAGTACCTTTGAACACAAATTGCCTTTGGCCAGCAGCAACAGTAAATAGACTCCGGTTATGCAAGGTTAAACCCGCAAGCCCACCTGAACTCCCACGAATATCCTTAAATGGAATGGCGTATAAGCGCCTATTTCTAAATAGTCTCCTGAATCTTTCTGCAATTGTGATATTAGGCGCAGTAGTTTTGAAGCGTTTTCCAAGTGGCACAATTACCTTTTTAGCGGCCATTTCCTCCAAAGCCGCTCGGTCCAGTGGAAATGTTCGGTCTAATTCAGCAAGAACTAATTTAGTTTTAGTAGAAAAGAGTGGCCGTGGCATTTGTTATCTGTGGTATAACTGAACCTAGATTTAAAAGGACTGCCCGGTGAAAACTAGTGCCTAAATTATAGTTCTATATGAAGAAGATGCTCTATTTGCCTTTTGCTTCTTTCTTCTTTGCTCGTTTTGGCCTTAAATTAGTGTATGCACATTTACGGCATCGCTCTGCTGCTTTTGAGTTGCGCGTTTTGCACTTTTTGCAAATTAGTACCCCTAAAATGTGTCGTTCAGCGATTGGAAACTTACCCATGTAAAATTCAACTGTATTTGTTTTGGATACTCAAAGTATTTTAAACCATTGGAAAAAAAGCTTAGAGAATTATATTGTTAAGGCAACGTGGATTATAAAAATCAGGTGGGGCATAAGTCTTTTTATGAGAATTTGGCTGGCGTATAAATTTAGGGGCGCAAATTTAACAGATTTAAAAACACAGTTAGAAGAAATTAAGGCATTGCTACAGGCAAACGGGCACGAAGTAGTTACTATGTTGTGTGACATACAAAATTGGAATCCAGATTCAATGCCTAAAATTGAAGCAGTTAGAAAAGCTTATGCACTTTATGAAACATGCGATCTTGCATTGTGTATTTATTCATTTAATGACCCAAGCGAAGGGCGCGGTTGGGACGCGGGGTACTTTGCCGGAATGGGAAAACCAACAATAATGGCGGTGCACAATAGCATTTCAATTCCATTTACAGAAGCCTTGTTTTTGGAGAATCCGGCAAATAAAAAAAACAATATTCCAGCTATTATTCGATACAACGATTTTTCAGAAATTGCAAATGCATTAAAAAAAACTTTAAAAAAACTGCACTAAGTTAGTCATATAATACCATAGGCGCTACTGTTCAGCAAAGTAAATTGCAATTAAGGCATATGACCGCATATTCTCCTCTTGGCTCACATATGCTTTCTCGAGAAGAATACAAGAAAACTCTTGAAAAAACTCTCACGGATGGGAATGCGCGGTTAAAGATTTTGAAAGCAGCGTTGGGTAGCTACAAGCTTAACAATTTCGGAACTTAAAGCGCGGTTAGCATGCTCGTTTAAAACTCCGCTTTGGATTGCATTTTTCAAAGCAGCACGGGCGCGTTGATGTCTAGCTATAACTTACACTTCGCCCACTCGTGCCTGACCAAGGGCTAAAGCCCTTGGTTTTACCGGCACTCGTGTTCCTGCAAGGCGAAGTGTAAGGCTTTAACAAAGCAGCTAGCATTCATCCCACGCCTGAAGGCGTGGGTTTTCTGTTTTGTTAAATAAAATCAACGTGTTTTTTAGCGCCATCATGATCAAGCTTTGCACGAACAATAGCAACTTCAGTATTGGATAAATGATTTTTTAAAACAAGTTCAACTTCAGGATGAAAAGCCATTCAATACTCACCTTGAAAATAGTTAGCAAAATATGCTTAAAACGATATGCATCGCCGGCATCATCTGGTTTTGGAGCTAGCTTGTTTTGGCTGGAATTTAGTTGGTGAAATTCTTTGAGTGCTTCGAATTTGGAGAACACGACTTATGAACCCAAATGCGAGAGCCCACTGGGCGCAAGTCCATATATCCTATTAATCAAGGATCAGAAAAACTATGCTGAAACGCTAAGATAATTGAATAAGTTTTGAAATGCTTTATTAAATAAAAAAACTATGAACATGACGCATAATTACGTGCGAATCGAGGAAATATATCCGGGCATAAGCCAAAGAAATTAGTAGCAGAGTTTTGAATATCTATATTGCTCCAGTTAATCGTGGCTCTAGTTCGAACAATGCAGTCCCGAGCACCAAAATGCTCATAATTACTAGGCGCAAAAGAATGCCCTAGTTCGTGGACTATAATCATTTGTACCAATTGATTATCAAGATCAGTTATTAGAACCGTATTATTTACCCCGCTCACTTGCCTCCAATTTGAACAACGGCTTGCACCTCCTTCTACAACGCACGGAATGCCAAGACTATTGTGGCATTGGCCATCTATTGAAACTTTACTCGTCGGTGGCGTATTCCAACCACCGGGCTTAAATCTAGTGGAATTATATCCACAGATAAATGCTTTGTGCGTAGCATCAGCATAATTAAGGACAATTGATCTAGAGCCATACATCGTATGAAGTCGATTACATGTAAAATCAGCCGGTAACGAAGAACCGTTTATACCACCTCCACGGCCACCCTTTGAAATAGCAGAGAGATCATTTCTAGTAAAAATAATTAAGTACTCTGGTGCAGGGTAACGTGCGAGATATACCTTTGCAAGGTCAATGGAAGATGAACTAGATGGAGTTTGATTTTGAGTTAGACTTGAAGTTGAATTTGTACTAGGCTCTGCAGGATGACTATTTTGATTACTAGCTAAATGGACTAGGTTAATAACATTAAACGAAATACCAGTTAAACCTGTGAAAGACCGATTAGCGTTCTGCAACAAATTGTAAAAATACGAGTCAGGTTGGTTGTATTCAGACGAGTCGTCTATAACTGCAGCTATGTTTATAGCCCCAACATATGGGTGATTTAAATCTGGGAATAATTGGATCATTTGCGAAGCTACACCCGTGGAAGATGAACTAATTGGAGTTTGATTGGTTGGGTTTGTTTCCGAAGCTGGAGGAAAACTAATAGCCGTTTCATTTTGGTTACGTTCCTGCGGAATAGGCTCAACGTGCAATGCGGATTCATTTTGAAGCTGGGAAGATTGATTTGGCACACCAGTAACGGTTGAATCGGATTGGTCGATTGAAATGCATCCAAAAAGTAGAAAAGAAAAAAGAAAAAGTAAATAGTACTTCATTAGAGTGACACTTTGTTTACCAAACCTAGCCATTTAAAAAAAAAACGCGCAATCAATATAAAGGTTTCATTGCGCCGGTTAAAAAAACTCGAACTGAAAGAACCCAACTCAAAAAGAAAAAGCCCCCGGCGAGAATTTCACGAAGCCCTTTTTCTGTAGAAAAAGGCTTTCAACCCAAAAAGACTATTTGTTCTTTTGGGACTGAAAGACCTTTTCTTCCTAAGAAAAGGGCTTTCGAATTGAACTCGCAACCTCCTGTTTGCTTTGAGATTTTTTCTTTCTTTTTCCCAAGTTTTTCTTTCTTGGTAAAATGAAGAAAAAACTTTACAAGACAGGCGCTCTGCCACTGAGCTACGGAGGCAACCTTTTTTTCTTTTTAAAAGAAAAAACGTTGACGAAAAAAGAAAAGTGTTCACTTATTTCTTTTTGGACTGAACAGGCCTTTTTCTTTTCTAAAGAAAAAGGCGGTTCTGAGCTACGGAGGCAAATTGTGTTTTTGCTTATGATATGTTTGGTAAGGTATTGTTTTTATTTTCGCTCATTGTTGTGTTGTAGGTAATTATATTATATGAATCGTGTTAAGAGTGGTATTTCTGGTTTGGATGAGTTAACTGAAGGCGGGTTTCCTGAGGGGTCAAGCGTTTTAATTTCAGGTGGGCCTGGAACTGGCAAAACTATTTTTTGCATGGAGTACTTGTACGCTGGAGCGCATGATTATGACGAGCCAGGGGTTTACGTGACTCTTGAAGAAGGAGCGCATAACTTATGGTGGAATGTACAGCGGTTCAAGTGGGACGTGCAGGCGCTGGAGCGGGATAATAAGTTAAAGATTTACAAATTTGAGCCGACTGGTGATTATACTGACTTGGCTAGCCAGGCGAAGCGTATAGTGGAAAAGGCGCGGCAAGTTGGGGCAAAGCGTTTAGTTATTGATTCTATTACTGCATTTGCTTTTTGGACTAATGACAAGGCAAAGATTCGGTATTCGATTTACGTGTTGATTGAAGAGTTACGCAAGTTACGTTGCACTTCTTTGCTTGCTTGTGAAACAAGCGGTAGAAAAAATGACTTTTCTAGTTTTGGGGTTGAAGAGTTTTTAGTTGATGGGATTATTTCACTTCACTTCTTTCCACCAAGCCACTATTTGACTATTAGAAAAATGCGTGGAACAAACCACGATTCCAATGTGCATCCATTGAAATTTGGCGATAATGGGCTAAGCGTTGACCCAAAAGCTACAATTAGCTGGGATGACTTAAAGGATTAATAGAAGTGTTTTCGCTTCAAAGCATACCGATAAAATAACGCAATCAACACAAATGGTTTAAAACTTTGTTTTGATAATTTGCAATGGGGGCTTTTTGTGGAAATTGAAGTGGAAAAACAAGTTGTTGGGGAAAAAATTATCAGCGAAGGGTTTACTTTTGACGATGTGCTACTTATACCCCGGCGATCCAGCGTTGCGTCGCGTATGGATGTTGACTTTGCAACGAAATTAACTCGGAATATTGAATTAAAAATTCCGCTTGTGTCTGCCAATATGAGTAGCGTAACGGAAAGTGCAATGGCAATTGCTATGGCTCAACAAGGCGGGTTTGGTATTATTCACCGCAATTTATCTATTGAACAAGAAGCTGAAGAAGTTAGGCGAGTAAAGCGTAGCGAGAATACAATTATTGAACGACCGTTTTCAGTTAAACCTACAGATACTATTGAACGAGCATTGGCTGAAACTAAAAAACACGGAATATCTGGGCTAGTCGTGGTTGACGAGAATGGCAAGTTAGTGGGAATTTTGACTCATAGAGATTTGATGTTTGAAACTGGCGGGAAGTTAGTTGGAGAAGTCATGACTAAAGATCCAGTTATTGGAAAGTGGGGGCAACCAATCGAAGAGTTGCTAGAGTTAATGCGCGTTAACAAAGTGGAAAAAGTGCCACTTGTTGACGAAAACAAACATCTCAAGGGATTGATAACTGCTCGCGACGTGTTGAAGAAGCGCAATTATCCACATGCAGTTCGAGATTCTAGAGGCAGATTACGCGTTGGTGCTTCTGTCGGAATACGCGGAGACCACAAAGAACGCGCAGAAGCGGTATTAGCCGCAGAGGCTGACGTAATTGCAGTTGACGTTGCGCATGGGCATATGGAACGCGTATTGGAAATAGTCAAGTGGCTAAAAGTTAGTTATGGTTGTGAAGTTATCGCTGGAAACGTAGCGACGCGTCAAGGCTGTCGCGACTTAATTGAAGCAGGCGCTGATGCAGTTAAGGTTGGAGTTGGACCAGGTTCAATTTGCACGACGCGAATCGTCGCGGGTACCGGTTATCCTCAGTTGTCAGCGATTTTGAAATGTGCTGAAGAAGGTCACCGCAGTGAAGTGCCCGTAATTGCAGATGGAGGCATGAAAGCATCTGGAGATTTTGTAAAGGCAATTGCAGCTGGAGCCAGTAGCGGAATGTTTGGTCAAATGTTCGGAGGCACTGATGAGTCTCCAGGTAAAATGGTTTTTCGAAACGGCAAGCGTTTCAAAATGTACCACGGAATGGCGTCGTGGACTGCTTTGCAAGGATTAAAAGAGAGCGATAGAACACCAGAAGGAGTCGAGTCAATGGTTAGTTACAAAGGTTCAACAAAAGAAGTTGTGTCTAATCTACTCGGCGGTTTACGTAGTGGGATGAGTTATTCTAATGCGCGTACGATTCAAGAGCTTTGGAAAAACGCTGAATTTGTGAGAATAACAAACGCTTCTTTACGCGAAAGCCATGCGCATGATGTTGACGTAATTTGAAAACCAAAGCAATTAAATGCACGGTTTTTTCCAATCGTTAATAGGGTATGGATTATGTTTTGTGCTATTGAAGAGGCTATTGCGGACATTAAAGCTGGCAAAATGGTTGTTGTTGTAGATGATGAAGATCGCGAGAATGAAGGCGATTTAGTTATGGCTGCTGAAAAAGTTACGCCAGAAGCAGTTAATTTCATGGCGCTACACGCTCGCGGGATAATTTGCGTACCTTTAACAAAGCAACGCGCAGTGGAATTAAAACTAGGGCAAATGGCAAGTGATAATACTGACCCGAATGGCACAGCGTTTACAATTAGCGTTGACTCCATCAATACAGGAAGCGGCGTTTCAGCTTTTGACCGGTCAACTACTATACTGTCGATTGTTGACAATGAGACAAAGCCTTCGCAATTACGTAGACCTGGCCACGTTTTTCCATTGCAAGCTAAAGATGGCGGAGTGTTAAAACGAACTGGTCATACAGAAGCAGCTACTGACCTTTGCAAATTAGCTGGATTAAAGCCAATTGGGGTTATTTCAGAGATCCTCAACGAAGATGGTACAATGGCGCGTTTGCCCGAATTAAAGAAATTTGCTGAACAACACAAAATAAAAATTACATCAATTGCACAATTAATCGAATACCGTTTGAAAAATGAAACTTTGGTTGAAAAAGTTGGAACGGCAACATTGCCAACGCTATTTGGTGAATTCAACCTTTTTGTTTATCGTAGCGTAATTGATAACAGTGAACACATAGCACTTGTTAAAGGCGAATGGGAAGAAAATGAGCCTATACTCGTGCGGGTTCATTCTGCATGTTTAACCGGCGATTCACTTGGCTCACTGCGTTGCGATTGCGGACCGCAACTACAAGAAGCATTAAAACAAATTGCTAATGAAAAAGGAGTTGTACTTTACTTGAACCAAGAGGGACGCGGGATTGGTTTAACTAGTAAAATAATTGCTTATAACTTGCAAGACCGAGGATTGGATACAGTTGAAGCTAATGAAGCTCTTGGGTTGAAACCAGATTTGCGTGATTATGGAATTGGAGCGCAGATTTTATGCGATCTCGGCGTGAAAAAAATGAAGCTTTTAACTAACAACCCACGCAAAATTTCAGGAATCGCAGGATACGGGTTAGAAGTTACTCAAACAATTCCGTTGAAAATAAATGCAAATAAGCATAACACTGATTATCTACAAACTAAAAAAAATAAAATGGGGCACTTGTTGTAAGCTTTAAAAAAAAATTAGCTCGGCATTTCAACATTTTTATACGCTTAATTTAACCTTCCTTTTTGATTTTTTGCTTGATGAAGAGCAATTAAAGTTAGATTAAGATCCCGTTCAATATCTTCTGATATTCTCTTCGCTAGTGTTTCACTTATTTCCATTTTACCAGCGTCTGCACATTTTTGAAAGTGATGATGCCACGCCTCGTGAACAGCTGGATGCCAGTGTTCCCTAGCAACTTCTTTTATTTCATCATAGGCACTTTCAAGCCGTCCATGCAGATTATAATAAGAAATCGCTTTTTTAAGCGCAATTAAAGCAAGTGCATTTGCTCTAAATTCTGCTACAGAACGATTTGAGAACTTTCGTTGCATTATGCCGATACTTCTTTTTTTGTCAGTTTCAAGGAAATCATCCCAAGCTCTTGCCGCAACTTGATGGGCTTTTAACACATCTGACTGTTTTGCGTTTAGCTTTGACAATGGGGAGCCGATTAATTCTGACATTTTAATAAACGTACGTTGTTTTTTCGCCATTTTTAATCCCACTTATAATAACACTAACACTTAAATATTTTATACACGAGACTGAATTCATAATATACGATATACGAGATTGAACTTGTTATTGGCTCGAGTTTGATAGCGATAGCGGCATTCTTTTTCTTTAAAGTTATAAGCTCAAGATTTGGCGATTTGAAAATTGAGAATGGCAAAATAACAGTGCCAATGACGGATGCATTTTCAGGCTTCAAGGGCAAAACACAGTTCTTAAAACAAGAAGAAAGCCAACTAACCCCGAAGTTTGTGCTTTTTGAGGATCATCTCGAATACAGAATAATATTCTCAACACAAAAATATCATTATACTGATGTTGAACTGGTAGATTTATGGAAACCGCTCTTTGGAAGATATTTGCTGCTTACATTTAAGAATAGCAAAAATACATTCGGGGCGCTTATATTCAAAAACAGCACGTTAAAGGAAACGATTGAAATTCTAAAGAAAAAGGGCTGTAAGTTATCACAAAACGCGAAGGAATTTGTGAAAAAGAATTAAGAACACTTATAAAAATAAGGAGTTTGTGGAGGCAAAAACGGCAAATAATAATTTTCTAAAATGCTAAATAAAATCGGTTATTTGTAAATATTTACCCAGCGTATTCAAGTTGGTTGCCAACTAAGCGCCTTAATTCCTTTGATTTAGAAGTTGCTAACATGGAAAAGTATTATTCTGCTTTTTGTATTACGCGGCTATAAACGTAAATGTCAAACACGTTGCTTCGCTTTTACTCGCTTAAATTCTGCGCCATATGCAGAATCCAACGCAGCTATTAAGTTATGTAAATGTTCGCGAGGATAATACCTATGCGGATTTCTCCTATTTCGAATATCTAGGAATGGCTGCAACAATCTCTCGCGCGAGTTTATACGTTCTATACTTGACAGTCCATTCTTTGGAAGGCGTTCAAGTAACGTAGGGTCAATTAACCTAATTTCATCATTTTTCATAACAACCACATTGCGAGGACCCGGATGGTTGTGTCTGTACCCAAGCGCATTTAAACGGGCAAACAGCTTAATCGCCTTTACTGCTAACGCGCGCTTTTTAGATTCAGGAACAGCATCGTCACATAACACTTCTTCAAGTGAAGCACGGTGCGGCTTAGCAAGAGTAACTAACGTGTGAGTTGCTTTTCCTTCAACTAAAGCAACCGGCACTTCAACAAAAGCAGCTTTTTTTTCTGCTAGCTCTTTAAGAATATCAAAAATTTCCTTTGGTGGCAGACAAGTAATAAGGTAACCAGTTATAAGACGTAAAAATGCGCCGCGGGGATTAGTGGTTCGGGCAACGATTGTTTGGCCAGCAAATTTATGAAATCTAACTGGAGGCGTAGATTCAGGAAACTCTTTTTCGGGTTCACTTTCAAGTGCAGCAAGTAAACCGAGTGGTGGGTGTTTTTTCCAATGCGTAACCTTCAATCCATATAATTTGGTTGTTTTCCATTCAAGTGGCATCTTTTACTTAACACCCAACGCGCCTTTGACGTGGCTATAGGTAATAACCGCGGCTAAGTTAAAAAAACCGGCCGCTAGGCATAATAAAGTTTAGGTTTTAGTTGGGAATAAAAAAAATTATAAAAAAAGAAAAAATTAAAGGAAAAGAAGAGAAGTTAGAATGAATGATTTTTTTATTCCATTCCCGGCATTCCGCCCATGCCTCCCATTCCGCCTGGTGGCATTTGTGGCCTTCCGCGGGATAGGATCATGTCGTCGATGCGGAGTATCATTTCAGTTACTTCGCTTGCGCTTTGTAAAGCTTGCTTCTTGACTTTTAGTGGTTCAATGACATTGAGTGATTTCATTTCGCCTACTTTTACGCCGTATACGTCAATGCCGTATGTTTTGCCGTCTTTCTTTTCGTGTTTAGCGCGTAGTTCAACTAGTGTGTCAATTGCGTCTAAGCCAGTTGATTCAGTTAGTGTTTTTGGAATTACTTCTAGTGCATCTGCATAAGCTTGTATAGCGAGTTGTTCGCGTCCACCAACTTCAACAGCGTATTTGCGTAAGCGTGTAGCGAGTTCCATTTCAGTGCTTCCGCCACCGGTTACGTATTTGCCTAGTTCAATTGCGCTGCTTGTTGCACCTATTGCGTCTACAATAGCGCGTTCAGCTTCGTCAACTATATGGTCTGTGCTTCCGCGTACTAGTATAGTAACTGCTTTGGGGTCTTTGCATTGTTCGACAAAAGTCATTTGTTCTCCTGCGATTTTGCGTTCTTCAACTGAACCCGCGTTGCCGAGGTCTTTTGTTCCAAGGTCATCTAGCGTTGTTACGATTTGTGCGCCTGTTGCTCGGCTTAGTTTTTCCATGTCGCTTTTCTTTACGCGTCGACAAGCCACTATACCTGCTTTTGATAAGTAGTGTTGTGCTACGTCGTCGATTCCTTTTTGGCAGAATATTACGTTTGCTCCGCTTTTGACTATTTTGTCTACCATTGTCTTGAGCATTTTTTCTTCTTGGTCTAGGAAAGCGGTCATTTGTTCTGGAGAAGATATATTGATGCGTGCATCTACTTCGGTTTTTTCAATTTCAAGTGCCACGTCGAGGAGGCCTATTTTAGCATTTGCAATTTTTTTCGGCATGCCAGAGTGCACAATTTCTTTGTCTACAACAACTCCGTTTACGAGTTGAGTTTGTAGCACGTCGTTGCCTTTCTTTTTTTCGAGTTTAACATAGTCTTTGTCAATTATGGTTTTGCCACCGCGTTGTTCAGCTACTTGTGTAACGGCTTGTACAACGAGTTTAGCTAAAACGTCTTTGCCTGTACCGACTCCGATTGTCTTGGAACCCATTGCAATACTAGCGATTTTTTGCAAATTTTCAGTGTCAGTTATTTTAATTGGTTCGCCGATTGATTCAAGTTCGGCGATTGCACGGCTAGTTGCAAGCTTGTATCCACTTATAATTGTTGAAGCGTGTATGTCATTGTCAAGTAAGTCAGACGCTTTGCGTAGTAATTCACCTGCAATTACAACTGAAGTGGTTGTTCCGTCTCCAACTTCACTGTCTTGTGTTTTGGCGATTTCAACCATCATTTTGCCAGCTGGGTGGCCTATGTTCATCTCTTTGAGGATCGTTGCGCCATCGTTTGTAATTATAATGTCTCCAAGTTCGCTTACTAGCATTTTGTCCATTCCTCGCGGGCCTAGCGTGGATTTCACTGCTTGTGCAACTAAATAGCCAACAGCTATGTTAGTGCGTTGAGCATCTTTACCGAGAACGCGCGTGCTTCCTTCGGGTAAAACGTTTTGTTGACCTATTTCTGCCATAATTTATATTCACCTTAGTTAACGATTTTTTTAAACGCAAGAACTAGCGTGTACCTTAAAGTTTATTTTTAAGTAAAAGTATTTTGCGAAAATTCGTAAGAATAATAGAATTATAGGGGATTAAAAAAGTTACGTTAGGGGGGCTTTATGTGGGGGTTGTGCGTTGCGTTGTGAGCACTTATGCCCTCCCCACCTATGCCATTTTTCATTTGTTTTATTTCTTAAACAAATTCAAGTGGCTATATGCAAGCATTTTGTAAATCAAGTTAGCAACTAGGAAGTCTGGAGCGTGGAAGCCAGGTAATGGCATTAGTTCATTTACGTCAAAGCCGACGATTTTCTTCTTTTTGCCGATTTCTCGAATTACATCAAGTGCTTCACACCACATTAGCCCGCCAGGAACCGGAGTACCGGTAGATGGCATTATGGAGGGGTCAAGGCAATCCACGTCAAAAGTAATGTAAACTTCTTGCGATAAGTGGTCAGCTACTTCGCTTGGTTTCCATTTACCTTTTTCGCTTGCTGGAAAAGTTTTGATACGCGATTTATTTTTTTCAGCGTACTCTTGGCAAGATTCTTCAGTACTACGTAAGCCAACTTGAGCAACTTTTGGTCCAAGTTCCGCAATGCGATGCATTACACACGCGTGGCTATATTTGGAACCATCAAATTCATCTCGCAAGTCAGAATGTGCATCAAAATGTGCTACGCTTACATTTGGATATTTTTTCTTAATCGCTTCAAATGGACCAAGTGCAATTGAGTGATCCCCCCCAAGCGTAATTGGAAACTTCCCAGCTGCGAGTACGTTTTCAACTGTTTTGCGTACATTGTCAATTGTCTTTCTCGGCGAATCTACGCTTATGGCAACTTCATCAAGCGTGTAAATTGGTACTTTTTCAAAAATATTTGCATCTAACTCCAAATCGTATAACTCAAGTTGACGAGAGGCAGCTATTGCTGCACGCGGGCCTTCTCGTGCACCTGAGCGGTAAGAAGTGGCTGAATCATATGGAACTGGAATTATCACTGCTTTTGCTTCTTCAAAAGTGGTTTCAACTCCACAAAAATTATTTGGGCCTAGAGATGGATACTTCATAGAATTATTTACTCAATACATATTTTTAAATAGTGGAGAAAAAAAATACATTGAGAAAAAAAATAATTTGAGTTTTTTAACAAAAATGATTATCGACTTTAGAACAGCAAAAAAAATAGCGGCTAAACACGGCACGCCAGTAATTGCAATTAGTGAGAATCGAATTAAGCATAATTACAATACTTTCAAAAAATACATGCCGAGAGTCGAAGTACATTATGCGGTTAAGTCAAATGGGCACCGCGGCGTGTTGAATATTTTACGTAATTGCGGAAGCAATTTCGACGTAGCTTCTTTTGCTGAAATTGAATATTTACTCTCTATAGGCGTAGATGCAACTCGAATGATTTATTCGAACCCAGTTAAAATGGAACAAGACATTGTACGCGCGTACAATGTTGGCGTAGAGTGGTTTGTGTACGATAGTGATGCTGAGATCAAAAAACTTGCGCGCTATGCGCCTGAAAGTGAAGTTGTACTCAGGGTAGCTGTGGCAAATAATCACACTATGTATAAACTGTCAAGTAAATTTGGGGCGGATCCAAAGCATGCGATTCGATTATTGTTAAAAGCAAAAAAAGCAGGTTTAAGCCCAACAGGAATAACTTTCAATGCAGGGTCACACACGCTAGGCGCAGCTGACTATATTGAAGGGATTAAGATGTGTAAGGGACTTTTCAAAGAAGCAAAGAAAGAGGGAATTACGCTGGATACTATTGATATCGGGGGAGGCTTTCCTCCTCTTGGAGACGAAAATGTAAATTCGCAGGTTATTTTGCAAGAGATTTATGAGGCACTTGACGAATACTTCCCAAAAGAAACAGGCGTGGAGATAATTGCTGAGCCTGGAAGATTCCTAGTTATGGATGCTGGCACGATTATCACTAAAGTTATTGGCAAGGCTAATCGCGGCGGCACAATGTGGTACTATTTAGATGACGGCACTTCTAATTCGCTTACAGACATTAAGTTTTCTGGCTGGAAATTTGATTTTCTAGTAAGCAGGAGAGGTAGAAAGAAACTAAGTGTTTTGGCTGGCCCAACCTGCGATTCTTTTGACGTTATTTCAAAAGAAGAATGGTTACCGGAAATGGAAGTAGGCGACTTAGTTCTAGTACCAATAGCCGGCGCGTACACAAATGGGCTTGCTTCGCGTTACAACGGTTTTGAACCAGCTAAAATAGTTTATGTAAATGGCAAGATTTAATTTACGTATGAATTGCTTATAAAAAAAATGCGCGGATTATATTATATAAGGTGAAAAAAATGACAGGAAATATAACTAAATTTATTACAGAAAATTACAAGCACTTTAATGCAGCTACGCTTATTGATGCAAGCAAAGCTTATTGTGACCTCGTCGATAAAGGAGGTAAAATGTTTTTTACAATGGCTGGAGCAATGAGCACAGCTGAAATTGGCATTAGCCTTGCTGAAATGATTCGGCAAGGTAAAATACATGCTATTACTTGTACTGGCGCAAATCTAGAAGAAGACGTGTTTAATCTCGTTGCAAATTCTCAATACACTCGCGTTCCACATTATCGCCAGTTATCTCCATCTGATGAAACTGCGCTTTATGAAAAGGGGTTGAATAGAGTTACTGATACTTGCATTCCAGAGGAGGAAGCGATGCGCAAAATAGAGAGCGCTATACTGGAATTGTGGGTTAAGGCAGATAAAGCGAGTCAGTCGAAATTGCCTCATGAATTTTTCTATGAGTTACTAAAGAGCGGCGTGTTGAAAAAGCATTATGATATTGATCCAAAGAATAGTTGGTTACTTGCAGCGGCTGAGAAAAATTTGCCGATTTTTGTGCCTGGTTGGGAGGATTCAACTCTTGGAAACATGTTCGTTTCAAATGTAGTCAAAGGCAAAATAAAGAACTTAAATACAGTTAAAGGCGGGTTACATTACATGCATGAGCTAATTGCATGGTACAAGAAAGAGTCAGCGAAAAGCGAAATTGGGTTTTTCCAAATTGGCGGCGGCATTGCAGGCGATTTTCCAATTTGCGTTGTGCCATTGATTACGCAGGATTTAAAGCAAAAAGTTTCACGTTGGGCATACTTTTGTCAGATTAGCGATTCAACTACGTCGTATGGCTCGTATTCTGGTGCGGTGCCAAATGAAAAGATAACTTGGGGTAAACTTGAAGAAAATACTCCGAAGTTTATAATTGAAAGCGATGCTTCAATTGTTGCGCCGCTTGTGTTTGCATATGTTTTAGGATGGTAAAATCAATTAAGGATATTTTTTTCCTTCCAAGAAGTTTTTCAGGGGGGAAAACAACGGCGCTGGCCATTGGCCTGGAGTCGCCCAAGTTATTTCAGTTGTTTTATGTGGCTCCATCACTTTGGCCTTGCCTGATTCGGATTCGCTTTCCACAAAAATTGTAATGTAGTGTTTGTTTTCGGCGGGCATTATGTCGTTCGTTATAGCAAGTACTTTTAAGTTTTTGACGCTTAGGCCAGTTTCTTCCATTACTTCGCGTTTTGCACAGTGTTCAATTTCTTCGCCGAATTCCAAGTGCCCGCCAGGTAAACCCCATGTGCTTGCACCGTGGCTGCCGCTGCGCTTTAGAAGTAATATTTTACCGTCACTATTTCGCTTGACAAAAACACCTACGCCAACTTGGACTTGTTGAGTTATTTTTGTTCACCGATTAAATGTTTTAAACGTTCGACGAACATTGTTCGCTTAAATGTCCAGCCGGTTAACCCTTTTCGATTAATTGAAACAACCGCGTATACCGATTTTCCGTGTGGAATTTGAAAAACTACGTTTAGCTTATGTTCGGCAAATAATTGTGAAAGTTCGGTTAACTTATCGCGCAGTTGTTTTTGTCTAGTTGCATGAAACCCGCCTTTTTTTGGCTTAAATACAAGTGCAACTGCAGATTGACTGTGTTTTTTAGTTCCGATTTTCAAGCCAGTTTCTCCAAACAACTCGCCGCTAGTGTGTTTAACACCCGCCTTTGGAATAAAATCGCGTACATGGCGATACACTTGCACGTGAAAACCATTCAAAACACGCGTTAATTTTTCTGCAACTTGTTTCATTGTTATAATTTAATTCATTCAATTGTTTTAAAATGAACTGCTGAGAAAAAGCCTATTAATCGGCTAGGTACTATTATTTCAGCATGAAAAAGTTCTACGTAACTACTCCAATTTACTACACGAATGGCCCGCCGCATTTAGGCCACGCGTATACTACTATTGCCGCGGACGTAATTGCTAGGTTCAAAAAAATTCAGGGCTTTGACGTGTTTTTCTTAACTGGAACTGATGAACATTGCCAAAAAGTTGAGAAAGCGGCTAAGGAAGCGGGCAAAACGCCAATTCAATTTGTCAACGAAATAGTTCAACAATATAAGGAGCTTTGGGTTGAGCTAGATATTGAGTATGATAAATTTATACGCACTACTGATAGTTATCATGAAAAAGCAGTGCAAAATATTTTTCAACAAATGTACGATGCTGGCTTAATTTACAAGGGAAAATATGAAGGATGGTATTGTGTACCGTGCGAAACTTTTCTTACTGATTCCCAATTGGTAAACGGTAAATGCCCAGATTGTGGCAGGGATGTAAAACGCGAGCAAGAAGAGAGCTACTTTTTTAAATTGTCAACTTATCGCAAGAAATTGCAAAAATTATTTGAAGAAAATAAGCAATTTGTACAGCCGAACAGTAGATGGCATGAAGCTTATAATTTTTTCAAAGATGAACTTCGAGATTTAAGCGTGAGCCGTAAAAACGTAAAGTGGGGCATTCCAGTACCATTTGACAAAGAACACGTGATTTACGTTTGGCTAGACGCGCTTTTCAACTATTTAACTGCAATTGAATACGATGGAAAGAATCCAAAAAGCGCTAATAATTTTTGGCCAGCGGATGTTCATTTGGTTGGAAAAGAAATTGCAAAATTCCATGCAGTTTACTGGCCAGCGATGTTATGGGCAGTTGGCTTAAAAGAGCCAAAGCAAGTTTATGCACATGGCTGGTGGACCATTGAAGGGGACAAAATGAGCAAGAGTAAAGGAAATTACGTTGAGCCACATGCAGTAATTGCAAAATATGGCTGCGATGCATTTCGCTATTTCCTCTTGCGCGAAAACACTTTTGGAGAAGACGGAGACTATTCACAAAAATCTTTTGATGCACGTTATAACGGCGAATTAGCAGATGAATTCGGTAACCTTGCAAATCGAACGCTAGTTATGTTAAACCGATACTGTAACGGAAAAGTGCCGCCTAAACCAAAAACTTCCAAATTGCAAAAAACAGTTGAAGAAAAAGTAAAACTATACGAAGATAAAATGGAAGCTTATCAATTCAACCGCGCGCTTGAAGAAACCTGGAGCATTATCAAAGAGGCGAATAAGCTTGTGAATGATTCTGAACCTTGGAAATTAGCTAAAGAAGGCAAGCAAAAAGAAGTTGAAAATGTAATGTACGAATTGTGCGAATCCCTACGCATTACCGCGGTTCTACTTTATCCATTTATGCCGTCAAGTAGTGAAAGGCTCTATAATGCACTTGGGCTAAAAGAAGTGAAAAAAATTAAGTTGAAACAGTGTAAGTGGGGCGAAATAAAAGAAGGAAAACAAACTGCTGAAAAACTCGTGTTGTTTCCAAAAATACAGTGAAAATAAATGACTAGAGTTCTTTTGGTTTGGAATGAGCATCCGGCTGAGGTTGTTGCTGGTTTCCACGCGAGGAAAGTAGCAAAACTTCTACGCGAAAAGTACGGGCACGAAGTCGTATTGAAAAAAACTCCTGCAAAAGAAACCAACTATGGAATTGTAAGTAGATTAAACCCAATTGATGCAGTTGAAGCTTTGCGCCGCATAGTTGGATTTTCAAGCGAAGAAAAAGCACGAAGCAGGGGGTTAGAACACAACGCGTTTGCGTTTAATTTTCACTGTTCTCCAGACTTTAAATTTAAACAAGCACAGGAGAGAAGAGCAGATGAATTTCAGGTTTTAACAGTACCACATACCTACGCAGATGACCCGGACCAAACGGCCTTGGCAGCTGCAAGTACCGCCGAACTACTATTTTTAGAAGACGCTGACAGGCAAGCGTGGACAATTGAAATGCCAGGATATTACGAGGAACTTAGAACAAAAGCTGGAGAAACGCAGAGGAAAAAAGCGGATGAAGTTTGGAGCGCAGTTCAAAAAAGTGGGTTATATGGGTTTGAACGCGATAGAGTTGAACATACTTTGATTGGAAGTTATCACCAATTTAGGACGCCGTTGAAGCACAAGAACCAAAAAAAGTACGTCGACACAGTGGTTTCTGAAAAAATAGCACAGGAAATTCACGAAAAAATATCTAAGCAAAAGTTTGTACGCAAGCCATTTTACGATTTTTGAACTGCAAAAATACCGAAAGCTTAGCGGTACTTATGTTCAGCTGGCTGGTAGTATTTGTCGCCGAATTCGGCTGCTTTTTTTGCGTTTTTTGCCATTACTGGCACTTGAGATGCGCTTACTGCGTTTTGGAATGCTTCAAAGTTTTCAAGAATGAACAACGCTTGTTTGGGAGTTAGTTTAGGCGATTTTTTGCGCATTTCTTTAATCGCATGAGTTTTCTTAGCTGGTTTTTCAAGTATTTCCACTACGGTTAAGCCAGTTGATTTACAAACAGCTTGCATTGCTTTTACTGCTTTTTCAGCTATGCCTACCCCGTATTCGATTTGTTTGACGGTGAAACTAGTTTCACGTAATTTCAAGAAACGCTTGTGTCTTCCAGTGAAGTTGAAAAATAAATCGACTTGATAGTTATTCAAAGACATTTTAGACTAATACACCTTCTTTTTTAAAACAAGAACAGATTACAAGGGCAGTTTTACTATATATACTTTGTTTGCAAGTTAATTTGAACTTCGCCGACTGGCACGTGCTTAAACCGCACCTTTAGGCGATTGAGTCGAAACTAAGTGTTTTAAAAAAAAGGGAAGAAAAAGAAAAAAAATAGAAAAAGACTTTTTAGCGCAAACGGCGTCGTTTAAGGGTGTTTTATTCCTTTACTTCGTCGTCTGAGTCTTCGTCGTCTGACTCTACAGAATCATCATTGCTTGAGTCACTGGAATCGCTTCCAGATGAGCTGTCGCTTGAAGAATCTTGGTCAGAGCGCCTGTTGCTGTAACTGCCGCCTCCGCGACTACCGCCATCACGTGATGGTCTGTGGTTCGGGAAACAAGCATCGCAATATACTGGTCTTCCTGGAGTTGGGGTAAATGGTACTTTGCAAGTTGCTCCGCAATCTGAACATGTTGCGTCGTGCATTTCTCGTGGTCCACTGCTTTGGAATCTTCGTCCGCCTCCACCATGGAATGAACGGCCACCGCCTCTGCTATCTCTACTGTCTCTATAACTTCCTCTATTGTCTCTCATGTTTCTATATTCACCTATTGTTTGTCTCTATTGAAGTACTTAGTAAAGCCTAACTTTTGGTTAATAGTTACTGAAGTACTTTCATTTGTCAAAGCTTTGAATCTCGAACTAGAATTAGCCGATCATCTCTTGCTTGAGACTTAAAAAATTGTGTTAACACTGGCTTTTAAAGCAATGGTTTCAACATAAAAAAAGCAAAAAAATGACTTTGGGTTAATTTAGCGAAAAAAAGCAATTTCTTGTCTTTTTTTATGGTTTAACTGCTTTGTAGCCTTGGCAGCTTTCCACCCACGTTATTTTTTGAAAACCGGCATTCATTAGTCGTTTTTTTATCCCGCTGACTATGTTTTTCCCGCTTTTTAGCCCTGGTTTGCCAGTATAGTGAAATAATCTACCTCGTGCGGCTAGCAAGCGAAATAACTCGTCGTAAAAGGCTTGCGAGTACAGTTCTCCTGCCATTGAAAAACGCGGCGGGTCGTGAATAATCGCATTGAATGACGCGTCTGGAAGCTGTGCAACTGCGTGAAACGCATCGTCTTGAATTATTTTGACGTTTGCGTGCTCTAATAGCACTGAATTGTGTTTTGCTAGAAGCTCAAGTACAGCTGGACTTCCTTCAATTGTGGTTACGATTGCACCGCGTTTTGCTGCTGTAAGTGCAGTGTAGCCAAGGCCAGTGCAAAGGTCTAGCACCGCATCGCCGCGTTTGACATTTGCTTGGTCAATCATAAGTGAAGCGTTTTGTTGTGGACTGGCGTTATGGAACCGATGCATGTGCACGCCGTCAATCCACAATACGCCATCTTTGACAACTATATTTTGATACATAAATTACACGTGGTATTTCTTGTGAGCTAATTGCATATATTGTAACGGTCTGCGTAACTAGCTACAAGTTGCTGCCAGTACTGGGCTTCTTCTGTTGTAAAAGGCGTAGTCCATTTTCCTTTTGCGGGTTGTGAGCCATCTAGACACTCTGTGTCGGTTGTCTTAAAGCTTTCTAGAAGTTTTGAAATATACCGTTCACGGAGGTTACAGTAACCATTGGAACCATAGTAAATACGTTCGTTGAAAGAAAGGTTATCGTAATAGTGAAGTATTCGCCCGAGTTGGATTTTATCTTTTTCAACTTGTGAATTGCAAACTGGAAGCGAGAATAAGTAGTTTATTTGGTCGTTGGACAAAAAAGAATCGCGGATGGGCAAGCCATTTGACCAGCCATGAATCCAGTCTCCGGAATACATTCCCTTATTTTCAGTTGAAAACCAAACATAACCATGGCCATTAACCTCACCAACACGTGCAGGCACATTCAAACTACGAAGTATAGACGCTACGAAAACGGAATTCCAACCAGAACCCCCGCGTTTAAGTTGCCATAATCTATCCATAGTTGTCAACATTCCATTCTTTCCTTGCGTGAGAAACTGAGTATCTTCAACACTAGAAATATGCTGCCAACCGACTAAACGCATTCTCAGCACTAAGGCATTGATCAATTCCCCTTGCGTAGCTGGTTGTTTACTTTCAAGCAATTCTCTTGCAACATCTTGAACCGCAAGTGGATTTGGATTCCAGATTAACAGAGATTCGTAGTTTTGATAACTTGGGTTTGGAAGATAAAAGAATTGCTGGCACGGGTAGTGGACGAAACCCGCATAATTCTGCGTAGTGGTTTCAGTGTAATCTTCAACGCAGAAAGAAAGTAAATAGCGCAAGTCACTGTCCGCATAGTCAAGCATCGTCCATGGAACTTTGTGATGAAGTTCATTGTAGGCAGAAAGTGCAACGCGGCGTAGCCAGGCGCGACGCGCTTCGTTTCGTGACAAACTGTAATTCGCGCGACCGTCAAATTCATTCCAACTCTGCTTGTCACCTTGTTCCAATTCGGTCGCTGCGTTTAGCAGGAACTGTTTTTCGGTTGGAAGTAAGTCGCCCAACGCATTTTTTACTTGCGGGTTATCAATAAACGCAGCGTATTCTATTTGCGAAACCGGCGTAAAATCTGGAGGCGAATAGAAGTTTATTTGCGCGTATTCAAGCGGCGTTTGGTTTATAGGCAGTAACTGTACGCGAACTGTTGAATTTATGGAACTTATATTGGGAGTAAGTGTCGGCGAATCATTTAATTCATTTATTTTAATAGTAGCGTTCTGACGCGTAATTGTACTATTTGAAATATTGACTACACTTGCTTGTGAAACGTTGGCTTGATTTTTTATTTGTTCAATAACTTTTGGCGGCAATTCAGATTCGTAGTTGTCTGACAAGCAACCTGCAAATAAAATTGAAAGTAAACCAAGGCAAACTAAGAAAAAATTAATTTCGTTTCGTTTATTCATATAGTAAAAG
>JAHFHC010000010.1:0-8374 GCA_023247085.1 Microcaldota archaeon | reverse complement strand
AAGTTAACAAAGTTATGTTTTTAATTCCCCGTTGATTCAGAAATTAGATAGTTTAATCGCAAGGCAATATTACTACACAGCTGGCAATTAAGGTAAAACTTAACGTTTAAATTAAAAAAAATGCTCCGATCGGGATTTGAACCCGAGTTACAGGCTTTCTTCTATCCCCCCACTGGTTGCAGAGGGGTCAGCAGGGGTCGACGCTGGCGACCCCTGAATGAAAGGCCCGTGTCCTTGACCGAGCTAGACGATCGGGGCATGTGATGAAAACAATAAAATAGAATGAAATTAGGAGAGTTTTTTGTTTTTAACCGCTGCGGTTGGTTAAATTAGTACGGCAGTATCCCTTTTTTTTCAATTGCTTGTTTGACTTGTTTGAAAGTTTCTTGTTTATCTTGCCCCGCGTCTATTATGGTAATTGGATCAGGTAATTTATTTGCAATTAACAAGTAATTTTGCCGCACAGTTTCCATGAATGTGGGGTCTTCAAATTTTTCTTTTCCGCCTTGCCAATCGCGGTATTTTATACGCGCAATAGCTTGCCTTGCTGGAAGGTCAAGGATTAAAGTTAAATGTGGAACTAGAAAATCTTTTTGTATTTCGATTAATTCTTCTAGCGGGATACCCTGCGCGGCTTGAAAAGCCATTGTTGAATACTTGTAGCGATCGCACAGTACAACGTAACCTTTTTCTAAGGCTGGCAAAATGTGGTTTTCTAAATGTTGTTTTCGGTCAGAAACGTATAAGTCAAGACATTTTCTTGCGCCTGATTTTGGGTCGTCTTCTTTGGCAAGGATTTCACGCATTTTTTGGCCAATGTTTGAATTCGTTGGCTCGCGAGTAAGTAGAACGTGGTCGTATTTTTTACTCCGGCCAGTTATGTACTCTTGTAGCTTCATCATTATGTAGCCTTTGCCTGCGCCGTCTATACCTTCAACTGCAATGAATATACCTTTCACGTTAAACCACCTTTGATAATAGCAAAGCGAATACTGGAACTGAAATATTGTCGTCTATTGGCAAATTCAGTGACTCAACTATAGCTAGGAGGAAAGCGTATAAAAATGCAGTTTGTAAAGAGATAAAAAACTGAGCAGCAACTGCACCGAAGACAATGAAAGATGTAAAACCAAACCAAGATTTTTTTTCATTCCACGGGAGTGGCTGCTTAAAACGAAGGCCGATGACAGTTGCAAATGCATCACCAGCTGCATGTAAGAGGATCATTGCCAAAGCAAAGTCAAGTGGCTTTGCAAATACTAAAAGAAATAGAATGCCGGCTGCAAAAAACATGGCGCCTTTTCCTGGAATCGGGTCGTTTCGGTCAGTTAGCGATAATAAATAATCAACTAGCTTGACTTTTCCACCAAGTAGTTTAAAATTAGAAAGAACTAAGCCAACAACGAAAATAGCTGAGAGGAAGAGTAACGCAGAGTTAAACCCAATGTACTGAACTAATAGGACTGAAACTACCCCCACCATAAGGTGAGTAGCTTGGCGTAAATCTTCCTTGAAAAAATCAATTTTCATTTTTTAGCCCGTTTGTTTTGCTCATATTTTTCTCTTAACTTTTGAAAAACAATAGCAATAGTAGTTGATACAATTACTCCGAGAATCATGCCTCCGGCGATTTGCGCGAATGTATGCGCGCCGCTAACCACGCGAGAAAGTGCAATTAGTGTAGCTAAAAAAATTGCTAAATAAAAACTACTAGCACCGAATAGGTTCATCGCAAGTGAAAAAGACAATGCCGAGTGGCCAGATGGAAAGCCAAAATCTCCCTCGCAACCCGGCAAACCAACACACGGCCGAGGATCAGCATACAATTGCTTCAAAACAGTAACTAGTACAAGCGTAACGAGCAAAGAAATTATAATTGTTAACCTAGAATATTTATCTCGCTTAAGCCAAAGTATCACTAAAGCAAACAGGGCTATTAGTACGATAAAAGCCGGTTCTTGCATGAAGTAGTTAAACGCCTTAAAAGCGTCGTTACCGGCAAACGAATGTAAAAAATCCTCTATAGAAGACACAATATATACAACTGCAACGGGTTTTTTATTGGTGATTAATTCTTTATTTTTACCTTTTCCTTATAGAATAAGATCTTCAATTCTTTTTGGGAGGGCTTGCCGCGGTAGCTCAGTTGGTTTAGAGCGCTAGCTAACCTTTCTTTTTGAACCGTAAACGGCCTTTTTCTTTTTAAAGAAAAAGGGGGTTTAGCGACACTCATAAAGTAAACTTAACTCAAGGTTTGCTCGAGCCATCTAGAGGTCGGGTGTTCGAGTCTCCCCCGCGGCATTTATGTTTATTATTCAAAGGCGCACATAGTTAGAAATAATAACGTAGTTTGTTTTTGTTATTCTTATGAAGCTTGCTTTTATTCATTGGAATGTTTTTAAGGATCATACTGTTGAAGAGCCTGAGTTAACTGATGAGCATTATGCTAGGCTTGCAAAAGGGCTTGAGCTTTACAAGGCTGGGCTTGTTTCTAAATTAGTTGTTAGTGGAGACTATCAATTTGGAAAGCGTCAACGTGGTTCGCCTGCGCATGAAATAAGCGCAAAGTGGCTAGTGGATAAAGGCGTAGCTGAATCTGATATTTTACGTGTTCCGCATGCTCGGTTAACAATGGAAGAAATTGTAGGCGCGCGGACTATTATAGAGAAGTTAAAACCAAAAGAGATACACGTGGTTACTTCTGATTTTCATTTACCTCGTTGTCTTTCTGCATTTAAAGCAGCTTATCCAAACAACAAATTTGTCGGGCACAGCGTGCCAATGCGGGATACAGTTGAATCAGTTAAACACGTTGCTAGGGACACGCGGTTAATGCGTAATTTTGAACGTGCAAAACGGCGCAAGAGATAGTAAACATGGCCATTGAGTTTGAACTTTTGGAATTATTTGAACTCTTCTAATTCGTAGATAGTTTTATCGCCGTTGCGTTTTTCGTTCATTTTTACTTCGCGTATTTCCATTTTTGAGTCGGATGCAAGGAACTCTTTTACAATGTGATAATCACTGACTATGAATTGGTTTTTTAGGGTTTCCAATTTATTTTCTTCAATCCAAACTAATTGGCCTTCGTTTGATTCTACAACTTCGAAACTCGGGGCGTTTAACTCCGCTACGAATACGATGAAGTGTCGTTTTGTTCCATCGGGCTGGTGAAGTATTTCAGAAAACGTGCCAAGCATTTTTTCAAACTTGCAATCTAGTCCAGTTTCTTCTTTTGTTTCACGCAAAGCCGCGGCTATTATGTGTTCGCAAAACTCAATTTTTCCGCCTGGAAGTGAAAGTAAACCGGCGTAAGGTGGCTTAGCTCGTTTAATAGCAAGTAGTTTACCTTTATGGCGTATGATTGAACCAACTACAACTAACGGCGCTTGTTTATTCATAATATAATTTAAACATACACATACAAGATATTTCCTATTATGGGTGTTGAAGAGGTTGAGAGGATAAAAAAGCTACTTGCTGGAAGCGAGTTTCAATGTTTTGAACACGAGCCAGTGCGTACAAGTGAAGATGCGGCGCGTGTGCGTAGTTCAAAATTAAGCGAAGGAGTCAAGGCAATTATTGTAAAAGAACGGGATACAAACAATTTTTTCGTTGCAGATGTGCCTGCGGATAAGCGCGTTGACTTAAAAAAACTAGCTGAGATTATTGGCGTAAAGGGGATTACAATGGCTTTGCCTGAAGAAGTGTTGCGTGAAACTGGTTGCGAAGTTGGCGGAGTTCCACCCCTTGGACACAAGAATAAGCTGCCAATTTTTGTCGATAAGGGCGTTGTTGAAAACGAGTACAATGAATTCAATGCAGGTTTGACAACTACTTCCATTCGCGTGAAGTCAATTGAATTGAAAAAAGCGTTTGAAAAATCGGGCGCAGTGTTCGTTAGTTTTGCTAAGTGACTAATTTACCACGTGCAAAATTAGGGGAACCGCCGCCTTTTGCACCAACTTCTTTTAGCAATTCCAAAGCGTTTTGGCCACTTGTTTCATTGCATGCAATTGTGACAAATTTATCGTTGTTGGAAATAATAGCAACAAAACCATCAGCTTTACCTATTGAATCTGCAATTTTTTCAACTAAATTTGCAGGCATATCTAATTGTAGTTGAACGGTTTTATCTTCACTGTGCGCGAGGACTTGTTCGGTTGCAATGCTAGTGGCAAGTTGTTCGCGTATTTTGTCAAGTTCTTTTCTTTGTTCTTTCCATTCGTCGAAAAACTTTTGACTCGTTGCAGGTAAATCGTGGCGAGGGGAAGATAGTATATCCGCAGATTTTTGCAGGAGGTTTTCTTGTTCTTGCAAGTAACTTAATGCTGATAAGGCCGCGCAGTAGCGGAAGCGAATTACACCGTCTTGAATTTGTTCAACTGCCTTTATTTTGAAAAAGCCTAAATCGCGAGTATTGTGGCAGTGTGTCCCTCCACAGGCTTCTGTGTCAACTTCTGGGATTTTTATTATACGCAATACTTCTGCAACTGCACCACTCCCTTGGTAGACTCGCATGCCATATTGTTCTTCAGCTTCTTTGCGTGGCATATTGCTTACGCTTATTGGAATTTGTTTTTGAATTACGTTATTGATGATTTTTTCTAATTCATGTACTTGTTCAATTGATGGTCGTTCATAGTGGGTTATGTCAAGGTGCGCTTCGTCCACGTCTTTTCTGCTTCCCACTTGCCAAACGTGTGACCCAAAATAAGCGCGGCACGTTCCAAGCAACATGTGAGTTGCAGAATGGTGGCGCATAATGGCTCGCCGGCGGGGTTCATCTAATTGCATGACTGCAGTTTGCCCGTGTTTTAACTCGTCAAATTTCTGTTCTTCGCCTTTTTTGACAAAGTGAAGGATGACTTTGCCTTGCTTGTGCACTTCTTCTACGTTAAATGAGTGGTTGCCGATCTTGACTGTGCCTTTGTCGTTCATTTGTCCTCCGCCTTCTGGATAGAAAATAGTTTGGTCAAATATCAACGCGTTTTTATGCCAGCCAAGGAGCTTTGCAGTTGAAACCACTAAATCAACATCTTCGTAGTAAAGCGATTTTGTTAGTTGGATCACGGACGCGTCTAGGTCTGGGAGAAATATTTTTTTTCCAGTTACGCTTTCAGCGCGTTCTTTTTGCATTACGCGTTGTTTTGTCAACTCAGAATAAAATTGGGTTGGAACGCTTACGGCAACATTGGCTTGTTTAGCTGCATCTTCTAGTGTCTCGGGGGTTATGCCATGGCTCTCGTATAGTGTAATCATTTGTTTAACTGAAATTTCTGGTGTTTTGCGTATTGTTTCGCTTGCTATTCGTTTTCCTTTTTCTCTTGATTCAGCGTATTTGCGGCGCTCTGCATCTAGTATTTTTTCAATTGTTTCAAGATTTGCGCTTAATTCTGGAAAAACGTCGTGCAGATCTTCTGCATGCATTACGCATAAGTCAAATAGCGAAAAGTCAAAATTGTATTTTTCAATGAATGAAAAAGCCCTTCGTGCTAATACGCGTAGGTTATACCCCCCACCTACATTAGATGGAAGTGCACCGTCGCTTAATGCAAATAAGAGTGAACGCGAGTGATCTGCAATTGCATACAAGCCTTGCAATGGAGCAATCCCTTTTTCTAAATCTTGCAGCGAGAGGCCAAGTGCATTTGCGATTTTCTTTTTTTCACCGGCAAAATCAATCATGCTGTCAACGTCTAAAGAAGCAGATAGCGAAGAGTACGCTGACATTATTTCTGGTGCTAAGTCTATTGACGCGCGTTGTTTCATGTATTCAACTTCGCGTGGAAAAACCGAGTCGTATGCTGATTGCGTGCCGTTGTAATACCATAGTAAGCGTTCAAAACCCCAGCCAACATCAATTACTTTCATATCTAGTTCTGTAAAACCATTTCCAGTTGCATCTTGCCTGTATTGCATGAATACACTGTTTACTAATTCGCACCCGTTTGCAAATGATTCTATGCAGGGGCCAAAGGCAGAGAAGTCAGGCATATTCCACACGTCTTCGCCGTACGTAATTTCTTGTGGGGAAATGCCAAGCACTTGAGTTAAGTATTTGAAATTGTATTCAATGCACTTGTCTTTCCAATAGCCTTCTTTTGGATAGTTGAACGAATGTTGGCCCGCCATCATAAAGCAAGTGAAGTGCCTGCCAGTGATTCCAACATTTGCAATGTCTGGAAAACGAAGGCACATTTGGGGCACAAACAACGGATTAGACGGGTACTCAAAAACAACTTTGCCGGCTTCAAGCCGCTGGAAGTCGACAATGCTTGCTATTGTAAAAGGTAAATCGTCACGCCATCGTGATAAAACCGGGTAACGGTCAATTACTTCGTGGCCATTTTTCTTCCAAAAATCTGCGGTTTTCTTCCAAAAACCAGCATAAGTTTCAGTGCGTGGTGTTTTGCGAAAAAAAGTGTATTTTTCGTGGCTTGAATCACCGCAAGTTTCTTTATCTCCGGCAGTCCAGAACCCTTTACCGCAAATAGTGCAAACTTTTCGTAGGAAACCCTCTTGGTCAAATAATGGAACCGAGTAAAACTCATTGTAATTTGCAGAAAATTGCTTTTGTAAAGAATCTTTTGTTAACATACCAAAAAAATCACAGCCACTAGCTAGCACTTAGATAATACCGAGGGAATGGAAGTTTTTAATTCAATAACCTTTACCGCGGTGGTATAGCGGTAATGTAACTAGCAAAAAGAAATAGTAGTGGCGGCGGGAGCTGTACCCTGCCTTCAGTTAACCATTTTACAACGCGGATTATTTTACCAGCGTTTTGCTTTCCTTGTTAGGAAAGGCATGGCAACAGCATTTGACTAAGCGGTGAAATTCACCTTGCTCTTGACTCCTTGCGGATTCTCGCGGTTGAAGCCGTTTCATCCCCATATCAAATCGCAATGTCGTTTTTGGTCATTCTAGCGATTTCAGGGTATCGTTTCTGTTCCCCAGCCACTCGCCTTAAGCGAGTTGTACGGATTGTCTTTTGTAGACTATCAAGAGGGCAGAAGTTCCTCCGAAACACAACTATACTTTTGAGGGTAAAAGTTGTGACACGGTAAGCTGTTTCACTTCCCCGCCACTTTAACAAATAGGTAAAACTGCGCTTAAAATGGTTGTGGGTTTTTAAATCGGAAAAGCATTAGAAAATGCATGGGATTAGAGTTGCCAAAACTAGAAAAGATGCCGAGGCAAACATTGAAACGCGGGCACATAGTTGGAAGTTTAAAGTTAAGTGAGGTGCCGAGTTCAATTAGAGATGAAATGTTTAAGCTTTGGCACGCGAGGCGTTTGCGGCGCGCGGATGTGTTATCTACCGGAATCGCTGGTGCAATGGCTAGGTATTCACAAGATGGACTTGCAGCAATCCCCGCAGGAATTGTAATTGGAATCTTATTTGCGCGTGCAAACTCTATGGTCAGAAAGCAAACTATAGAAGTGGCAAGGGACGCAAACCGTTTCCGAAATAATGTACAATTCAAGGAATTTATAAAGAAAGGCGCTACCCACGTTTTGATGACTGAAAATGGCACGCTAAAATTCGTCAAGGCGCCTGAACATGAAGGTAAAGCTTTTCAGCCAATTATTGGCCGTTTACGCGCGCCTTTAACTGCCGGTAAAAAGTAGTTTTGCTTCTCCGTTTTTTACTTTTGCAATTTCTGTAATTCTGCGAATTTCTTTTCCAGTTTTTTTATCGTCTATTCTTTTTTGTATTACAATTAATCCAATGGAATCTAGATCAGCTTTTTTGAATCCGAGTAAACGTAGTCTACGCAGTGCTTCTTTTGCGCTGCTTGCATGAAAAGTTGAGTAGCAAGTTTTTCCTCCACCGGAGAGTAATGCATTTGCAAATGCTTTTACTTCAAGCTCGTTTCGCACTTCGCTTACAACTAGTCTATCCGGCCGCATGCGGAGTGACTCGTAAATAAGTTGCGAGAGTGAAGTGTTTTTGTCAGCTAGCAAGCGGGCTTTGTTGTTATGCATCGGGAGAGTGATTTCTGACACGTCTTCGACAAAAACAAAGCGGTCATTAGCCGGCAATGTAGCAAGTAGGGCATTAAGCGTGGTTGTTTTGCCGCTTCCGGTATTTCCACAAACTAAAATTGAGTTACTGGCAACGTTTTTGACAAGCAAAATAGAAGCTGAGTTTGAAAGGAGGCCGCTTTTGGTTAATTTTTTCATTGTGTAGGGAACTTGCGGGAATTTTCGGATTGTTATTGAAACAACTGGAGAAACTGGCGGGGAGACCACATGTATGCGTGTGCCATTTGGTAGAAAAGCGTTTAGAACTGGTTCGTCACGAGTTAGTCTCCGACCGCAACCAGCAGAAAGTTTATCAGCAACGTGAACTAAGTAAGCGGGGAAG
>JAHFHC010000002.1:13205-99682 GCA_023247085.1 Microcaldota archaeon | reverse complement strand
GAGACCACATGTATGCGTGTGCCATTTGGTAGAAAAGCGTTTAGAACTGGTTCGTCACGAGTTAGTCTCCGACCGCAACCAGCAGAAAGTTTATCAGCAACGTGAACTAAGTAAGCGGGGGAAGTGATTTCTAATTGCGTGTCAACCCAGCCATTGTGCTTTTCGTAAATTCGTACAATTCCAAGTGAAGCGGATATTTCTTCTGCGTCACTTTCAAGCAAAACTGACAGTGGCCCTACGCCGGACAAAACTGAATCGCATATCATAAGTATTTTGTCAAAGGTTTTTTGTGACATTAGTGTTAATTGCGATTCGCATTTCTTGAGTAGAAGTTGGTCAAGTGATTTATTCGAGAAAAAGAATTGTTTTACTAAGTCAACGCAAATCGCTCGCTCCGATACGGTTAAAGAGAATTTGGCAAGTAGACTTGTTTTGTTTGGTTTGCCAATTATTCGCCAGCCGAAGAGGGTTTCGCTTATTTCATTGTCCACATTAACTTGTCTCGTTTTTTAATAGCAAATTTCGAAATTGAACCATGTTGTAATTCCAAAAGGAAAAATGCGTTTTCTTTAACGGTGAGGAATTTATTTGGAAGCACAGTCGATGTTTTTATAACAACTTTGTCTTTATTGAGAAAAACCGCGTCAAAGGGTGGGCAAAAATAAGAGTGAATTGCTATTCTGCCGTTTCCAGTGAATAAGAGGGGAATAGCTGCTTTGGATTGGAACATTAATCCTAGGAAGCGCGATATTGACCCCATTTTTTTAAATTTGCTAAATAGACGTTGTTTTTTCCCGTTTTTTTCTCTATAGATAGAATTCATAGTTGGTGCACATTTAAAAAAGACGGGAGTTTATAATAACATCCACGGCCAAAGGTCGTAAAATAGAAAAAACGGTTATTTCAAATGTCTGAACAATTACTTGAAAGTGTTGCAGTTATCCCTGATGGAAACCGACGGTTTGCAAAGAAAAAAGGGTTGCCAATTGAATCAGCTTACTTGGAAGGGTTTAAAAAAGCAGGCGAATTTGCCAAATGGGCATTTGAAAGTGAAGTAAAAACAGTTTCCTTATGGGCGCTTTCCCTTGATAATTTTTCCAAGCGTTCAAACAATGAACTAAATGTTTTGTTCAAACTAATGGACAAAAACTTAAACGACATGTTGAAACACCCAAAGTTCGGCGACCACGATTGCCGCATTAAATTCTTTGGAAAACGCGAGTTGCTTCCTGAAACAATAAAAAACGGGATGCAGAAAGTTGAAGAAAAAACAATTGATAGAAAAGGAAAGAATCTCAACATTGCAATTGCGTATAGTGGCAGGGAAGAACTTCTAAATGCTAGCAAGAGCTTAGCCGCGGATATAACCAGTGGAAAAGTCGACGCAAGCACAGTCGATGAATCCACTTTTGCAAATTACTTATACTCGCCAGAATCACCGCAGTTAATCATTCGAACTGGAAACGTACAGCGCTTGTCTGGCTTCTTGCCGTGGCAAAACTCTTTTTCAGAACTTTACTTTTCGTCAAAATTATGGCCAGAGTTTGAACAAAAAGACTTTATAGCCGCAAAAGAATTCTTTGAAACAACAGAACAAAGGTTTGGAAAGTAAAGCAAAAAAATTGGAAAGCAAAGATTAAGCTAAAACAACCAAACTTATTTTACGCTGGCAATGTAATCCATGTCGCCAAACTTTTCAACGAGTTTTGAAACAAATAGTTTATCGAAGCCAAAGACGGTTAACTTATGCAATGGCGTTGGAACAGCATCAAATATTTTGCGTATTGCACGGTGGGTTTTCAACACTTTGCCAAATTTTTTTCTCCATGCTGCTTCGTAGTTCAAATTTTCTCCATTGCAGTTACGTGCAGCGATTTCTCCAGCTAACATGGCACATTGACCGCCAAACACTACCCCGCCGCCGCTTGTTGACTTCACTTGTCCAGCGGCATCACCTACAAGTAACACGTTTTGTTTTTGAGTAACTTTTCGCGTACGCAACGGAATAGCATGCCAGAAATCGCGTAGCGTTTTATCCCCGCGAACTTGTTGAACTTGAGGCAAGGCAAAAAAACTATTAAAAGCTATTTTCAATGCCGCGTGTTTTGTTGTGCCAAATCCAATGCGCGCCTTTTTTCCGCCCGATGGAATTATCCAACCAAAAAAACCCGGAAAAATCTTGCGGTCAAGAAATACATCAACAAGCTCAGGGTTTTCAATATTGCAATTATCAAATTCAGCTTCATAGCACATTGCAATGTTGCCGTTGCCAATTGAAGGAAAATTGTAAAGATGAGCTACCGTTGACGAAACTCCATCTGCGCCGATTAAATAACGAAAACCAAACATTGAATTTTGTGATGCAATTCCATTTTCATTTTTACGCATTATCTTTTGGCTAGTTTGTAATTTTGCGCCTGCGTCAATAGCTTGTTGACATAGCGCTTCGTCTAATTTTTGTCGATCAAGTACAAGCGCTATTGATTCTTTTTTTTGAACAGTGAACGAGTGTTTTCCTGCGTGAATATTTGCACCTTTGATTTCATTGCAAAAAAAGCCGGAATAGTCTACGTTTAGTTTTTCAATGCCGCGCTTTGAATATAACCCACTGCATTTGTGAAACTTTCCTGGAAGTGAATCTTCTTCTAATAGTAAAACACTTGCACCGCGTTTGGCTGCTTCTCTGCCTGCTAGTGAACCAGTTGCACTTGCACCTACAATTACCACGTCGGCGGTTGTCTCGTTCATTTTGTTAGTTCTATCCCGTGTTTTGTAAGTTTATCAGCGAATAGCTTTTGTATGCGTTGCATTGCAGCGAGGGTCGTTCCTTCAAAACGCAGGGAAAGCGCAGGTTGAGTGTTTGAAACACGTATTAGCCCCCATCCATCTGGAAAAATCGCTTTTGCACCGTCAATTTTTGACACAGTTGAACCTTCTGCTTCAAATTCTTTTGCAATCGCAGCGAACGTAGCTCGCTTCTCACCATCTGGACAAAATGGCCGATATTCTTTTGAGGCAAAATAACGGGGGTAATCAGATAGGAGTGAAGACACTGGGCAATCGGCTTGTAAATTGCTTATTATTTCGATTAAACGCAATGCAACGTAAACTGCGTCGTCTATCCCGTAAAAGTCGTCTGCGAAGAACACGTGGCCGCTCATCTCTCCGGCAAGCAGCGCTTTTTCACGCCTGAGGGTTTCTTCGATTAAGCTATGCCCACATTGGCATTCAATTGCTATTCCATTATTGGCTTTAATCACTTCTGGCAAGGCGCGTGAGCACCGCACTTCAAATGCAATTTTTGTACGCGGTTTTGTTTTCAATATATCTTTTGCAAATATGGCAGTTAATTGGTCGCCCCACATTATGCTTCCTTTTTCATCAACTGCACCAATTCGGTCACCATCGCCGTCAAAAGCAATTCCAAATTCAGCTTTATTTTTTTTCACTGCGGCAATTAAGTCTTGCAAATTTTCAACTACGCTCGGGTCAGCCAAGTGATTTGGAAACGAACCGTCAAGTTCTGGATAAAGTTCAGTTACTTCACAGCCAAGTTGTTTGAACAACTTCGAGCCAACAAGTGCACCCATCCCATTGCCGTAGTCAACAACGAATTTGACTTTGCGTTTAAGCTGAATTTTGCTTTTCAAAAACTCAATATATTCGCCGGCGTATTCAACCACGGAAAGCGAACCAGTGCCAGTTGCAAATGAATTGGCGGTTATTAACTCAAGTAAGGAGCGTATCTCTTTGCCTGCAAGTGAATGTCCTTTTGCAACTAGTTTAAAACCATTATATTTCGCAGGATTATGGCTAGCTGAAACAAACACGGCATTGCCGCGGTTACTTTTTTGACGTAATGCATAGTTAATCAGTCCCCAAGAAGCGATTCCAATGTCAATAACCTTACAGCCAGTTGACTGTAAACCTGAAATAAGCGCTTTGGACAAAGGCGGGGAAGATACTCTACAGTCTCTTGCAACTAGAACACTACTTTCTCCGCGTTTTAGCAATAGTGTGCCAAATGCTTTGCCTATGAGCTCTGCATCTCGGTCAAATAATTCTGAATTATACACGCCACGGATGTCGTATTCTCTAAACATATGGGAATTTATGTTTGCCATGGGTGTAATTAGTTATAACAAGTTAAAAAAGGAGGACGATTTATCAAACATGGCAGATAAACCAGTTAAAGCAGAAAAGAAAAAGCAACCAAATTGGAGACAAAAGAGAAAAAAACGCGCAAAGCGACCAGTTAAAGAACAACGCCGCGGTAGCCGAAGATAACAAAAACCAATAAAGTAAAAAAGCCACGAATACTTTAGAGTTACATGGTTTCTAGAAATGAACAACTGTTAGGCGTGATTACTTATGAGTCACTGCCGCAAATTCTAAAGTCTCAGCTTCAACATATAAAAAAAGAGAGGCAAAAACGCTAGCCATGGGGGCAGTATCCGCAGTTGGATTTGTAAGTTCAGCGGCAAGACCAGCTACATTAGGCGGCGCAATATTGGCAGTGAGCTTAACTGAGGACTATGACAAAAAAGTTCGCAGTTGGACAAAACAAGTGGGCGCAACAGCTGCTTGGGAAGGTAATCTAGGCAATACTGAAAAATGGCGGAAATCGGAGCCACGAATTAGAGCTTTTTTGGAGTCAGGAGCAACGCACGTGTTTGTTGATAGGAAATTAAACCTACATTTTATTAGAGCACCTAAATATGAAGGTAAAGAACATTTGCCTTTCATAGGTAGAATGAGAGCGCCGCTATCATACGGATAAAATTGACTCTAGATACTTGGAACTAGCTTTCAAAGAACAATATCTATTTTCGCTTCGCACACGCTTGTTCTTTATAGCTCAACATCCATCCATTTGCCTGAGTAAATGTAACCGTATAATTTTTCTTTTTCCACTAGCATTGGCAGCAGTTCTTTTTCAAAACTACTTGGCGTTTTTGAAACGTAGTCAAATATAGTTGGTTCACAAACAGCTATTCCTGCATTCACTAAGTTACTCTGTGCTTCTGCCCGGGGTTTTTCTGCAAAAGAAACTATTTTTGAACCAGTTAATTTAGCTACTCCAAAAGCATTTGGCGTTTTTACATTTACAAGGGACAAAGTGCAAACTGCGCCGTTCGCTTGGTTTTCCTTGTGGAATTTAGCTAAGTCCAACAAGTCAAGGTCAGGGCAATATACGTCGGAATAAGCAAGTATAAACGGCTGGTTTATTTTTTGCCTGCATAAAAGCAACGCACCTGCGCTGCCGCTGTTGTTCTCGTCAGTGATGTATTCAATTGTCAAGCCAAATTGCTTGCCGTCTTTTAGCAAAGCCATTATTTGGTCACCACCGTAGCCAACCACGATTATCACTCGTTTTGAACCAGCTTCTCCTAGTTTTTTCAATAAGAGTTCAATAACGGACATGGGAGTTGCACCAGTGGCTTTACTTTCAATTATTGCCAGTGGCTTAATGCAATTGTGTTTTTCTGACCATAGTTTATCCTTTTTGCCAGCAGCTAGTATAACTGCAGTTTCAACGCTGTTTTGTGACAACGCTGATTTTAGCAGGGAATCAACTGCAGCGGATCGGTTCTTTGCTTGCTTTGTATTAACTAGCGAGTCAAGGCGGTTGAGTAAACTGTCGTCTATTGTGATTGTTATTCGCTGCATGGAAAAAGATAGGCAATTGGATATTATAAACAATCAGTGAAAGAAAAAAGAAAAGCTCTAAGGCTCGAAATACCGAACAAAAAAATTAAGCAGAATAAGGTTAACGAAATTAAAACAAATTAAAAAAGAATTAAAAAGAAAAAAAGTGAGCGGGTTGTATTCGCCGCTCCTTCTTGTACAAGGGGTTTTACTGTTCCTTTGAGATGTCGTACACTGCTTTTAGAGCAACGATTGCTGCTGCTGGCGATACGAACACCACTACGTAGCCTAAGATCGTCTGCAATACTTGTTGTGCAGTTGCAGAAAATGCTACTACGTTGGACAGACTCGATGCCGATGCTACTAAGGCAATCGATGCAACTAAGAATAGTTGCGTTTCCTTGTCAGTTACATTCAAGAACCCGACTATTAATCCAAGCACTGCGAGGACTAACGTGTACCAAGATTCAAACCCAGTGGTTACAAAACCAGCTACGATCGTAATGATCAAGCCGACTAAGAAAGCCCACGAGCCATACTTGCCGTAACTTTTTTGGAATGATGCTGCCATGTTTTTTTAACCTACCACCCGAAACTCGAGTCTTTGTACTTTTTGTGTCACAGATCAGATGCTGGTATGCTCCGAGAGTGGAAAAAGTAAAAAACGTTTATTGCGGGTAATTAGATATTTTCCTCGGACCGTATAAATACCTATTCATACGACGTAAAAATATTCGACATACGACGAAGGCGGGAAGTTGTGGAAAAAAATCAAAAAATCCGAAGAAAAACTGAAAGCACTAATTGCTTGAAAATGGTATTATTTGCACTATTCAAAACATATTTTAAAACAAGATTTCACAACGACTATTACTAATGGGCTTGTAGCTCAGCTTGGATAGAGCGACAGCCTTCTAAACCATGCCCCTTTCTTTTTCTAAAAGAAAGGTGCCAGGTGTGGCGCCAAAGAAAAGGCGTAAGAAAGCTGAAGGTCGTGGGTTCAAATCCCACCTCGCCCGCTACGGTTAGTAAAACGCTAGCAGCAAAAATAAGCAGACTTGTTTTTTACGGGACTATGCCCATTCGTTGAAGCGCCCAGTAGAGGCCACCCCATTGGCCAATAAATTGAAAGATACTAATGCCAAATAAAGGAACGGCTAATAGCCTAAATTCTGGGTATTTTTTCCAAATTAAATAAGCTAGTGCAGCCGAAGGGGAGATAATAGCCCATAGTAAAAGCACTTTAATTTCGTGGTCAGAAAATAGCTTTGTAATTGCGCCACCAACGCCAGACGCGTGGCGTTCAAGTGCATACGCAGAATCGCCGTAATCTAATAAAGTTTTAGGTGTCTTGCCAGTAAGCTTGTCAACTATGTGGAGTATTTTGGGTTTAAGTAAACGCATCGACATTTTCGGATCTAGGAAACACTAAACAAAGTTAATTAAAAAGCGTTTGCGCCAAAAGAATCAAGCACCGCATTAACCTTGGGGCTGTGGGCCAACCTGGTATGCTATCAGCTTCGGGCGAGCTTTTTTCTTTTGAAAAAGAAAAAACCTCGAGGAAAAAAGAAAACCTCGACGGCTCATAAAAAGCTGATGATCTGAGTTCAAATCTCAGCAGCCCCATTTTTTATCTAGCACGCACCCTCATTTGCCCGCCTCGTTTTTTAAACTATAAAACACTAGCCTATACAATACATGGTGAACGCATCTGGAGAACGGGAGTTCTACGACGGAATAGGTATGGCACGATGGGGCTGGTTACCTGTTAAGTTACGTTCGGGGTTAAAAGAACTTCACGATAGAAAAATAGTAAGCACCCACGAGCTACAGACAATTGGAAGACAATTTTCTGCACTTGAACCACAGCGAGACCTAATTGTAAAACACGTTATAAGTAAAGCACTTGAACTGCATTCAGCTGGAAAACATCGCAGTGCAGTTGAACATTTACTTACGCACACTGCATCAAAAGACGCGCTTGACGATTATATTAACCCAGTACGGATTAGCTTTGAATGCACAGGGGCTACTCACAAGGGAATGAAGCGTTCAAGTAATGACGACGTTTGTTTAATACACCCAGAAAAGCAGTTGTTCGTAGTTGCAGATGGAATGGGCGGACACGCTAATGGCTATAAAGCGGCTAGTACAGCAGTAGCTGCTCTTGCGAATCATTTTGATACAAAAGAACCAAGCACACTTCTTGAGGGTATACATAAAGCGCATCAAGCAGTAGTTGAAAAAAATGAGGAAACTAAGAGAGGGATAAAGGCAGAGGAGCGAAAAGGAGTTTATTATACCGATGAAGCTAAGCACAAGTTAATGATGGGAACCACTTTAACGGCACTGCATATTGAAAAAGACGGAAAGGCACACGTTGTGCACGTTGGAGACACGCGGGTCTATCTCTTACGTAAAGGCATACTAGCGCATAAATTGTCACAATTAACAACTGACCACAGTTTACCAGGAGTACAAAACCAGTTACTGCAAGCGGTTGGTGGAGAAAACGGAATTGAGCCAGAGTATAAAACAGTTCAAGCAAAGAACGGCGACGTTTTCTTTTTATGCAGCGATGGGATAAACAAGCGCGTAACTGATAGAGAAATTAAAAATGCGCTCGTTAAATACGCGCGCGGGAAAATCACGCATACTGACTTAATCAAGTATTTAATTAAAACAGCCAATAAACGCGGTGGACCCGATAACAGCACAGCATTAGTTGTAAAAGTAAAAATGCCGAAGAAGTAAAAGTACAGTTAATACGCAAACATACACGTTTGCTAGGGGGTTACTCTGTTTCTATCTCGTGGGAAGAAGGTTGCTTCGCGCACGTTGTTGAGTTTTAGTAATCTAGCAGTTAAGCGTTCAAGTCCAAATGCTTGTCCCCCGTGGGGCGGCATGCCGTATCTGAAAGTTTCTAGGTAAAACTCGAAGTCAGCTGGGTTAAATCCTTTTGCTGTAAGTTGTTTTTCAAGTACCGCTGGGTCGTGAACGCGTTGTCCTCCTGAAACAATTTCAACTCCGCTGAATAGCAAGTCAAAACCGCGCGAGTATTTTTTCTTTGTGTGTGGTTGAGTGTAAGCTGGTCGTAGTTCAATAGGGTAATTGTTGACAAATACAAATTCAGAGTCAAACTTTTCACTTGCGTAAGTGCAAAGAGTTGCTTCGTGATCGCGTGATAAATCTGACATTGGCGCAAATTCTTTGCCAATAGATTCAAAGATTTTTGGCAAGTCCCAGTATTTTAGCACGGGGATTTTCTTTGGAATTTTGAGGTTAATGTTAAACAATTTAAGTTGCTTCTCGTTTTTTTCAATTACTTTTTTTAGCATGTATTTAAGCACTTTTTCGGATTGCTTTATAACTTGTAGTTCATCGCGTACAAAACCCATTTCAAAATCTAGTGAAACATACTCATTCAAGTGCCACGGAGTGTTGTGTTCTTCAGCGCGGAATACTGGTGCGATTTCAAAAACTCTTTCAAACCCGCTTCCAACAAGCATTTGCTTGTAGAACTGGGGGCTTTGGGCAAGATACGCTTGTTTTTCAAAATATTTAACCGGAAATAGTGAAGTGCCGCCTTCTGTTCCAGTTGCGATTATTTTTGGCGTGTGAATCTCAGTGAATCCATCTTTGTTTAAAATTTCGCGAAATGCATTGCACAATGTAGATTGTACTGCAAATATTGCTTGCGGTTCTTCCCTGCGCAAATCAATAACGCGGTGGTCAAAACGGTGTTCAAAATTAGTTTCTGTTTTTCCAGCGATGTCAACTGGAAGTTTTGGAAGCGAACCAGCAACAAGCACCAGGGTTTCAACTTGTATTTCGACTCCACCGAGTTTTATTTTTTCGTCAACCTTTGCAATTCCAGTGACTTCGATTGAACTTTCTAGGCTTAACTTGCGCGCGGTTTCAGCGGCTTCGCCCTTGCAAATCAATTGAAGTAAACCTGCACGGTCGCGCATAATTATGAAAACAAGTGAGCCAACGTCGCGAACGGTTTGTACCCAGCCAGCTAAAGCTACTTTTTTGCCGTTGTATTTTTTAACTTGATTGGACAGTATTCGCATTTGAATAAATTCACAATGTAGAAATCGTTAAGAGTTTAAGGAAACACTGGATTTTAACGCTTTGTTCTTTCCATTCTTTCGAGGCTTTTTGCTTCCCATCTTTTTCTAGCTTGTTCGCAATAGTCTTTCCAATTGCGGCGGTATTGTAAAAGTAAAAATTTAATTCGTTCACGCTTATGCTGATCTAAATCACTGCGACTTTCTAAGTGTTTTAAGACTTTATTCGGCTCTAGCGAAGTCACTTCATAAAACAATATTTTACCGCCACTTAATACGTAATTTGGTTCTTTTGAACCTGCATCACAGCTTATGCCAGCGTCTAATAAAGTCGTGTGAACGCGGTGTGCTTCTGGCAAGTATTTGGGAGGAACTCGAACGCCCGGTCTAAATTTGCTTGAAATAAAAATACCACTCGGCCGAGTTACAACAGAATGTACATCTAAAACATGGTGTGGAAAAAGCAAGTGTCCGATTTTATGGGAGTAAAACCGCATTTTTTGTTCTGCAATTGAAACATTGCGATTAACCCCTTGAGACAACTTCGGGTGCAGCATTTTGGTTACGTCTTGACCAGAGAGATAAACATCTCCTTCGCTTGCTCCTCCTATGCGTTTCCCAAGTTTTCGTTTAGGTAAAGTTGGCATTAGGTATCATAAGGTTAACTAAAAAAAGGAATAAAAACGTCTCGGCGTAGTTTAATCACGCGTTACGAAGTTAAGCGCTTAGGCGGAACGCGCATTTCTGAAAAGTCGCGGATAAGCTTTACTCCCAGTGCCTCGCATGCCCTTTCCAAATCCGTTATTAATTTCGGCGTTAGCCTGACTTTTTTTCCCTCTCGAATTATCAAAGTACGATTCTCGCGGTGAGCCATTTGAATGGCAAGTTTTAATGCACGCGTACGCCACCCACCATAGCGACTAATCCACTTGCGGCGCATCACTTTGCTTGAGTAATGAGATTGCACAAAACTAAGCAGCGCAATTTTTCTCTCAATTGGGCAGCGTAGCTCCACCGTACCCAATGCACCAGGATTAAGCTCAGCTGGCCCACCTTCTCTTAGCAATTTTGCTGCATTTTTTAACACTTCAAAATGTTCTGGAGCAGGAAAAGCAACTAAGTGCGTGGCACGCTTGAGCTTTGTAGGAGCAAAAATAACCATTTTTTTATCTTTTACTACGGTATGGCCGGCGAATTTATGCTTTCCATCTGCGAGGCTCCAGGCACCTGGCGCTACTTTATAATAGGCGCCAAAGAAATTTCTAACTGGAGAAAAAGTAAATGACCGGTCAAGCCACTTAGGGACACTTGGTTCCATATAACTATAAACAGTACATCTAGGTTAACAAACGTTACTTTCAATTAGAAAAAAAGTGCAGGGAGCCGGATTTCCAAAAAGAAAGAAGTTTTTCTTTTCCGTCGGACTTTTCTTTTTACAAAAAGAAAAGCCGATTTGAACCGGCGAACCCATACGGGACAGGATTTCGGAGAACCATTTTTTCTTTTGGGCTCGAAGACTTTTCTTTTTTCAAAAAAAAGAAAAGGGTTCGCTTAAGTCCTGCGCATTTGACCAAACTTTGCTATCCCTGCAGTGCTATGGTTTTTGGAACAGTTCGAGTTTTATACTTTCTGTCCGGATAAGTCAAAAAGGTTAAAATACATAGCGTGCTCAATTTTTAGTGGACAAGCATTATAGCGCTTTTTCTAAAGTTTTAGCGGTTAAAGATTTATGGATTTACCAAATGTGTATGAGTCGAAGAACTACAAGCGGCTTGCGGTTATACCAATTGTATTGTTTTTAGCTGCACTTGCAATTATTTTTGTAAGAGGGATTCCGCAGGGAGTTGACTTACGCGGAGGCGTGTTGCTCAGTGTACAGACAAATGACCATGTCGATATTGCTGAGCTAAAGTCGGCTGTTGAGAAAGTTGCACGAATTTCTAGTATTCGCACTTTTGCCAGTCCAGGCGGAACAGGGGTTGAAATTGAAGTTGAGTCAAATGAAAAACTCGTTGGCTTGGAAGAAAAAGTAAAGGCATTACAAATTAAAGACACTCAATTGCGCGAATTAGAAGTTAATGCAACTACAGCGACAAATACAGGCGAAGTGAAGGCATATTTAGAGAAGCAAGCTGAATTGAACGCAGAAGTAGTTTCAATTAGCCGGGATATACTGAAGGCGCTTGAAAGTGAATATGCTGGAAACGAAGGCCACGTAGCAGTTAAGTTAGCTGTTGAGAAATTTGGAGCTAGTCAAGATGATTATAGAAAAGCGATAATTTCTGCTATTTCAAGTAAAATATCAATTAAGAGCTATTCGTTTAGGGAAGTTGGGCCAGCATTAAGCAAATTTTTCTTAGTTAAGTCACAAGAGATTCTATTATTTTCATTTTTACTGTCAGCAATAGTTGTTTTCATAGTGTTTAGGTCACTTATTCCAAGTTTAGCGGTTATAAGCGGGGCAGTGAACGACATCGTGATCACAATTGGCATAATGAGTTTATTTGGTATTCCGCTTTCTCTAGCGTCAATTGCAGGGTTATTGATGTTAATTGGGTTTTCCCTTGACACTGACGTCATGTTAACTATGCGCGTGTTAAAACGCAAGGAAGATACCCCAGCAAAGCGGGCATTTGGCGCATTTAAAACTGGAGCGTTGATGAACTTAACTTCAATAGGCGCATTTACAGTGCTTGCACTTGCTGGACTATATTTACAAATTCCAGTTTACTTTGAATTAGGCATAGTTGCGGTTATTGGAAGTTGTGTTGACTTTGTTGCAACGTGGTGTTTAAACGCAGTGTTGATATTGAATCACGCTGAGAAGAAATCCAAACAAATGACATAAGTGAAGAAAAGTAAAGATAAATGACAAAAAATAAAAGGAAGATTGAATTCAAAATGAATTATAGAAAGTTGCTTGAAAATTACAAAATTCAAATACTCATTTTAGCTGTGCTATTGTCATTTTTTGCGCTATTTCTTGCTGACGCTAACCCGTATACTTTTGACGCGAAACTCGGCATTGAATTCATAGGAGGAGTACGCATTCCAGTCTCATTGGAGAAAAATGTCGACGCTAATACGATGGATTCAATTGTAGAGACGCTTAAAACCCGCATTAATAGTTATGGCTTGTCACAAGCAATTGTACGGCCAGTTGGGTCAAAAGAAGTGCTTGTAGAAGTGCCAAATGCGGATGAATCTGCAATTGCTAATGTAAAGAAAATCTTGCAAGAACAAGGCCGGTTCGAGGGGATTATCGATGGCAAACAAGCGGTTAGTGGAGAAAGCGTAGTGGCTGTTGGTGGGCCAAATGGAGAAGGGACACCTGCAAGCCTGGGTACGCCAAGCTGGTCACTTAGTTTTTCAGTTACTCGACAGGGGGCTGAGGCATTTTCAGAAGCTGGCCGCGGAAAAGCACGTTACCCAGTATACATGTTTCTAGACCGACCAGAAAATGCAGCGATTATTTTACAAAGAAGTGAACTCAACGCACTTAGCCAAAAGCAAGCAACAGATGCTTTGAAAAAAGAAGGCAATGATATCGCGCTTATTTTTGTCGATGAACTCACAAGCGCCACTAGCAACAACACAGCAGCGGTTTCTGCAGTGTTACGTAATAAGACAACAGTTATTGTAAGTCAATCCACACTTTCAAAAATACAATCCACATTACAAACCGCGGGATTTGAAGCCGCCGCAGGTGCAAATGGGGCAACTGACACAATTAATTCGAGCACTACTAAGAAAGTAATTGTTAAAACAGACGCTGATATCGTTCCGTTAACAATACGTGGCGAGATAAGCGAATGGCGCGCTATTGGCTTACTTTCAGCCCCGCAATTATCAGAAGGGCTAGCAAGTGGAAGCATTTCACAATTTTATTCAATTACAGGAACAGCGCTTGGCGCAACTAGTAAAGAACAAGAATCTTATGCTTTAACACAAATAAAGCAATTGAAAAGTGTTATCAGCGGAGGCAAGCTACCAGTAAGCGCGCTTGTAGGCAGCTCATTTGCAATTGAACCCGCCCTAGGCAGGCAATTCCTAACGTACAGCGCAATTGCAACTTTATTAGCAATAGCAATTGTTGCGTTACTCATTATTTTACGCTATAAAGATTACAAACTAAGCATACCGATTGTGTTGATAAACTCAATTGAAATCCTGATTTTAACAGCAGTGCTTGGCAGAATTGGCAATTTAGACTTAGCTGCAATGGCTGGAATCATTTCCCTTATCGGAACAGGAGTAGATGACCAGCTGATAATCACTGACGAGGTACTTGCAAAGAAAAAACAAGATGAAGAGGAAACCGAATACGGGTTACGCGAAAAAATAGGCAAAGCATTTAGTATTATATTCACAACAGCCGGAGTCGCAATAGTTGCAATGATGCCGCTATTATTGTCCGGAATAGTGGAAATAAGCGGATTCGCACTAGCTACAATAATCGGAATACTAGTGGGCATTCTCATAACAAGGCCCGCTTTTGGCGCAATAGTTGAAGAAATGTACAAGAAATGATTTTTGCACGCCTAACATCAGCTAAAGGCACTTTACTGCAAAAACAAAACATTTGTTCAAAAGCCAAATAAGCAGTACAATGCGATAAAAAAAATCTTTTTTTTCTCTATTTTAACTAAAACATAGCCATTTTACTTTATTAATCAGAAAATTCTTATAAAGCACAGGGGGCACTATAATGGTCGAAACGCCAGCTAATAGTCGAATGCGTTATGATGAATTGCCGTGTAGGGTTCAAGCAATTATCAAAGGCATTCACGAACAGCATAGGTTAAGCAAACAAGAGAAGCTATTGAGCAGGCGAGAAAAGAGTCTAGAAGTAAAAAACTCGCTTCGCGAACAATACGCAAAGCTTATCGAAGAAATGCGCGACTTTAAACCAACCGAAAATGTAACTCACTTTAGGCTATCTAAAACAGGAGACGTTGTTTTCGTCACTAACTCTAAACTATACGGCCAGTCGTTTAAACGCTTGTGGAATTTACACTTGCCACTATGCTAATAGTACAAAAGCCATTTAGCAAAAGAATAGAAAAAATAGAAAAGAACAAATAAGTTATTGATTTTTAGTGCGAGAACCATCTTCTGCTATTTGCTTTGAGCCGCGTAATTTTGCGCCATATTCTGCTTTGCGTTTTATCCTTTCAGCGAAGTCAACTTTTTGCGCTTCATTCATTGAATTCTCTAGAATAAACTTAGAATACATTTGTGAACTTTGGCTAGCGTCAAGCAATATATCCTGACACTCCTTCATGCTTAAAGAAAGCTTATCTGGCTCCAATATCTCAACACCCGCAGGAGCATAGCGTAGCGCAAGGTTAACTAAAGTATTGAAATTAACAGTCACTATTTCAATCTCAGAAAACGCCGTGTATAGTTCATTTGCCTCTATTGAACTTTCAATTTCGCCTTTACAGTATAGAACCCCTTTTTCTTTAGTTACTTGGCTAATGAGGTCAACTAAAACATCTTCAGTTGCCGTTTTATCCGGCCCATGGGCATCTACGAATAACTTCGCATGCATTGCACCACGCTGGCAAGCCTCGCTTATAAGTTGCTTGAGCTGGGCTTCATTTTTTGCCCCATCTTTCATTATTTGCTCAATTGATTTTTTTCCAAATGATAATAAATCCATATTTTTTACACTCAACATAAACTTGCATTAAACTAAAACAAAAAACTCAAACAAACGAAAACAAAACTAAAAAAAATCAAAGCATTAAAAAAACAAAGCGTAAAAACGCAAATTAAGCTCTTTTAAGCAAACCACCGTCAATAGCATATCGATGGCTAGAATCAAGCGGACAAACTAGTATATTTCCTTTTTGGTCAATGAGTTTAACCCCATAACCTTGCTGGAAAAAGCACTCCCTGCAGTTTTTTATAATCTCATCACTAATTGTAGTCATTATCGCATAACCTCCCGAAAAAGTAGATTTTAATAAAACGTGACACAATATTAAACCTAGCATGGAAATAATTGATTTACTACTGTTCATTTTACCCGCCTACGTAGCAAATGCCACGCCAGTGATATTCAACGGCAGAACCCCAATTGACTTAGGCAAAGAGCTTCAAGATAAACAACGTATATTTGGAGAAAACAAAACAATTATAGGCTTCTTATTTGGCGTCACAAGTGGAACAATAACCGGCATAGCAATCATAACCATTTTCCCACAATTGTTCATGCAACTCTCGCTTAATGAAAAAATATTAACGGCATTTCTATTGTCACTAGGCGCAATGCTTGGAGATTTAATTGGAAGCTTTGTAAAAAGAAGAAGAAAAATGAAAAGCGGGCAAGAATCTACAATTATGGATAAAATACTATTCGTAATAATCGCACTTATTGTCGCATATCCAGTTTACAACACTAAAGTAAACTTAGTGTTTACAGATATCCTATTAGTGGTTGTCGCCACGTTCTTTTTGCACATTTTGTTTAACCGCATTGCCCATGCAACGAAACTAAAAAAAGTGCCTTGGTAAACGCATTAACTGAGTGGAATTCAAGTTAACTTACTCTGTAACCAAAACGTTTTTCGTATTCTTTATGGCTAAACCATTCAAGTATAACTGAAATAATTTCCACTTGATTTCCTTTCAAAGTATAAACGAGTCGCCAGCCATTTGGTAAATCATATTTTCGCAAGTTATTCACATTAAATTTAGCGATGTATTCTCTAGGACAAAGTTTCATTGGAACAACTATGCCAACTAGTGGATTTTCCTTCAAATCATCAATAGCTCGTTCAATGTAAGAAACTAGTTGCTTTTCTTCAAATTTTCCACTTTTAAGTTCAGAAAACGTAGCGAGAAGTTTTTCATCTACAAAAGCAACGTGTTTAACGCGATTATCGCTCATCCAATAAATAACCTCTTTTTCATATTAAGCGAAGCAACCCCGGCTGGATCCCAAATCCAGGTGATGGTTTTATCTTCTTCTAAATGTATTTTGCCAGAATACTCTAAGTAATCAAGAATAGTGACAAAGGTAGTCCACATGGTTTTTTTCGGCAACAATTTCCATATTTCAGTAATAGTCTTGTCGCTTTTATATCTAAACAACTCTTTTTCAACCATAAGCACAGTATCGAGCCTAGGGTATCGATCAAGATTCTTCGGGCTAAATTCCAGTAACATTCTTTGCATAATTAATCACTTGATAAATATATCAACTGATAAATTAATAAGGGTTTCGCTTTTTAGAATCGCAAAAAAACTAAACCAAAGAAAATAACCCTATAGAGAAAAGCTTCTAAAACTGAACAGGCCAAAAACATACTAAATAGCCCCGTCGTCTAGGAAACCCTTTTCTTTCTTAAAAGAAAGAAAAGCCTTTCAGTGTAAAAGAAAGAATTTTAGACAATGGTCAAGGATAGTGGACTCTGAATCCATTGACAGCGGTTCGAAGAACCTTTTCTTTTGATAAAAGAAAAGCCTCACGGAAAAGAAAACCTGTGAGAAACGAAAATCCGCTCGGGGCTACTTTCTTTTATGAAAAAAGAGAAAACTGAAATGACAAAAATTGCAATTATTGGAATTGGAAGAGTTGGCAGTACAACCGCATTTTGCCTACAAATTAAACTACCTACAAACGCATTGACACTAATAGATCGCAATTTAGCTAAAGCAGAAGGACTAAAATTTGACTTAATTGGAAGTTTTCCGCAAAATGCGGATAAAATTCAAGTTGGAAAATACGAAAATGCAAATGATGCAGATATAATTGTAATAACTGCGGGGGCATTTGGCGCACCTTCTGGCAGTAGCTTGTGGACGTTAAACAAACCTATAATTGTAGATATTTTTTCTAAAATTAAACCAAAGAAATCTTGCAAGATAATAATAATTACAACTCCTTGCGATAGAACTGTTCACCTGGCGCAAAATTTAACTGGACTTGACAGCGGAAATTTTATTGGATTTGGCGGGCAGCTTGATGTTAACCGACTAAAGTACTTAATTTCGAATGACAGAAAGAATTTCTCAAAAACTATAGATGCTACTTTCATTGGTGAGCATGGCAAACGCGGAATTCCAGTTTTTTCAGAACCAGTAAGTAACAAAAATAAAATTATCAATGACACCCGGAATTTTTTCAGCACATACTTATCCGAATACAATGCTTCGACTTATGGTACAGCTAGTGAGATATGCACGCTTGTTGAAGCGTTGCTTTCAGCGCAAGGCGAAGTTCTTACAGTTTCTTACTATGAACCAAAACATGGGATTTTTGTAACTTGGCCATGCAGAGTCAACAAAAGTGGAATTAAGCCAATTGAATTGGAGTTAAGCAGTGAAGAACAAAAAGAATTAGCAATTTTAATTGAGAACAGAAAGAAGGAATGACTTATGCAAAAAGGTTTTGATCATGTAGGCGTTACAGTTCTTTCTTTTGCCATGATGGGAATGGCCGTTTTTTGATGGGGTTACGCAGCAAGAATTGCCGCGATGAACATGGCAATTGGGATATTGGTGGCGGTGCAGTTGAGTTTGGAGACGCTATTATTGATCGGTTAAAACAAGAAATTAAGGAAGAGTATTGCACAGAAGTTTTGAAGCATGAATTTCTTGGTTATGGCGATGTACACCGCGAGCATGAGGGAAAGAAAACACATTGGATTGCGCTTTACTTTAAGTGTTTAGTTGATCCAAAAACAGTTTCTAATGGTGAGCCACATAAGTTCAACGAAATAAAATGGTTTACGCTCGATAATTTGCCAAAGAATATTCATTCTCAGTTTCCGAAGTTTTTCAAACAATATGGAGATAAGTTAAAATGAGCGAAGCAAAAAAAGGTTTTGATTATGTTGGCGTTGCAATTGTTTACTTTTGTCACGATGGTAAAGGCAAATTCATCATGGCTAAGCGTAGTCAAAATTGTAGAGATGAACATGGACGCTGGGACATTGGCGGCGGTGCGCTGGATTTTGGGCAAAAGATAGAGGATTGTTTGAAAAAAGAAATTAAAGAAGAATACTGCACAGATGTAATTGGGTACGAATTTTTAGGCTATAGAGATGTGCACAGAGTGGATAATGGAAAGAAAACTCACTGGGTTGCTTTGGATTTCAAAGTGCTGGTCGATAGGGAAAAAGCGAGAAACGGAGAGCCGCACAAGTTTGAAGATTTTGGCTGGTTTGACCTCAATTCAATGCCAGAACCAGTTATTTCTACAATGCCATACTTTCTAAAACTCTACCGCGACAAATTATTATAATGGAAAATTTGGCAAAGCTTGGCTATTCTAAGCTAAACGAAATGCAAAACAAAGTAGCGCAAGAGGGTTTATTTGAAAGTGACCGAGCTGTGCTTAGTTCACCTACTGCTAGTGGAAAGACGCTTGTGTCGTTGTTATGGATCTTAAATCATTTTGAACATGGTAAGAAGACGCTGTATGTTGTTCCGTTGCGTGCATTGGCAAGTGAAAAGTATAATGAATTTACTAAAAAGTTGGCTGTTTTTGAATTGAAAGTCGGGATTTCAACTGGAGAGTTAGATAGCGATGATGAAAAGATCGGTGACGCCAATGTTGCGATTTTAACTTCCGAGAAGCTGGATTCAATTTTGACACATTCGCCACAGTTTATGGAGGAAATCAACGCAGTTGTGTTCGACGAGTGCCACTTGATTGGCGATGATCAACGTGGCGCAACGCTGGAAGTCGTTATGACGAAGCTTCATCTTGCTAAAAAAAAGCTGCTTGGGTTAAGCGCAACTATTCCAAATGCAAGTGAAATGGCCGAGTGGCTAAATGCAAAGTTGTTTTACAGCGAGTATAGACCAACGAAGTTAATTGTTGGGGTTAGCAGTGAAAAAGAAGTGCAGTTTAAAGACAATGCATTAGCAAGCATTCAAGTAAGTGATAAAAAACAATTGCACGACGTGTTGGAAAACGCATTGCGATTTAAACAAAATGGGCAAGCGCTGGTTTTTGTAGCTAGCAGGCGTGGCGCTGAGTCAACTGCGCGTGAACTTGGCGCAATTACAAAGAAGTTTTTGCAGCAGGGGGACGAAGCGCAACTGGCGGATATGAGTAAACGCGCCTTGAAAGCGTTGCCAACTCCAACAACCCAGTGCAAAGAGCTTTCTGCGTGCATGGCAAATGGAGTTGCGTTTCACCATGCTGGAATTACACCAAAACAACGTCAATTAATTGAAGATGGGTTCAAACACGAAAAGACAATTAAGGCAATTGTGTGTACAACTACACTTGCAATGGGCATTGATTATCCGGCTACATGGGTGATTGTAAAAGATTTAAAGCGGTTTAATGGCAACTTTTCAGAATTTATACCTGCAATGGAAGTACAACAAATGTTAGGTAGAAGCGGTAGGCCAAATTACGACGATGTTGGAATCGGAGTTATGTTAAGCAGTAAAAAAGATGTTGGGGAAGTGTGGGAGAAGTACGTTTACGGAAAACCAGAGGACTTGTACAGTAAACTCGCAAATGAAACTGCTATTCGCTTTCATTCTCTTTCGCTTATTTCTTCAAACTATGTTTCAACAATAGAGGAATTACACAAGTTCTTTGACTCTACATTCTACGCGTTCCAATACGGTGACCGCGGTCAACTAGCGGGAGTTATTGACCGCATTTGTGGAGAGTTAAAAGAGTTTGACTTTATTCGAGAAAAAAGTGGCCGTTTGGCAGCTACGCCTGTTGGTAGGCGAATAGCACAATTATACATAGACCCTTTGACAGGCGCGAAGTTCCTCTCGTTTATCAAAAAACAAATCCCCAGGCAAACAATTGACTATCTTTATGCGATTTGTGAAGCAACTGAAATGCGTCCACTTATATACGTAAAAAAAGGTGAAGAAAAAACACTGTGGGACGACGCGTATAACTTGCTAGAAGATTTTCCAGCGTGGGATGCCGAAGCTTTAGACAAATTCAAAACAGCTAAAGTGCTAAACGGCTGGATTAATGAAGCAACTGAAGAACAAATGCTTACAGATTTTGAAACCCCACCAGGAATGCTGCTAACACGCAAGCGAAACGCCGAATGGCTTTGCTACGCATTGCGCGAACTTGCATTTCTTGAAAATCAAACAAGTGTTTATCAAGAAGCAAAACGTTTACGCCGACGCATAAAACACGGAATAAAAGAAGAGTTACTTGACATTTGCACAATACGCGGAATTGGAAGAGTACGAGGAAGAAAACTATACAACGCAGGAATAAAGACCGTTGAGGATTACGCAAAGCGATCTAAACAAGAAATTAAGAGCATTACAAGCGGAAAAACATCGACAAATGATACTACCCTACATAAAATGTTTCTTAGTGATTAGGTTCAACTATTGTGGTTATTTTTGACACTTTAAATCTAGGCATTGCAAGTGTTCTTAGTTCTAAACCCCTGCCACCTAATTCGGGGAGGCTTGAAACTGCTAATTCCTCGAATGCTAATTTTGCTTTTTTCTTTTCAGCGTCAGGTGCAGCACTTGCATCAAAACGTATATCTCGAATAGCTTTTCTCAATGCATCTACTTGAAGGGGCGAATGCGGGTTAACGAAATGTGCAGTGACTGCCTCTTGGCCAGTTTTGCCTAGTGTTAATTTTGTTGGAAGTTTAACTACTACCCCGCTCCAATTCTCAACTTTAGCTCGCTCCAATATTGCATCAAGTTCTTTGTCAGAAGCAGTTGAAAACAAACTATTTTGAGAAACGGCATTGCGCGGTACAAAAACAGTAGAAGCACTCATCGGCTCTAGCTTAAGCAAATTAGTGACGCGGCCATTAACGGTTTTATCTGCAGCAATAACGAAATCACTATGATCTAAAACTTTTACTCCTTGTTTTTCAAGCTCAGCATCTGCCTCAGTAGATAACGGGAACCGGCCATAGCGTATGATTAATTCAGGAGAAACGCTTTTACCATCACCTACTCGCTGTACTTTTAAACCAGTAAACGGAACGCCATGCGCTGCGGCTCTCGGGATATTTTCTGCACGTTTTTGAACATTCGGTTGAAGCACTACACTTACTTCAACATCTCCACCGGCTTTGCCGTGATGTTCCCTAAGTATTGCCTCAAGGTGCCCTCTAAGCGATTCAATATCTCCCTTAAACTGGCCAGCAAGTTGGTTGTCACGCACCATAATTGCAACGTTCTTTGGAAGCTTCTTTCGCTCTTGTGCATCTATTTGTAAAAATGCACCAGCTAAACTCTTAGATAAGCCGGATTGCAATTTATAACTTTTCAAAATATCATCAGAAAAACCAAGCCCAAGTAATTCAGAACTAACATCTATAATCGCAGCTCGGACTTTGCCTTTTGGCCCTTTTACAAATTTGTAGTCGACTTTTGTAAGAGCTTTTGTTCTAGAAGGTGCAAAAACCCCCTCGCTTGCTACAGTTGCGGCTAGTTCTCTAAGTTCATCTACAGTTGCTTTTGGATGGCGCCGCCTTGCTTCGTCAATTGCGCCAACAACTGCAGAAGAAACTTTGCGAGTTGTACTTCTCAAAGTTCTAAAAAGCTTATTACCAAGTTGAACATAAACATCTGCTTGCGGTAAAGTAGACACCACCGGAACTGGAGATTTCTTTACTGAAATTGCGGGCGCTTTGGGGTTTCTTGAAGCTGTCCACGCAGTCCACTGCATAGTTGAACTACCTGCTGTTCTAAACGCTGCGCTATTAAGCATTGAAACTAATTGAGATGCAATATGCGGAGGAATCGCTTGCCCGTGAGCAGAATAACGAAGCGCTTCAGTTAATTTATCTTTAACCGCAGGAGATAAGTGTGGCTGGCGATGAAGTTCTTGTAGTGCATCTTTGTGAGTAGCCATTGCTGCAGAGAGCTCCGCAGTATCTTTTGCGTGCCAAATTCCATTTTGTCCAAACATAGCTTCGGCAGAAAGTAATTGTATTTTTCCAAATCCCCTTCGTGGCACTTTTACAGATGTCATAATTTACTTACTCGACTTATTTTAATAACTCTTGCGCTAGCTTCAAATATACTTGCTTAGCTTGTTCTATTTGATTTACTTCGACTTCTTCTTTGCCCGTATGTGAAAGTAAATTATTTCCAGGGCCAATATTAACGACTTGGCAACCTTCTGCATTATAGAATCTAGCATCATTTGAACCAAATTTGTAAACAAATTCTTCTTTGATTCCAACTTTTTTCATTGTAGAAACAAGCGCACGACAATAAGGCGTGTTTTTATCAAGTGACCAGCCAAGCGCAGTAAACCTCTCTTTTACAGTTATGGCTTCATTTAAATTAGTCATAATTTGATTGGTTAACTCTTCTTTGGAAGACAATGGAGAAAATCTAAAGTCAATAGTAGCCGTACATTTATCTGGAACTACATTTGCAGCAGTACCTCCAAAGACAGTACCTATATTCATAGTTGTTTTATTGAACAAGAAGTCATCTGGCCCGACTGGAACTGGAAAAGCTTTTTCTAATGAGTACAGCACATTTGTAACTTTAGACACTGCATTGTCATCTGGCCTTATTCGACTTGCGTGGCGTGCGTTGCCATTAGCGCTTATTTCTAATTGCAATGCGCTTTTCTGTCCAAGGCAAATTTTAAGATTAGTTGGTTCGCCTATAACTACGTAATCTGCTTTAACCCCCACCTCTAGTGTTGCTTTTGTTCCATTTGCTCCGCCATTTTCTTCATCTCCAACAAGGACTAAAATCACTTCGCCATTAAGCTCAGTTTCTTTTTTAGCTAGTTCAAGAAAAGCGCAAGTCATTGCAGCTGCTCCTGCCTTCATGTCAACGGTGCCTAAGCCAAAGAGCTTTCCATCTCGAATTGTACTTACTGGCATTTGCGAACCAAGTTGAGGTGGAACAGTATCAGTGTGACCGTTTAACAATAGGGATCTGCCGTCCCGCTTTCCAGTACGCGCAACTACATTCAGTACATTATTTTTTTCAATAACTTGAACAGAAATACCTTCTTTTTCCAAGTAATTTTTCAAAAACAAAGAAACCTCACGATTACCTTGAAAACTAGGAATAGCTGCCAGTTGCTTAGCAAGTTCAACACAATTCAACATTTGTAACACCTTGAAAAATCATTGTACGCAAAAGGAATTTAGCAGCAGAAGCACATGGCACGCCAGTAGTTTCTAACACCTTAGCACAAGCTAGCTCGCTATTTGCAACTAGCCCTGAAAATAGTGAAGGCCTCAAGCCATTTGCTCCACTTGCAAGCAAAAACATTGCACCTATTGCTCCAGGTACGTCCGAACAACAAACAACTACTTTCAAATTACTTAAATTAAAAGCTTTCAATATCGATAACACAGGGTGACCGCCAATCAACGTAGATCCAAATTCCGCAACTATAACGTCGTTGTTTTGTAAACTAGATATGCATTTTAATGCGGCATTAACTGCAGTTTCTTCAGTACAAATTGTAGAAGGTAAACCCGCATCAGTAAAATCAACGAGTTCATCTGCGCCAGCATCTTTGTAAGATAATATATCGTCTCCACATATGCCCGTTAATTTGCAAGCACCTACAGATAACCCCATTTGCTTGAGCTCGCTGATCACTTTAGCGGTCGTAACCGTCTTGCCAGTATTAGTGTCAGTGCCCACCACTGCAATTATTGGCTTATAAAACTTGTATTCTGCAGGCAATTTGTCAGTTAATTTAACCGGCATATTGTCTTTGACAAGGTTTCCAAGGTAACTGACAACTAAACTCGACTCACCGACATCAAACATGGGTTGGCCAACTAAACCGCCACGATTAACCACCACCCATTCATTGACAGCAGTTGGCACAGTTATAACTTCAATTTTAAACGAGCCATTTGCACCAATTAGACAAACTAAAACATCGCCAGCAATGGGAGCATAAGTGCTTAAATCGTTTAGTCGAATAAGTTTTCCGCTGTTATTTCTAACAACCTTAACTGCAACTAACTGCCCAGCTTCAAAACTATCTATGGATTCCAATTGCATACCTTTAAGGGAAGAAACCGCACGCGAAGCTGCAAACGTAATTTTTGCATTTTCTACGCTAGCAGCGCAATTCAACTTGCAAGTAGTAGGTATAATTAAAGCATTCATAGCAGGCACCTTTTGAGAAAGTTATAAAGAGTTTATCTCAAAATCCCGGCTCGAATGCCCAAAAGCATATGCCAGAAGGTTGTAATGAAAGCGCTTAAGCTAAGGGTATATGCTACTAGCATTTCCACAATAGCGTTAACTTTCATGACCTACTATTTGTCCAAAGGGTTAAATAAAAACGTTTCGTTAAAAAGTTAAAAATATAACAAGGCAAAAGAATTTACCCTGTGGAAAAGTTGATGAAAATGGAAGTAAAGGCATTGAATTTACGAAATAGAAAATTAACTAGCCAAGCGGCTGCAATATTTGTAAAGCGTTTCGGACCCGGTTCTATGTATAATGACCCGTGGACAATTGAAAGTGTTGTTGAAAATGTTTTTCGAGAGAATAACAAAAAACGACACGGGAAAATATTCATAGCTATGGAAAATGGCCAAGTGATTGGCGTTGGTGGAAGTCATGCATTTAGTGAGTTTATGCGCGAATGGGGAAGAGAGCACTTGCCAAAAGAACACCAAGCTGCATTCAAGCCATTTGGAAAAACTTACTACCTTGACTTTGTAGCAGTTCACCCTGACCATGAAAATAGAGGAATTGGTCGAAAACTTGCAGAGGCAAGGCACGAATACGGTAAAAAGTTAGGTTACGATTCGGTTGCACTGCGCACAATTCATCCTGCAAGAGAAAAGCTAGCCAGGAGCATGGGGTATAAAATGTTATTTGAGCACAGTGGATCTGGGCGCGTAGCTAGCAGCACTATTACTCAACGCAAGTATTTTGCAAGACGGTTGTAATAATGAAAACAATTGAACTTTCAAGCGAATTAATTAAACTACACAAGTATGAAGGTAGCGCAGATAAGAGTGCGGCAGTTGACTTAATTAAAACCTACTTGGAAAAAAACGATTTACACGTTGAACTAATTTCTAGCAATGGAGTTGTAAGCGTAATAGGCTCAACTAAAGGCCGAAAAGAAAATAGTCGAAAGATAATTCTAAACGGTCACTATGACACCGTACCCCCATCTGATCAGTGGACTGTTGACCCGTTTGACCCAGTTGTGAAAAAAGGGGAACTATGGGGCTTGGGTGCATGTGACATGACTTGTAATTTAGCCGCCATGATTAACACGGCAATTGCAATTTCAAAACAAAACCTAAGCAGTGAGATTATACTAATCGCGGTTGGTGACGAGGAAGTTGGCGGCCACAATGGTACAGGCGCAACCATTGCAAAAGGAATAACTGCAAACTATGCAGTTATCGGCGAGCCGACTGCAATGCAATTAGCAACTGGACACAAGGCGCGGTTGCAAATTGAACTAACTGCAGAGGGAAAAGGGGGGCACGCGGCTTACCCACAAGATACAAAAAATGCAGCGCATACAATGGCAACGGCGCTGGTTGCGCTTGAAAAAGAGTTTAAACTGAAATCGCACGATCACGAATATGTTTTTTCACATCCAACTATGAACACTACGTTGATTTCAGGCGGAACAGCTGAAAACGTAGTTCCATTTCAATGCAAGGCAACAATTGACTTCAGGCTTCCTGCGGATATCAAAATAGAAAAATTCACTGCAAAATTGACGCAGCTACTGCCAGAAAGTGTTAAATTAAACATACAAAAAAATGAGCCTGGTTGGATTAGCGATGAAAAATCTGAATTTATCAAAACCGCGCAGGCAACGCTGGAAAAAGTAACCGGCACACCAATATCGGGCTACTTGCACAAGCTCGGCGCAAGCGACGCGCGATACTATTCAAAAGCAGGCATTCCAACTATAAACGTAGGGGCAGGTAACATGAAACTACACATTCCAGACGAAAAAATGCAACTAGAACAATTGAGACAAGTTGAGCAGTTCTACACTGAACTGTGCAAAAAGATTTGAAAGCACGAGTTACGCTAGCTGCTCGTGGTAAGCTTCAACTATTTTCATAATTGCATCTTTAACTGGCGCAACGTGCGGCTCGTCGAAGCTGCTTGGTAGGTTAACTTCACCTAGCTTTACCTTGCGTTTCGGTTTCGTGACTAAGCCATAGATAATATAGTTTCCCTTGGGTCCAATTGCTGATGGAATAAAGCCATTACGCACCAAAGCTTCACGTAGTGGCAAATGCTCGTCTCTAAGCGGAACGCGAAGCATTAAGAAGTTTACAAGCGAGTTGCGCCGTGCAGCGGTTATTACATCCCGAATTGCTTTGTTTCCAATTGGTTCAGCTACGCCGTATTTACTGTGCTCTGAAACTTTTACAATGTCGCCAATTTTAACATTGCTTGGCCTTACGTGAGTAAATGATGCCGTTCTCCGCCCTTTTAAAAATGGCCCGAGAAAAGCCCATTCTGCAGGGGTAAAGCGCGGGTGCTGGAAGTCAGATGCTTTTCCAAGATTTCCGCCCATCTCGATTAAAAACTCTTGTTTGTGATTAACCAAAGCATATGGCGCAACGCCGAGGATATGCACTCCGCCCTTCGTAGTTGCAAACGCCTTGAAGATATTATGCGTAGTGGCTGGTTCAGCTGCGCGTGCAGTAGTATAAACCGGGTCACCTGCAGCCGCAGATAATCTGTGCCAGACAAGCGCTTGACCGTAAGCCTTTCCACGGTGGCTCGGGTCAACTGCCAATCTTCCGAATTCCCAGACTGGACCATTTGAAACCATTGCTGCGGTTCCAACCACTCGGTTATCTTCACGCACTAGAAAAGTCCTCAGCCGACCAGCGGCTATTTCTCGCCTAACATGCACTGGATCTCCCACTTCAACATAGGGATACTCCTGATAACTAGCCTTTATGTTTCTCCATGAATCAGCAACGTGGTGTTCAAAATTTGGATCTTCCGGATCAAGCTCAGTAATGTGAAGCCTAGTTCCTCGCTTGTGCGTAATTGACTCTTCTTGCATATTGGAAATAATAGCAAACTCGCAATTAAATACCTTTATTTCACAAGTGTCGCAATTGTTCAACGATTTTGCCAGCGGCAATTGAGCTTACTTTCCCTGCAGCGGCGAGAAAAGCTTGCTCTGCTTTCCTAAGATCCATTAAACCAACCATCAACAAGCCACCTCAATTTTCGAGGTTAACCTGACAGCAAACTATAAAGTCCAACGCGCCCGTAATCAGCATGTACACTTGTTCCTGCGAGGTAGAATAACAGGCCAGTTGGCAAGTTTAAATATTTATTGCTCAAAAAAGCAATTACTTTTTTTCTAATCACGAAAAACGCATTTATCGGAATAGTGTGGCGCTGAATATCTTCGCAGGCCATTTATGAATCAAACGCACTTTTACCAACAACAGTGAGTCGCTCAACTAATTTTTGTGCGTCTATAGCTGTTTTTTTGCTTATTTTATCAGCTGCAGTTAGGAAAAGTACTCGGGCTTTCCGTCTGTCCAGCATTCCCACTTGTAACAACGCGTCGCCTTGCGCTTCATTTATTCTTGTTGAAACAAAGGTATTGAATCTTTCATCGTGATGCTTTGGAGAAGCTACACTTGCTGATCCCCTAAATGCCTGTTTTATAACTAGAGAAGCAGAATCAAACGCCTTGCCCGGACTGATTTCAGCTGCTAAGTGTATTGCAGCCGTACTTATTTCTTTTGGCACTTTTCGTCCTTCTATAGGATGAAGACCAAGTTTTGCAAGGGAAGCATATATTATTGGATTTTGGGTTCTAGTCGCAATATGTGAAAAACGATTGTCCCTACAGGCTAATAGAATGGATAGTGGTCGCAATGCACCGTAAAGCCCTTTTCCTTCATGTTGCTTTTCAACTGCAGATCCAGAAAGGTAAAGCATTCTTCCAGTAGGCAAATTAAAATATCTATTTAAAGAGTAGCCGATTATCCTACGCCCCTTCCTTACTACCAAAATCTCATCTGCCGGTAAAACACGACGTTCCATGGTTTCGCGAGTTGTTTTTCCAAATGCATCTTGTGCTATTCGAACAACAGAGCGAAGAAGCACTTCTCTACGCCTAGGGGGTAAACTTCCGGGTTTTTCAATAACTTCAATTGAATATGGATGTAAATTCAAACGCATTGGTTATCCCCTTTTTGAAAGAGAATTTATAAACGCCTGCTTAAAAGCGTTTGCTGAAATTTTTTCAACTACAGTTGCATTTGGTAGCGTTTTTTTGAACTGCCTCAGCTCGGTAACTGACATGCCACGCGTAGCTTCTCCTTTTGTTTCTATTACAATATTATATCGCTTTTTTCTACAAGCGCTGGGCTTTATTAGTGAATATACCGCTAATGCGTCATATATAAGCGCACGTTTTACCTTTATGTAGTTATAGAGATTTCCCATATACGAATTCATAAGCTGCAATATTGGTTTTTTCAGTGACCCCCTTATCTTACGAAAATCCGAGTTTTTTAGGAAAATAGGATTACCTGCATCGAGTGGAATGAGCATCTTTGCAACTGGAAATTTAAACACTATATCCGCGGCCTCTGGATCAACAAAAAAGTTAAACTCAGCCACTCTACTTTTATTTCCAGGAACTTTAATCGCACCACCCATAATAACAAATTTCTTCACTTTCAACATGACACTTGGCTTTTTCAAAATAGCTTGAGCTAAGTTGGTCAATGGACCCAAAGTAATTATAGTCACGCCAGCATTTTGTTGAACAATTGAGATTATCTTTTCGGCAGCGTTATTGGTTAAATTACTTTTTTGTTTAAACTTTAAACCAGATAAACCATTCTTTCCATGTACAACTGCCTTCACTAATTTACGACAAAGTGGTTTTGAAGCGCCCGAATAAATTGGAATATTTTGCGCGTCAAGCAACTTAAGCACAAACCGGGCATTTCGAGTCGTATTTTGAATGGTGGAATTTCCAGCTACCGTAGTAACCGCAAGTACTCGCAATTTTTTACTTCGCAATGCAAGCATCAAAGCAAGAGCGTCATCGTGACCTGGATCAGTATCAATTATCACTAATTTACGTTTCATTTCAATTCACTTAGTAACTTCGGCAATTCTTTTAAATCTCGAATCACAAAATCAACGCCACAAAGCGGATGAAAGCTCATGTCGCGGGAGAATAATATAGTGCGCATCCTCAACTGAGCAGCGCCTAAGAGAAAATCAACTCGATCGTCTACCATAACCGCTTCACTTGCATTTACATTTGCAAAATTAAGTACACGCAAATATGCTTCAGGCGCGGGTTTAAGTTTAAAATCTACTTCACGGCAGCCAAAAATGCGCTTAAATAAATTAGCAACACCCAATTCAGACAATATTAGTGAAGCGAATTCCGCAGTGTTATTTGTTAATATAAATTTTGGAACCTTTAATGCAGACAACGTTTTGATTAAACTATCATTTTTACTAATCCCGTATTTTTTTAGCTCAATTTGCGAATATGCAAAATTTATCATTTCATCAAAATCAATTCCATACTTTTGGTTAAAAGCAAAGGGAGTAGAGTCAACGCCATATTTTCGCTTTATTTTAACACGTTCAAGCGCCGCGTCTTCAACTGAGATATTTAAAGCACTTGCAGCAAATTCAACCATGTAACCAACTGCCTCTTTCCCTATGCCTGGCGCATAGTAGAGCGTATCATCATTGTCAAAAATCACGCATTTAACTGCCACCAACCTTCACCTCCTTCCCACATACAACTAGAAAAAGCAAGAAAAGTACACCTAAACAAATTAATTCCATAGCAAACAACCAGACAAAGTTTCAACTAACTGATGCTAGGATGAAAAATGCCAAAAATTAGCAAAGTCAAAAGTAGAGCAACTTAGCAACAAATTTAAAGTGTTGACTTTTGACATATACTATAATTAATTGAACAAAACAATAAAAATTTATCGTTACGTATTTCATGGTAAAAAAATCTAAAACTCGTCGTGGAATCTTCGCAGTTGTGCTTGATAAGAAAGGGGATGTTTTAGTATTACATCGCGTACTTAATTGGCGTGGTTGGGAGTTGCCAAAAGGCGGCTTGGATGGACACACGGAACGTGAAGCGTTAGCTGAAGAATTGTGGGAAGAAGTTGGCCTTCGAAAAAAAGACTATAGCGTTATTCGCAAAAGCAAAGTAGTTGTAAAGTTCAAGTTTGGAAAAGTATACGAGAAAAAGCACAGTTACACGCACGCGCGTTTCACTGGCTGGCTTGTCAAGAGTAAAACGCGTCGCGTTTCACTTAAGCATAACCCCGTTCAAGAACATGACGCTTTTAAGTGGGTCACGTGGAAGCAAGCAGTGAAGTTGTTTAAATTCTCAAACCAAGTACAGACAATGAAGAAAATAGCCAAGGAATTCAACTTATAAACTTTGGCAGCACAATAAATACACTCAGTTTTAAGCAAATTTAGTTCAAATTAATGGGTTCAATACTTTATGGGTTCTAGACCGCGAAAATGGAAGAAATCTGGCAGAATGCGCTGGAAATGGGTAAAGAAACGCCGCAAGCGCATGAAGCGCAAGCAGAAACGAAGAGTCGGAGAACTTTAGGAATTTTCCAACTCCCTACTCTTTTGAGTTTTCTTCCTTTTTTCAATTTTTTCTAAAAACAACTTTAGCGCTAGCGCGGTTTTTGAACAGTTCTACGGCCACACTAGTAATAATGCGCCGATTAGCATTAGTATTGAAACCGCTAGTTTTTCAACTATGTTTTTTTCGTGAAATAGTTTGCCAGCTAATAGCGCGGAGAATAGTATGCTAAGGCGCTTAATTGCAACTGCTATGCTTATGTAAGCCGCTGAAGCTGCAAATGCAAAAGTTAACCTTTGTATAATGGATAAGAAGGCTACAAAAATCGTGGTTTTTAAGTCTTGCGAAAAGATTTTTTTCAAATCTCGCTTGAATTCCTTGTCGAAAAACGCGAAAAACAATAAGCTATTAAGGGCAATGAAGAAATGCGCAAGCAATAAATAAGTAAATGGATTCACTGCGGCAAGTAGATGCTTATCAAGAATTGCGGTAACTGCATAGAATAAGCCTGCAATTAGCATAAATAGAAAATATTGTTCTTTTCCTTTTGTTTTAATGTGAGGAAAGAACTTGCCGCGGTGAACAATTAGCTCTAGTGCTAGTACTCCCAACAGTATGAGGCAAACGCCTGCTATTTGTTTGAAAGATAAGCGTTCTCCTACGAATAGAAAAGCTAGAAAAGGCAAGAAAATGAAGTTAAGTAGAGTCAGCGGGCTGGAAACAGATAGTTCTAAATGTTTGACTCCTTTTGCAGTAAGCCAAAACGCAGCTGCAGCTAAAAGCATAGCAAAGTATATTGCAATTATGAGTTGCGGCGTAATGGTTGAAAAATCAAAGTAGATAAAAAAGGGGAGTGAAATAACTAAAGCTATTAGCGCATGTGTAACTGAAAAAGTAAGCGAATGCTCGTGTTGTAAAATCTTTTTTTCAGTTACGCCTATAATTGCAGTTACAATTGCAGAGGCTATTGCAAAAAAATACCATTCCATTGAAGTGTTTAACGCTCCACGTATCTTGCTCTTGACTCTATTTCACGAATCTTTGATATTAATTGCTTGGTTTGTTTTTCACCGTATTGTGCCGCGTATCCTTTGATGAAATACTTGAATTGAAGTTCAGATACGGACTTAAAAAATAAGAGTAAGTCAATGGCGCGTTCTTCGTCAGTTGCATTGAATTGCGATAAGCCAAAATCAAATATGAAAACACTTTTGCCGTCAGTCATGAAATTTGAAGTAGTTGAATCCCCGTGGCTTATGTTTGCAAGGTGAAGTTTTGCAAGTTGAGTGCCGGCATCTGCTAAAATGCGTTTGGCATTTTTTTGATTTTTTTTATCTTGTAGGTAGTCAACTAGTTTAACTCCGTTTAATCGCGTTTCGATTAATTCGCATCGTTCAAGGTCAACTGATAATACAAGCGGGCAATTTGTCCCAGTTGCTTTTGCGCGGTGCATTATCCTTGCTTCGATTTTAGTACGTTCTAAACGTAGTTTTGAGTCAAGGGAATGCACGCGATAGCGTTTTGGAAGCCTGCGCTTCGATATGGCTGGAGTGTTAAAGTAAATGCAGTTAGTTACAACGGCTTCTGCGCCTTGGTTGTTCGGTGTTTTGTGCATAACTAGAGTTATCTACACGCCACACATACATAAGAATATGTCTTTAGCATTGCGGATCATAATAGTGTCGAAGTGCTTTTAGGCTTCTACAGTGGTTTTAGCAACTAAGTTCATTATTTCGTCGAATGGAACTGGCCCTTGGCGCACCAGGTGTGGAACAGGTGACCTGACGTCTACTACAGTCGATGGCATTACTTGTGGCAAGTCTCCTGAACTTACGATCGCGTCTAGTTTCGTGTTGAACGTATCGTAGAGGTCTTTAAATTTGTAAATTGGTGGCGAATCACTCAATATAGACACGGTTATAGGTTTTTCTAATTCACTTGCAAGTGCGCGTGTAAACACGTTGCTTGAAATTCTAAAGGATGCTCCATCTGTGAACACGTTTTTGGAGAGTTTAGTTTCTGGAAGTAAGTCAACAACCAATGTAACTGGACCAGGCATAAATGAATGCGATATTTTTTCAGCTAAGGGATTTATCAAAGTGTATTCGTTAGCCATACGCAAGTCACTTACAATTATTGGATTGGTTAAACCGGGTTTTACACCTAAGGCGTTTAATTTCTGTGCGGCTTCGTCGTTTGTAGCATCTATTGCAAGTGAATAACAGGTTTCAGTTGGGATAACTGCTACCCCGCCATTTCGCAAGAGATTGGCAAGGTTTTCAAGTACTTTCGCTGTTTTTTCGCGTTCTTTTAAAATAAACTGATAGAGCTTAGTTTTCATACGTTTTTTTCACCTACACCGCGTCTTCTAAAACTTAAACGCTAGTTGTCTAAATTACGATTTTGCTTCTTTGGGTAAATAAGAATGGGAAAAAAAGAAATAAAAAGGTTCCCAGCTAAGCACCGACAAATTGAGGTCAATAATTCACCAACAAACGTGTGTTAAATCAGTACGCAAACGCTGCACTGGAGCCTCATATTTTGGAAGGCATTTTGATTCAAGCATTTTTATTCCAGTTAAGCCAATCATTGCAGCTTGGTCGCCGGAGTATTCAAAAGAAGTGCAAGCGAAGTGGACGTTGTGTTCTCTGCAAATTTCTTTTAGCATTTCTTGCAAGCGTGCGTTGCGGGCATTTCCACCACATAAGAGGATTTCTTTTTTGTTGGTGTGGCACAAGGCGCGTTCAACCGCTTCGCATAACATTGCAAAGGCAGTTTCTTGGCTTGAAAACGCAATTTCTTCTTTTGTAAATTTTTTTGTTTCGATTTGTGGAATAAGTTTTTTTTCAATGTACGTTAAGAGACCTGAAAAAGCTAGGTTCATTCCGCGAATCGTGTAAGGCATTTCAATATATTTACTCGCTAGTTGCGCTGCATTCACAACTCCAACTGCATCTGATGGCTTTAGCTCCAATTTTCTTCCAAGTACGTCGAGGAAATTGCCAATTCCAATGTCACTTGTTTCACCGTATACATGATACTTCGAATTTTTTTTATCAAGGCCGAGAATTTGCGTGTTTCCTCCAGATACGTAAACTACGAGCGGGTCATTGGTTTCGCAGTTGAATTCTCGCCCGATTTCAATGTGGCCGATGCTGTGGCTAACTGGCACAAGCGGTATTTTTAGCATAGTGGAAAGTGTTTTTGCAGCCACGTATCCAACGTGAAGACAGTGCCCAATTCCACTTCCTTGAGAAAACGCAATTGCATCTATTTCGCTTAAAGAAATGCTTGAATCAGATAGAGCTTGTTGCAATAGTTTTGGAAATGCTTCGGCATGATGATCAGCTAATTTGCGCGGAATGTAACCTTCAAGAGTAGATGCGTATTTATCTGAAGCATTGGCAAGAACCTCGATCGAACTCAATTGGCGTTTAGTTTTAGCGCGCTTTGTGGCTTTGCTTGTTTTGCTGAGTCCCTTGCTTTTCTGTACAATTGCAACTGAAAAGGTATGCGCTGTGCTTTCAATTCCTAGTACAATCATTTTATCACCAGTACTAGCAAAATGCTAATTGCATTGTAAACCGCGTGGGCTATTATAGCTGGCCAGAGGTTTGAATCCCGGTATTTTACCCAATAGCCAATTACTAAACCGGCTACAAGTGCACCAAATATTTCTGCAATTGAACCAAATGAAAAGTGAAGGCCTGCAAAAATAAGTGCTGAGAGAACTACGCCAATATTTTTTTGTAACCATCCCCTGAAGAATAATTCTTCTGCAAATGGACCGATTGTTACTGCAACTAAAATCGCTGGCAAAGAAAGAGTTGAAATTATAGCAGACACTTTTTGCGAGTCATCCACAATCACAAGCGATAATATAATTGAAAGAACGGTAAGGCTGATGAATATGATGAATACTAGAATCGCCGCATTGCGCATTATTTGCATTACGTTCGGTTTCTTTGTTTGTAGCCCTAAGTAATTTAGTGTTTGAATCCAAGTTTTTCTCTTGGCAATTAACAGCGTGGCAACTATGAGTAAAAAGTAAAAAAGCAGCGCTTCAAGTACGGCCATGTAATTAATAGAAACTATTCGGGTTTATTTAGCAAAGCCACGGCGAGTTTATAACACTATAAACCCCATAGCGAATTGTAATCCTATTTGCGTTCGTAGTAACCGCATTTGCCGCAGCCAAATCGATCTTTATGACCAGCTAGTTTGTTGCCTGGCCCGCATTTTGGACAGTTTTTGCCGACAACATATGCTTTTGGTTTTTTCTTAGCGTCTTTTGCCATAATTTTCAATTTACCTCAATTTACCTTTTTACTCTAACTCGGTTTAGGCTGTACTTTTGCTTGACCGCGTTCAAACTTAAACTTTGGTTCAGCTTTTGCAGCTGCATCTGGAGAATCATATACTTTTGCATTTATTGCAACGCTTTTAGAGCCAAACGGCTGGTGAATCTGCTCTAGAACTAATGCACCTGCCTCACACTTTAATTCAGTTGCCATAGCTCCAAGCAATTCTTTGCGCGAAGGGGTTGACTCAAATTCAGTTGCCGAGGCAGTTACTTCAGTTCGGTTGAACAACACGTTGTTTTTCTTTGAAAGGATTTTTAATTTCATGATTTTCGACACTCACTTCTTTTAAATTTTTTAGTATTTGTATTATTTCTATTTATTTTATTTTAAGCGCGTATCTGCCTGGTGTTTTGGCGCCAATCGCAGTTGCTACTTCTGAACCTTCTGGATTCACGATGAAAATGTGACCCTCCCAAGTTTTGGTTAAGTGATCACCTGAACTACACAGTGGACAAATTGGTCCTTCGACTATTAGCCTACATTGTTTACATGCTTTTTCCATCATTTCTACATCACTTATTTAGCCCTTCAGTGCGCATCGTCAAAGCGATTTTACTGTTGGGAATCGTGTCTTTCAAACTGATTGTTGCAATTTTACCGCGAACTAATTCTCCTTTTTTAAGGGATTTCTTTGAATTTTTGCCAACGAGGGCATCTACTCTTTTATCGTATGAAAAGTAATCGTTTGCTATTTGTGAAACGTGCACTAAGCCATCGATTGGTCCAAGCCGCACAAATGCACCAAATTCGACTATTTCAGATACCCGACCTTCAACAACTTCGTTTGCAACTGGAGTAAAAACTAATGCATCAAATTCAACGTCGCAAAATACAGCTCCATCGCCGTGAATCACTTTGCCAGTTGACTTTATTCTTGCATCGTGCAAGCTAATTACAATGCCATGTTGTTTGGAAACTGTTCGCTCGTATTGCTCTCTAAGCAAATCTAGGGCGCCTTTTGACACTTTTTTTCCAAAATGGTTTGGCGGGATTCTAACTACTTCTTTGAAAGTTACTAATCGATACATACATGTAAACCTCTTAAAATAAGTAAAAAAATAGGAGAGTCCTTATTAAAAAACGCTTTGATACATAAAAAACCAAATAAAATGACTAAGCGCTAACTTTCTCTAATAAATCGTAAAGAGTTGTATCTTTGCGACGTATAAGCGCACGGCGTTCAATTGAAGCTAATAACTTATCGCGTTTTGCTGTAGGCATATCACCTATTCTTCTGCCAATTTGATGAGCAAAGCCAGCAATAGGCGCAGCGCTATCAACGGTTACTGATGCGTGTAAAGCAGCAGTTACTCTTGGATAAGGTCTAAATAACTCATGATTTGGAACCCCGGCAGCTTCCAATACAACTAAGTGATTTTCGTGTGACTTTGATAGAGGCATAACAACGCCTTAAACATAATAGAGTTATCTTTTAAAAACGCTAAGCTAGTGCTAAATGGCTTTTGCCTCGTAAATAAATCGTCTTAACTCGCGCTTTTTTAGCCTTGGCGCGCAATGCAGCGTCCGCAGTGCACATAATTGCATTTTTTGCAATGCAATATTTTAGGATTGCATCGTCTGGCGGACCCGGAAAGCCGCGTTCAACTACAAATTTTTTATTTGCTATTAAGGCTAAAGCTGCTCTGCTGGCTGGAGAGAATTTGCGTTGTTTTGACCCCATTTCGCGTAATTCGTCAAGGCACTGGCCAAGTACCACGTAGAAGTGCGGGGTTTCTAATAATCGTTCAACTTCCCCTTCTAGATCTAGCTTACGCTGAAAAGGCAATAAGAGGAAATTCGTATCTAACACAACTGCAATTGGCATATTACCCAAATACAAAACCACGCAGGTTTATATAACAAAGCAGAAAACAAAGCAGTTAAGCACCCGAATTAATGCTGCTTTGTTATAGCCTTACATTTCGCCAAGATTATTAAGTATGAGTGGGCGAAGTGCAAGTTTATATTTTGATTCAGTCCGAAAAACTAACGTGGGCTTGTAGCTCAGCTAGAATAAAGAAGCATGATAGCGATTATCGCAACCGTGTTTTTCTTTGTTCCTGAAATGGCTAGAGCATCTGGCTTTTAACTCTATTCTCTAGAGGGAAGAAACCAGAGGGTCGTGGGTTCGAATCCCACCGAGCCCGCTTTTTCGTTAATAAAAAGGTGTAGGGTTTACAAATGATTTTGGTTTTGCTTGGTGCGCCTGGTTCGGGAAAGGGCACGTTAGCACAAGCGTTACAAACTCAAAAAGTAGCTAGGCAAATTTCTACTGGTGACTTGTTTAGGCGCGAAATTGCAGCTGGCACTCCACTTGGAAAAAAAATTAAAGAAGACTTAGATGCAGGTAAACTAATGAGTGATGAAGAGACTCTAGCCTTAGTTGCAAAGGAAATAAACGACGACGTCATATTAGACGGGTATCCTCGTAACTTGAAACAAGCGGGGGATTTGGAAGATTTACTGGCAAAACGCAATAAGAAAATTGACTTAGTTATAAACTTGTTTGCAGATGAACCAACTATTGTTGATCGGATTATTAATCGCGTTATTTGTTCAAAGTGTCACGCTATTTTTAACACGAAGTACTCTCCACCGCGTAAAACAGGAACATGTGACGTGTGCGGGGGCGAATTAGTTCACAGAAAAGAAGACGAAGCTACAACTATAGCTAGGCGAATAGCTATATACGAAGAAAAAACTAAGCCATTGCTAAAGCATTACAAGCAACTTTGTCCAATGCTCGAAGTTGATTCTCGAAGAGAAAACGCAATTGAATACGTTAAGTTGCACTTGGCGAAGTTGAATTTAAAATCTGGCCAGTAGTCAAATTCTTATAAACTAAGCCAGGAGTTTTAGCTAAATTACGAAATACAAAAACGCCATCTGATTCTGTTGAGCCAACTGTTGCCCACACTTGTTTAATGGAAAAGTAGACGTTCGCTTCTTTTGATAACAATATAGTTGGTACAGCAGTTACATTATACTTAGCTAAAATCGCGGTGCCTTCAGGTGAGCTCACGTCAACAAAAGTCTCGTTTTCTATATGTACATTTAATCCTTTCAAAACAGCCCGGTGAACAGAAACATTGTAACATGCCGTACAACTTGTGTCGCTTAAGTAAGTTACACTTACGAGTCCTTCGATGTTTTGTGTTGAGATGTTTTTGTACGGCGGAAGTGGAAGGCGCATAACTAGTGTCCCATCTGGCTCAATTGAACCCATTGTGTTCCATGATCGTTTAAATGTCGGGTATTCAAGCAAATCATGCGTTAAAATAAATGCAGGTAAGAAAGACAGATTGTATTTAGCTATTAACTCATTTGCTTTTTCGCTTCCCTCAATGAACGACTGAGATACGAGGCTGACTTTGTTTTGTTTAAACTCGTCAGCAAGATTCGAAGGAGCCGTACACTTACTGCAGTTAAGTGGTGTGATTGAAGTTAGCGTTACGATTCCTTTTATTGACTGAGAGGCAATGTCGTAAAAAGGAGCCGATGGTGCTTCCAAGACAAACGCGTCACCTTTTTTGACAAGTAATTGTGCTAATTGCGGATTAGATTGAGCTAAAGGGTCGAAAATTATTAACGCTGGAAGTTTAGCAATCGAATACTTAGTAACTAAATCTTTTCCGTGGCTATCTGCGTAAGAAACGCGGTCGAAGTTTTGAAAGATTTGAGTTGCAGCTTGGTCAAGTGGAAAGCAGTTAACGCAATTCTGGGCGCTAAGTAAAATTGGTTTTGCAACAACCGCATTTGTTGCGCCTGCGATTGGACTCACTGGCGTTAAAAAGCTGTAAACATTGAACAAAATGAACGCTATTGCAATAATTAAGAAAGCTATGAAGGCAATTGGAATATTTGGCTTGTTATTCGACTTGTCAATTGGTTGGGTTGTTGTTTCGCTGCTTGAATTGTCTACTGGTTGTCTATCTAACATTTGTAAATTTCACCAATTTTATATTTTAAGTATTTTGAGTTTTTAATAGGATAATAGGATAGGCGCAAAAATGGAGCACAATATGAATTCCGGAAGTTATGCTTCACTGACTATGCCACATATCGTTGAGTCAAGTAGGTTTTAATAGTATTTGCCCCCCTTGTTTTGTTTATGGCAAGCGTCACTTGGCTCGGGCACGCGAGTTTTGAAGTTAACCTTGGCGGAAGCATCATCTACTTTGACCCTTGGTTTGACCAAAAGCCCAGGCAAATGCAACGGCTTGTAAGTCCGGGGATACAGAACGTTGACTCTATTAGAAAAGCAGATGCTATTATGATCAGCCACGAGCATTTTGACCACTGTGACCCTTATGATGTTACGCGCATTAGTCAAAAGACATTTGCAACTGTTGTTGCTCCAGATCAAACTCTCGCATTGTTAACTGATGTTTCGCCCAGGCAAAAAATGGCAGTGCAAACTGGAGATGAATTTACGCTTCATGGGCTTAATGTTTCAGTTACTCCAGCGCGCCACCCGCAGAGCATTAACCCAGTTGGATATATTGTTGAAAAAAACGGTAAGAGTGTCTACTTTGCTGGAGACACATATGACTTTTTTGAAATGGGTCAAATCAACGTAGACGTTGCTTTGATTCCAATTGGCGGCACTTACACAATGGACATATATGGGGCGCTTAGTGCGATTAAACGTATTAAAGCTAGGTTCGTTGTGCCAATGCACTTTAACACATTTGAAAAAATAATGGTTGATTCACACGATTTTGCCAAACGGAGCCAAGGCAACGGCCGCGCTGAAGTTAAAGTGCTTCAAATTGGCCAAACGCTTGACTTTTGAAAAAACCGGCGGTTTTAAAAGCAGTTTAATTTCTATAATTGTATACTAATAGCCCTTTATCGGCAATAGTACTATTTAGACGTATTAACTAGAGGTGTTGTTTCAAATGATTACCGGCGGAACAGTAAAAAAAATCAGCGCAGAACGAATGAAAGACATGGCTCACAGTGGGTCCGTAGTTAACATTCGAGTCGGCTCATTAAAATTCGATAAAACTAAGCTGTTAGTAACTTATACTTATGAAGTCACATACAAGCCAGATGTTGCTAAGATGGTAATTGAAGGCGAGATTGTATTTGAAGAAAGCGAAAAAGACGCTAAAAACGCAAAAGAACAGTGGGAGAAAACCGGCCAACTTCCAGAGAACATGGCTAGCGACTTGCTAACTGCAATGACTTACACTTGTTCAGCAATTGGAACTCTACTTGCATTTGGAATTAACGTAAGCGCACCTATTAACGTGCCACGTGCTAAGCTAATGCCAGCTCCAGAAACCAAACCAGCTGGATAAATTTTGCACTTCTTACCCACTCGAGCCCCCAAAACAACCGGACGGGTTCGACTTCTTTTTTTAGTTTTATTTTATGTATCGCTAGTGCCAAGGCTACTGAATTAAAAGAAAAATAAATAGAAAAAAATCAATAAAAAAAATTAAAATAAAAAAAGAAAATAAAAGGAAAGAAAAAAGGCTTTTTAGCCGAATAGGCTTGCTAGTCCGGCTGCGGCTTCTTCTTCCTTCTTTTCTTCAGTTTTTTCGTCTTTCACTTCAGCTTTTGCTGCTGCGGGCGCTGCGCCTGCTGCTGGAGCGGCAACTACTGCTGCTTTTGCAATTGCTTCTTCAATATTAACTCCCTCTAATGCAGTTACAAGTGCCTTGATCTTTAGCTCATCCGCTGTTGCGCCTGCTGCGGTTAGCACTTTTTTCAAGTTTTCTGCATTGATTGGTTGTTTAGTTGCGTGAAGCAACATTGCTGCGTAAGTATATTCCATTTTTGATTCACCGTTTATTATTTTTGATTGTTTTACAAGCTCTTTTTTGTTTGTTGTTATTTTTTTGAAAATTAAAAGAAAAATTAAGAATTCCGACTGCGCTATGCTACTGGCGGAGATTGTGCTTCTGCTGGAGTTTCAGTTTGAACTGCTTTTTGTTCTTCACCAACATTTGGCTTGAAGAGCCCACTGATTGCTTTAGACTCGCGGGAAGCTTTCATTAACAATAATTCCATTGAAACACTGTTGAAGATCTCTGCATTAACAGCAAGGTTAACCGCCTTTTGGTGGCAACTCACGATTTGTGCTAGGATTTGTTCGTCGTCAACGTTTAGAATTGCACCCGGGTAAATTGTACCTTCTTCAAAGGCAGCTTGGAGCTCAATTCCAACTTCTAGTGGCTCAATACCTAGCTTGGATAGTACTGATGCTACTTGTGGCGAAATTGGCTGACCCGCTTTTGCTACAACTGCATCTTTTGTAATTACGATTTTTGGCCCTTGGATTTTTGCGTCTAGTTTCGCTTGTTTTAATTCAGTGAGCACTGGACCCGGCGCAAGGTTAGTTTCACCTGCCGGGATAACTATGTCAGCTGGTGCAATTGCACCTGCTTTAGCAGCTGTTTTAGTTTTGTTTTGTTTGAATAATTTGTATAACTTAAACGCATCGAGATTGGATAAAACTAGTATTTCAGCGCCAGTCATGTGTGCTTCTAGTCCCTTGACTTCTGGCTTGCTGTTATCAATTGCTTTTTGCAGTAGTGTTTTTCGTGCTACTATGAGTTCTGCTTGGCCGCGGAGTTTCTTTTTAATCGCGTTAAATTGTCTTGATTTTAACCCACTGATGCTTGCTACTGCTACTACTTTGTACTGGGAGAGTTTTTTCCCAACGTTTTTTACAGTTTCAAGTTTTTGTGGTTTGGAAATCATGTTTACTAAGCCACCTTTACAGCTGGCCCCATTGTGGTTTTTATAAATATTGAAGAGATTTGGTGTTCGGGGATTTTCTTTTCAATTGCTTCAAGTATAGTTTGTAAGTTTTCAAGTAGTTGGTCACTGGACATTGACTCGGTTCCAATTAGCGCATGTACAGTTGGTAAGTATTTGCCTTTTGTTTTAACTGAAATGCTGCGCTTTACTCGGTCAACTAAATCCTTTAAGCTGGTTCCAGGCATAACTGGCCGCGGTAGTTTTCCACGTGCACCTAGTAATTGACCAAGTGCTTTTCCAACAACAGGCATTAACGCAGTTGACGAAATTAGCGAGTATTGAAGTAGTTCTTTTTGTAATTTTTTGTCTTTTGTGTACTGTTCAATTTCAGCTGGCGAAATGGTTTTATCGCACGTTGTCCTAGCGTCAAGTGCTAGTTGGCCGTCTGCAAAAATTGCGATTTTTTGTTGTTTTGGAACATAAGGAAGTACAACGTCTAAGTTAAGACGATTTTCTGGCTTGTTGAAGTCAATATCGTGAAAATTAACCGCGATTTCTACGCTTTGGGCAAACTTACATTTACCTTTGCCTTTTTCTAGAGCAGTTTGAATAGCTTTTGACAATTTACCTTTGTCCATATAAATTACGCTTTTTTGAAACCCTTCTATTTCACCGAAGCAAAATAGTCGATTGTTAGAAAAGTCACTTCGGGCGAAGCAACTCAGTTAACATTAAAAAGAAGTGAACGGCTTTAAAACGCTTTCGCCGTAGCTATCTACATGGCTGAAAACAAGCGCAGAAAAAAAGAGCCAAATGATTTATGGCGAAGAGAAGGCTTAGCTGTAATTGGCCACGAGTTAATTGACGATGAAGATAACACGCTTCATGATGCCATTCATGGCTCGATAACACTTACAAAAGTAGAGCAATCGCTATTAGGCGTGCCAAGCGTGGCTAGATTGCAATTTGTACATCAAATGGAAGCTGATTTGTCAGGGTATTATACTAGTGCTTCGCATGATCGGCTTCAGCATGCAATAGGCGCAATGCACTTAGCTGGAAGAATAGGGCAAAGGCTACGCTTATCTCAAAAGCAAATTCAACAATTGCGCGTAGCTGCTTTACTTCACGACGTTGGGCACTCGGCGTTTTCACATGGTTCTGAACCAATTGTAAAGAAATCGACTGGAATGGATCACGAGCAACTTGGTGAGAAAAAACTCAGGGAAAACGGAGTTCCAGCTTTACTTAAAAAACATGGGCTCGACTTTGAAAAAGTGCTTGGATTAATGCGCGGCAAAGGGTTGGGCGAAATAATTACAGAATATGCCGATAGAATGGATTACCTTCAGCGCGACGCTTTTAAAATCGGCGCGTATTCCCACGTACAAGCTGGCGTTGGTAGAAACGTTGAAGAAGTCATCGAAAATTTGCGGCTACATAAAGGAAAATTATGTGTTACAAGAGAAGGTGAAGCTGCGGTTCGCAAATTTTCGGATTATCGAAACTTATTTTGGTCTGAACTCTACGGCCAACCGTTTTTGATGCTAACACGCCACTTGTTACGTAGAGCTTTGCAAAAAGCAATTGACCAAAAAGTCGTCACAGTTAGAGATTTAACACATGAAATTGAACATGTCGCAGAAAAAAAATTACGCGAAAGCGATATCCCTGAAGCCGAACCACTGTTCAAACAACACAACGTGCACAGCAGTTATGTTCCGGTTTTTGCAGCGAATTTCACACAATTGAAATCCCGAGTTAGAAATCCTGCACAACTTGCATTAATGCGCTTGAAAATTATAAGGGCATTGCGTAGATCTGGGTTAAAAGAACATAGATTTTACGTTGACGTAACTAGTTCGTTTGAAAAGAAAATAAAGTATCGCGTTGTGGATGGCGGCAAAGTAGTTGAAAGAACTTACTTGCCCGAAACGCCTGAAGAAGATAAAAAACTATTTGTAGCAGTTCATCATGAAGAAGCAGAAACCGCACGCAAAGCCATTAGGCATATTGTTAAACGGCTAGTGATAAAGCAACCGCACGTGCCACCAGCAATTTGGGGCGGCGGAGTTGAAAAAGTTTAAAAAAAACGAAAAATAAACACACAGCGCGTTGTGAATAAAGCACAGCTTATTCTTTTAGTGGTTTATCCCATTTGCCTTCTTTTACTTCTGCTTGGACTTCTTGTGGTTTTTTGCCTTCTACGGTTACTCCAAGTGAAACGCACGTACCCATTACTTCCATTGCTCCTGCTTTGAGTGTTTTTGCAAGTGTTGAATCGCGTTTCATTCGTGCAACTTTAACCACTTGGTCAAAAGAGAGGTTTCCGATTGTTTTTTTGCCTTTTACTCCAGCTTCTTCTTTAACTGGCTCTTTTAAGCCGAGTTCGCCTTTTATCAAGCTTGAAGTTGGGGGTGTGCCTACTTCGATTTCAAATGTTTTGGAATCTTTGTCAATAACAACTTTGATTGGTACAGTCATTCCAGCGAATGCTTTTGTTTTTTCGTTGATTGCTGCAATCACTTGACCGGGGTTTACTCCAGAAGGGCCGAGCGCAGGTCCTAACGGTGGGCCCATGCTTGCTTTGCCTGCTTCTACCATTGCAGGTATGGTCATTTTGTTAGTCATGTAAATTTCATCTCCAGATTAAAAGCGTATTTTTTTAGACTCAGAAGCTAGGTAAGTAGGAAATGGACAATTAATAATGATTTCGCAGGAGGGCCAAAAATACCTAAAACGTAGTTGAGTTTATTTTGGCATTAGTTTCAAAGTGTTTACTTTGATGGTTACTGGAATTGGTACAGCTACTTCGATTAGTTCAACTGTTGCGTCTTCTTGGTCGAGGCGTACTACTTTGGCTTTTTCGCCTTTGAATGCACCTGCTATGATTTCAACTAAATCGCCTTTGTTAAGTATGATTTCTTGTGGTTTGCTTTCAAGTAATTCTGCGATGTCGCCTATTACCATTGCTTTGTGCAATGCGCCTTTAATGTGTGGGACATTTGCAATTATTGACTTGGCGCTTATGTCATCTGGTGCTTCTACTAGTACGTAGCCGCGCAAGCGTGGCGCAACTATTATTGCTTTTATTGGTGCACCGGTTTTTTCAATTTTTTTCTGTAGTAAGTCTGAAACAATGGTTTCTTGTCCGGCGGTTACTCGATAGGTGTATAACATTTGTATTTCACGTTTTTGCAATTTTGGTTTTTGGTAGAAAAAATATAAAAAAATGTACTGGCGTTTATCTTAGGAAATGCGCCACCATGGAAATTATGAATCCAATTATTCCGATTACGGCTAGTCCGAGGCCAGTGATGAGCGTCATTTGCCTGAATTCTTCGTCTTTTGGCTTGTGAGTTACGTTGACTACGCGTTTGCTTTGTTCAACGAAGTCAAATGCAGGTTGTAATATACTCATTGTAGTTTTATCACACGAAATCGAGGTCTATATTTGCCTCTGTTTGTTGGCTTGGTTCACTTTTGTGTTTTATTCCAGCGAGTACAGCTAAAATGCGTACTCCGCCTTTTTCCATTGTGTCGTCAATTGTTGCGCCCCAAATTATGTGAGCGTCTTTGGAAACTTTGGAAGCAATTGCATTAACAGCTGCTTCTGCTTCGCCTAGAGTCATGCTTGACCCTCCAGTGATGTTCACTAATGCGCGGTCTGCGGTTCGAACGTCAATATCAAGTAATGGAGAGGTTAGCGCTTTTTCAGCTGCGATTAACAAACGGTCTTTTGTCTCGTCGTTGTTCACTTCTCCAAGTCCAATTACAGCGTCTCCGCCGTGTTCGAGGATTGTGCGCATATCTGCAAAGTCTAGGTTCACTAAACCTGGTTTAGTGATTAATTCAGTTATTCCTTTAACTGAATTTACTAAAATGCTATCCGCTACTTTGAATGCGGCATTAAGTGGCAGATCTGGAACAAATTGAAGTAATTTGTCGTTCGGAATTGAAATTACAGTGTCGGCGTTGCGTTGTAGTTTTCCTAAGCCGTCTGCTGCGTTTTGCATTCTGCGTGGCCCTTCAGAATAAAATGGGAGCGTGACAACCCCAATTGCAATTGCACCTATGTCTTTTGCTATTTTGGAAATTACATGAGCTGAACCAGTTCCAGTTCCTCCACCCATCCCTCCGGTTATGAATACTAAATCTGCATTTGCTAGGATTTGTTTTATTTCTTCTTGTGATTCTTGTGCAGCTGCTTCTCCAATTGCGGGGTTGCTTCCTGCGCCAAGGCCTTTTGTTTTCTTTTTGCCTAGCAAGAGGCGTTTGTCGGCTTTTATTCGAAGTAAGTGTTGCGCGTCGGTATTCATGGCAACAGTGTATGCGCCTTTGATTCCGATTTGAGCCATGCGGTTTACTGTGTTACAGCCGCTGCCTCCAGTGCCTACAATGTAAATTTTTGGCTGGCTGGCTTCTAGTACGGCAAGGATTTCTTTTTCGTCTTCTGACAGCGCTTTGCCTGGTTCTTCTATTACGTAGTTTCTATTTGCGAGCAGTTCTTCGTATTGTTTATCCATAAAAATCTCCGATGGGAACAAATAAATTTCTAGATAGTATTGAGTTAACGGTAGATTATTAATGGTTATGTTGAAGACAAAGAAAAACACTCAAGTCAATACCCCTCAACAAGGGTTCGAAAAAGGCATGATACACATGGGAAATTTTGAAACAATGAATCTCACTGCAAAGGTTTTGGATATTGAAGCAGGCCAAAACGAAGTTGTGTTAAGTGAAGAGGAGGCAAAACAGCTTGATTTGAGTTTATTAGACCGAGTTAAAGTTAAGTATCGCAACAAGGAGATTGTTGCAATTGTAAATTATTCAAAGTATTATGTTAAGCCTGGCGAAATAGAATTAATGGCAGAAGTAGGGCAGGCGCTTGGCGTAAAGACTGGAGAAAAAGTGGTTATTCAGTCAACTCAACGGCCAAAAAGTCTCGATTATATTAGAAACAAACTCGATGGTCAGACTTTGACAAAAGAAGAAATCAGCGCTATTATTCGCGATTTAATGGATGAAAAGCTTTCAAATGCCGAATTAGCCGCGTTTATCACCGGAGTTTACACTAATGAGATGGACACTGAAGAGACAACTGCTTTGACAAAGGCAATTTATGAAACTGGAGATAAGCTTGAGTTTGAAAAAGGCAAAATAATCGTTAGCGAGCATTCAATTGGAGGAGTTGCTGGCGACCGCGTGAGCATTTTGCTTGTGCCGCTTCTTGCTTCGCTCGGCATAACGATTCCAAAAACGTGCACTAGGGCGATTTCAAGTGCGTCTGGAACAGCAGATACAATGGAAGTGTTTTGTCCGGTTTCGCTTTCTATTCAAGACATTAAAAAAGTAGTGAAGAAGACTAATGGTTGCTTAGTGTGGGGCGGCGCAGTCAACATGGCTGTTGCAGATGACAAGTTGATTAAAATCCGTAACCCGCTTCGTTTGGATCCAAAGTCACTTTTGTTAGCAAGTATTTTAGCAAAGAAGAAAAGCGAAGGGGCAACGCACGTTTTGCTTGATATTCCAATTGGCCGGGGGACGAAGATACTTGATGTTGACAAAGCGCGCGAATTAGCTCAAGATTTTCAATCGCTTGGTGCAAAACTAGGTATGAAAGTTGAAGTGCTTATAACTGACGGGAGTGAACCAATCAGCATGGCCATTGGACCCGGGTTAGAAGCGCAAGAAGTTCTAAAAGTATTAAAAGGCGGCGACGGGTTACTTTGCGAAAAAACTTGCCTTATGGCTGGAAGGGTTTTAAGAATGGTGCGTGGCACAACTCAAGAAGAAGGTTACCGGATTGCGTTGCACCAGATGCGCAGTGGAAAAGTTTACCAGAAGTTTAAAGAGATTGTAGCCGCTCAAGGTGGCGACCCGGATATAACTGAAAAAGATATTAAAATTTCTAAAATTACAAGTGACGTGGTTGCTGAAACAGACGGCAAAGTACAACATGTTGACAGTAAATCGATTTCGCGCGTTTGCCGCATATTAGGCTGTCCAGCTAACAAGACAGTTGGAATGATTATACATGTGAAAACTGGCGACAAAGTGAAAAAAGGACAAAAACTATATACGCTATATGGCACGAGTAAAGACAAAATAGGGTTTGCGCTTGAACAAACTAAGCAGTTTCCAGTTGTTGAAATCGAAGGAATTATAATTGAAACAGTATAAACATTATTGAGAAAAATGAAAGTAAACGAAGCAAAGCAGTTTTACGAGGAAAAGAAAATTCCACGTTACGGCCTTCTACAAACAAGTAAAGGTCACCTATTTACTGAATTTGCAAGACAAGGAAAGACTGACCCACAATTCTCAAAAGATTTAACAGCACTAGGCGCCCACATAGCACGCCTACACAAAGAAGCAACTACTACAGACAAAACCGACTTCTTTAAACAAAAAGTAATTGAACTCGTAAAACACCACGAAACCACAATGACAAAAGGAACGAATGCTAAAGATGCATTACGACGCCTAAATAGACACTTTAAAGCACCCACATTAAATGAATTCTTAAAACAAACAGCAATTGCAACAATCACACCAGCCAAACAAGAAAAAGCCACACCAACCGCAGCTTTACCACAACAGAGAAATAAACCAAAACGGCTAGTGCGCGCATTCGGCGCCTTAGCAATAACTGCCAGCGCAATTGCAGGTGGACTATTTGGTATGCACCAAGCAATGAAAACTCCTGAAAATCAATTAATTAGACCTCCTCAAATTGAATCAACAATTTACACGCCACAAATAGAGGTACCGTTGTTTAAAATAGTAAAAATGCCCGGCAAGACATGGGCGGATAAACTCGCAGCGTATTCAAGCAAAAACGGCGTAAAAGCTTCAATATTGGATTATTCGCAGGAACCAATTGAACCAAGCGAGGTAGTGCTCACAACTGCAACTCCAAATAACACAGCCGACTTAAACAAACCAGTGCCCACCACTGCAAGCGCAAGCGGCACAACTGATGTGTCAACGAAATATGTGCCAAAAGAAACTACAAATCCAGATATAGACCCAACTGAAAAAGCATTAACCGAACGAGCAGAAATGGCAATAAACAAAGCACGCAGTCAGTGGGATAAAGGAAACTACGATATGGCGGCGTTACATTACACGCGCGCAATTTATTTTGGTAGAGAATTAACCGGAAGCGACTTAGAGCATGCACACGCGTTGATGAACATCGCTGAGCCAAATTCAAGCTATAGCATTCAACATGCTATGCAAGACTGGCATCGTTTGCTACAAAAACCAGCGGCTAAAGTTGAAGAAACAAAACAAAAACTTAAAAAAACAAAATAGGTACTAGATAAAAAATGAGAAGAGAAGATGCAAAGCGATTTTACGAGGAAAAGAAAATTCCACGCTACGGTTTTTTACAAACAAGTAAAGGTCACCTATTTACTGAATTTGCAAAACGAGCAAAAACTGATTCTAAGTTTGCAAGTAGATTAATGGAACTCGGCAGCCACATGGCGCGTTTGCATAAAGAAGCAACCACTGCAAAAAAAACTGAAGCATTTTTGAGTAGAACAGGAGAACTTATTAGACACCATGAAAGAAAAATCACAAGTGGAACCGATGCTAAAGAAGCTTTACGTAGTTTAAAAACTCATTTTGAAGCACCTACATTGAGCCACTTTTTGAAGCAAGCCGCAGTAGTTGCAGTCAAAGAGAAAACAAAGCCAACACCTTCAGTACCTACAGCACCTAAACCAACTCGAAAAGAGTCAAAACCAGCGCCTGATACCACTAAAATTTCAAAGCCGAAGCAGCGACCTAGAACGCAAAAAGAAGAAGCAGTTGCATTAAGAGCGGCCTCTGCGTTGTTACCAAAAAAGAGAGGTAAACCGGGACTAGTGAGACATGCATTAGGTGCCTTAACTTTAGGCGGCCTCTTAGCTTTCGGCGTACCATTTGCCATGAATCAATTGCCTAAACCTACTAAAGTTGAATTAAGAAACTTTGGTAAAAGAGAAGTGGTACCAATTCACCCATTTGTAGAACCTAAACCACCAAAAGATGAATATGAAGTTAGTGATACTCCAGAAACAACCGGAGAGGCAAAACTTGACACAACTTCTAATAGACCGGTACACGTACCGTTGTTTGAATTAGTAAAAATGCCTGGCAAAAACTGGGAAGAGAAACTAGGGGCATATGTAAAAAAAAATAAAATAGCGGCTATTATGACTAACTACACTATTGAGCCAAACAGCACAAGTGGAGCCGCAGCTGGCATTACTCCTGCAAGTCCCATTGGCACTGCCAATGTTGAAACAGAACATGAAAAAAAAGGAAGCAAACCAATTGAAATCGAAGCTACTGAAGAAGGATTGGCAAGGGAAGCGAAAAATGCAATTGTAGACGCACGCACGCAATTAAAATCAGGGAATCCTGAAATAGCTGCTCGTCATTATGCAAAAGCAATTTCTATGGGTAGAAGGCTAGAGGGGGCGGATTTAGCTGCGGCACGCAAATTAATTTTACTTGCTGGAAAGGCTTATAATGCCGACTTAAAACGCGCTTTGGAAGAGTGGCATCCTAAACTTGAAAGCCCTTCACCTACGCCACAATAAGATAATCCGATTTTCAAAAAAGTTAACGAAGTTCCGCAGTTTGTCACTTTATTTCTTTTGCTTCAGCTCTATTTCCATTGCAGTGCAAGGCATTTCTATGCCGTGGTTGCGGAGTAATTGAAGGTCAAGTTCTCCGAATAAGCCGCTGAAGGTTTTTCCAGTTACTTTTGCGCACCTGCCCGTTATGAATCGCTTGTCTTCCATTGGCTCTATTTTTAGTTTGTAATCATCAAGGCACCTGCCAAGTGCTTCTATTGTTGCTTTTGCATCTGCAAAGCCAAGGTTTGCACCAGCTATAACCCCAGATGTTTTCCAAGTGGTTGATGCACCGGTTTCATTATTTTTGTCAAGTTCAAGACATTCTCCAACTTCGAATATTTTTTGCGGGTAAGAATATCCCTTGTTACTTGCTACTATTGCAAGTAAACCCGGTAAAAGAGATTGACGGCATGAATCTAATCCAAGTGCCCGGCTTGAGTGTAATTCGACAAATTTTCCATTGTCCGCAACATTTGCTTTTGTAGTTGCTTCACTTTTAGCGGTTAAAATCAAGGAGACAACTTGTTGGAAGCCCAGTCCTACAAATGAACTTATAATTGAATCAAATAAAATCGTCTTGCCGTGTTTTTTGCCGAAGTTATACTGAGTTGGAGCAAGGGGAGAAAAATTGTCAAAGCCGTAAGCTCTGCCAACATCTTCTATTACGTCTACTTTATGTACAACGTCAGAGCGAAAGCGAGGCACATCGACTAAAACGGAGTTGCCTTTTGCAGTTGCTGGCAACATCATTTGTTTTAGTAGTTTAACTGCTTGTTGTGACGAGAGGGATAAGCCCAATTTTGATTCAATTTCACTTATTGAAAGCACGTATTTATCAAAAGTGAATTGCGGAAATTCTACTTTTTTGCCATTATAATTTACAGTACAGCTTTCTATTTTGCCACCAAGTTCAATGAAGTCAAGCGCGCATGCGGTTAATAATTGAATTAACATCGTTGGATTTGAGCCAGTTGCTTCTATGAATAAGTCTTGTTTTCCTGGTTCAACTCGGCCTAGATCATTACTGTTTGTTATTCCTGGCATCGTTAAGATTTTGCCGTTTGCGTCGCGCAATATGGGTAACTTATCTTTCCCGGCGAATAAGTCGCCGTATTTGGCGCCTTTATCGTGCTTTTTTAGGATCTCATCGCCAGTCATTTCTTGTTCAAAGCCAAGGGGGGCAAATTTAATTTGTTTTGCAGGAAGGGCAATATACTGGAGTGGAAACTTTAGTTCAGTTAATTTGAATAAACCCATTCCGATTACTTTTCTGTTTCGACCAAATGTAGAGGCAATTTTTTCTTGGTAATTGATTATGCGAGTCAGTAACTCATCGTCGATGTTTATATCGCGCACAATAAAGTTACCCATGTAAGGCCTTATGTCGGCTACGCTTTTGTCTACATTAATTGTGTTTTTGCCTTTTGTGATTTTTGGAAAATAAAAATCGTAGTTTCCAACGTATGCATTTACTATCCTGACAAGGCCTTCTAGTGAAACTGCATCAATGCGGTTACCTGCTCCAGCTATGTCAATTATGGTTTCGTCGTCATTTATTGACTCGAGTTCCATTCCAATTTTAAATAGTGTTTCAGAAAGCGTTTTTTGAAAGTCGCCACTGAGTTTTAGTTTCTTTTTGAGTTGATTTGTTGGAAAAGACACTACTACCATTTTTATCTCAATACCTCTGGGAGTTCTGGAAAATCGCGAATCCATTGTAAATCTGTTGATGCGCCAACCACTTTTCTTATGTCATCCACGCCAAATAGAATCATTGCTGCGCGTTCAAGCGCTAAGCCCCAGCCTAATACGTTTTGTTTTATTCCAAATGGAGCAAGTGTCTCTGGACGAAATATGCCGGAGTTTCCAATTTCAACCCACTTTGACAATACTTCATGGTAGCCGAATATTTCCATTGAAGGCTCAGTGTATGGGTTAAAAACTGGCTTGAAGCGGATTTTTGAAATGCCGAGTTCTTTGTAGAAGTCAGTAAACACTCCCATTAGAGTACGTAGGTTTTGGCCATCTGCTGCAACGAATCCTTCGATTTGGTGGAATTCGGGTAAATGCGTTCGGTCAATTGCTTCATTACGGAAAACTTTTGCAATTGAAAAGAAGCGCGCGGGCGATTTTATTTCTCCGGTTCCGATTTTGTTCAAGTAACGATAAGTGGTTGAAGTTGTATGTGTGCGTAGAATTGGTTTTGCTGCTTCGTTGATACTCCATTGTGAAGCGCATCCCTTTGAGCCAGTTTTCCAGCCGTTAATATGAACTTGTTTTACAATATCCGCTAATTTAGGTTCAACTTTTGCTTGGCTTGGCTGCTTGAGGAAAAACGTGTCCATTAAGTCGCGGTTCGGGTGATTTTGAGGCATAAACAGCACGTCAAAATTCCAAAAACTGCTTTCAACAATTGGTCCATCCATCTCTTCAAAGCCCATGCCCACCAGTACGTCTCTCATTCGGTCAGCCATGATTTGCAAAGGATGTTTTTTGCCAGGGTAAACTGCTGCCACTTCTGCTTGCACGTCGTATTCACGCAACTTCGCGTTTGTGCCGAACTTCACTATTTGCGGCGTAACTTGACTAATCAATTCTACATTACTTCGGTGTGCTTTAGCAGAACTAACTTTGCCCGTACCCGTTAGTTTTACGAACAGGACTTTTTGTTCAAGTAACTTTACTAATTTACGGTCACGCAATTCTTTTGCGCAACGCAATTCTTCAGTTGTTTTAACAATTGGATCATGATAAAATTTAGCAAGAAGAATTTCGTGGTTGCTTTTTGTTCCAGCTTCAGGTAATTTTTTAACAAGCGTCTTGCCGCCAGCATTAAGCAACATTACCCAGTTGTTTTTCTTTGCCCACTGCAATGCAACTGGTTGTAATCCCGTTCGTTCAAGTAATTTTCCAACTTCTTCTTCGTTTACAAGAGATGAAACTAATTTTCTTTCTGGTAATTCCTTCAATGCATTTTGCCCTTCTGGGGTAAGTTGTACAATTGTTCGCTCTTCGCGCTTTAGCTCAACTGATTTTTCTTCTTCAAGTTGAGATACCATGCTCGCTAATGTAGAAGCGGGTACGCCAATTGATTCAGCTACCTCGTCTAACCTTTGAAAATTCTGCGTTAATTTGTCTAATAAATTTGATTTATCCAATTTATTCACTTTTGTTCACCGGCGCTTGTGTTTCAAGTGGAGACGCGGCTAAGTACACTACTTTTCGTATATTTGCAGCACTTTGAAGCATGAAATCAATTGACCCACTTATTTCCATTGTTTTGTTAGTGTTTAGTATAATACAATTGCATGGGTTTGAAGACGCTTCAGGCCGAACAATTATGTCAGGCGCGCCGCAATTTGAATTGTTGAGATTACAAGTTTCATTTACAGGAACTCCATTTACAGTAGCGTATACGTACACTGGAACGTGCATTGCAGTTGAAGCATAAACGAGTTCAGCTGCCATTGACGCAATGGCGCTATTTTGTCTAGATGGTTTAGCTGTTAACTCTTCACGCAGTATAAGTGAACGGTTTTGGTGAAATATTTGACTTAGAGTATCAACTGCAGGTGTTTGGGAAACTATTTTGAAATCGTACAGCGTTGTGTTTTGAATTTTGAGCCAAGATGTGAAGCTAAATGCTAGGCCAAAAATAATTAGGAATACTACCGTAGTTGTGATTAACTCTTGTTTATTCATAACAATAACCTCTTAAAAGTAAAAATTAATAGGAAAACTTCGTTTTAAAACCCTTATAACAAGGTCACTAGTAGTTTTTTCAAATCATATAAATCGTCAACAACGTAATCTGGAGCAACATCATCTTTAGATGTAGCACGGTGAGTCCGCTTTACTATGATTGTTTTCATACCTGCGTTTTTAGCGTAGCCATCTTCATCTGCTCGATCGCCAATCATGACACATTGGCTCGGAATTGTATCGGGATTCATTTGCTTGGCGAGTTGCAAGAATATATTGAATGGTTCAACGCTTGACTTTTCGTAGCCAAGTTCATCTGAAATCAATACAATTGAGAAATAAGTGTTTAGCTTGAAGAACTCAAGTTGTTTGCGTACACGTTCGCCATTTGCATTTGAAATAAGCGCAAGGCGAATTGCATTATTTTTAGCAAGGGATTCAACTAGCTCAGCAGCGCCGGGCAACAGTTTCAACTTCGAAATAAATTGTTGGTTATAATAATCACCCATTCGACTGGACTCTTCCTCTGTAATTGGAAAGTTAAGTCGATTACAAAGCTCAAGGAAGAAGAAGCCTTTTTGCCAACGCTTAGTATTGCCGCGTAGTGCAACTGAAAAGCGTTTGGAAACTTCAGCGTATGCTAAATCAAATTCATCTAATTGAACTTTAATTCCGAAGTGCTGTAAAGTGTTGTAAACCCCATGGTCACGTTCCATCTCTTCGTAAGTTCCACGTATATCCGCTAGCGTGTCTCCCCAGTCAAAACAAATCCATTGAATCATATCAAATCATCGCCAATTAGCGAAGAGTTATAGGTAAAAGGCGAACTTAAACTTTGTCGCGAGGAGGGATTATACTTAAATCATAATCTCTAATCCGGGTTGGGCTAATTCGCTGTTTTCGAAAACGGTTTTGGATTCTTTAAGTAATTCGGTTTGGTCATCGTAACGGTTTGAAAAGTGCGTGAGTAGTAATTTTTTCACTTTGGCTTTTTTCGCATTTTTCCCAGCATCTAGACACGTCGAGTGTAGTTTTTGTTTGGCGTGTGCCTTATGTTTTTCTAAGAAGCATGCATCGTGTATAAGTAAATCTGCATTTTTGGCATTTGTTGCAATTGAACTACACGGCGCAGTGTCGCCGGTGTAAACGATTTTTTTCCCATCTTGTACGTAAGTTACATCTGCATACTTGACTTTTTTGCCGTTCGCCATAACTTCACCTTTTTCTTGCAATATCGAAAAATCCTTTCCTTGCACGCCAACTTTTTTACATTTTTCCATGTCAAACCGGCGATAAGGTAGCCCTTGTAAAACATAGCCAAGAGAATGTGGAGCGTTGTGCTTTACGTCGAACGCTTTGACGGAAAATAAATCAGTTTGGAAAAAAGGTTTTTTGGATGCTTCAACTTCAAGTATTTCAATTGGAAATCGCATTGTGAATTCTTTCAATGCAAAAATAGAGGAAAAGAGTTTTTTTGTGCCACGTGGTCCGAATAACTTCAGTGCATTTGTACGGCCAGTGAAATTCATTGAGTGTAATAAGCCAAATATGCCAACAAAATGATCGGCATGTAAGTGAGATAGAAAGATGGCGTCAATTCCAGCGAAACTTACGTTGTACTTCATCATTTGACGTTGCCCGCCTTCGCAGCAGTCAAATAAGTAAACGCCGCCCCATTTCACCGCAAAGCAACTAGGGGGAGATTTTGGAGTTGGCATGCTCCCGCTTGTTCCAAGTGCAATTATTCGAATCATGTTAAGAATATTAAACAAGGAAATTGATAAAGCTATATACAATATGGCAACAGAAAATAATCAAGATACTGACGGTACCGAAGAAGCGAATATCAAAGAAGTGAATACTAAGAAGTCTAAAGCGCGCAAGGTTTCTAAAGAAACTCAAGCTACGGATTCAGTTGACTTTGACAAGTTCGATTCTACTGCGGATATCCCTGTTTCGGATAAGGTTATTGACCAAATCATTGGCCAGGAAAGGGCAGTGAATATAATCAAAAAAGCTTCTAGCCAAAAACGCAACGTATTACTAATTGGCTCACCTGGAACTGGCAAGTCAATGTTAGCTCAAGCAATGGCGGAATTGCTGCCAGTTGAAGCTCTTGAAGATATACTTGTTTACCAAAATTCTGAAGATGAAAATGCCCCAGTTATCAAAGTAGTAAAAGCCGGCGAAGGCCGAAAAATGCTTCAAGCGAACAGAATGAAAGCACGCATGTCAGGCAGCAATGTAAACCTAATAGTAATGGCAGTTGTCATCCTCGTTTCTTTCCTCCTATTATTCTACGCTCGCCCGCATTTGGGGGACATAATCACCGCAGCGTTGCTAATTGGACTCTTTGTAATGTCCGCGATGTTGACATTTGCAACGCAAATAGGTAAAGGTAAGCTAATGCCCGGAATGGAACACGAGCAAATGAAACTCCTTGTTGATAACCACGACAAGAAAAAAGCACCGTTCGTCGACGCAACAGGCGCACGAGCAGGAGCACTACTTGGGGACTGCAGGCACGATCCCTTGCAGTCGGGAGGATTGGGCACGCCGGCGCATCTTCGAATTGAAGCTGGAGCAATACATAGAGCTAACAAAGGAGTGTTGTTTGTTGACGAAGTTGCAACAATCAAAGCGCGTAGCCAACAAGAACTATTAACAGCTATGCAAGAAAAGAAATATTCAATCACTGGCCAAAGCGAAATGAGTTCTGGCGCATTAGTAAAAACACAAGCTGTGCCATGTGATTTCGTATTAATCGCCGCTGGGAATTACAGCGACATCAAGTACATGCATCCTGCATTGCGTTCACGCATACGAGGGTATGGCTATGAAGTTTACATGGATGAAAGTATTCAAGATACAAAAGAGAACAGGATGAAGATTTGTAAATTCATTGCGCAAGAAGTGAAAAAAGACGGCAAAATTCCTCACTTTGAACGCGAAGCAGTTATGGAAATCATAAACGAAGCACGAAAGCGAAGTGGACGAAAAGGAAAATTAACATTGAAATTGCGCGAATTAGGCGGGCTTATACGCGCAGCAGGCGATATCGCGCAACAAGAAGGAGCGAAATATGCAACTTTAGCGCACGTTGAATTAGCTAAGAAGCTTTCACAGACTTTAGAACAACAAATAGCTAGCCAAATGCTTGAACAAAAGAAAGACTATAAAGTATTTACAATAAACGGCAAGCAAATAGGCAAAGTAAATGGATTGGCAGTAATGGGCGACAGCGGGATTGTTTTGCCAATTGTTGCTGAAATTGCGCCATCGTCAAGCAAAGAAGAAGGCAGAATCATTGCAACGGGTAAACTAGGGAGCATTGCAAAAGAAGCAGTTGAAAACGTTTCTGCTATTATCAAAAAGCACACTGGTAAGGATATTTCTTCTTATGATATTCACGTGCAGTTCTTGCAAACTTACGAGGGAGTTGAAGGCGATAGTGCAAGCATTAGTGTTGCAACTGCAGTGATCTCAGCATTGGAAGAAGCACCGATTTTGCAAAACATCGCTATGACTGGCTCGCTTAGCGTAAGAGGAGAAGTGCTGCCAATTGGCGGCGTAACGCAAAAAGCAGAGGCAGCGATAAATGCGGGAATTAAAACAATCATAATTCCAAAATCTAACTATGGAGACCTCGTGCTATCACCAAAGCAACTCAAGGCAATTGAAATAGTGCCAGTTGAGAATATAGTTCAAGTGCTTCAACACGCGCTAGCGCCGTCAAACAAAAAGAAAAGCTTGCTTGAAAAAATAAGAATAGAATTAAAGTAAAAGACCTAATCAAAGTAAAGTAATCAGAAAAGCTCAATCAGAGTTTTTTTCCCATTATAATATCTTTTTCAATTAAGCCTAGCTTTCGGTATATTTTCTTTGATGGTTCGTTGTCCGGATAGACTTTGAGTTCAATGCAATCGCATTTCTTTAACTTAAACCAAATTATTAGTTGAGCCCACAATCTCCTTCCGATACCCTTGTGCCTAAATCCTTCAAGCACAAACCAATCTGCAACGTACCCAATTCGCTTTAACTTCTTTTTTTGGGCTTCTTCTATTCGGCCATAAATAAACCCAATCAACTTTCCGTTTTCTTCAGCTACAAAAGTCGCGTTATCTTCGTCGGCGTTAGTGTACTTAGCTATTTTTTCTTTATGATAATGTTTGAAATCCCGAGCAAGTAATTGAAATAATTTCGCAGATACAATGCGGCGATTCAAGCGCGTTGAATTGTGAAACTCTCTTGACAGCCCCAACAATTGGCGCTTATCTGACTTTTTAGCACGGCGAATCAAAACCACAGCAATCAAACTTAATTAATCTCGCAACATATAAGTAGATTGCTCCCATCGCCTTGGTTTTTATTCAACCACAGAGTATTTCTAGTTATATGGAAATGGAGCGCGTATTTGCTAAAATAGCTGGTGAGGTTTCACCTTCTCCAGCGGAGCTAAAAGAAGAGAAGAAATTCGCAGCCGAAGTCATTTCGAATTTAGAAAAATTCTTGCCAAAAACAGTCGAAGTTACTTTTGTAGGCAGCGCAGCGCGTGACACTGGTTTACGCGGGGATCGAGATATCGACTTGTTTGCGGCATTTCCTCGCGAGATGAATGAAGAAGTTATTGTTAAGAAAACGTTTGATGCAGCAAAAAAAGCAGTAAAAACAAAATGGGAAACGCACTATGCTGAACACCCTTACCTTCAATCAAACGTTGCAGGTTTCCAAATTGAAGTAATCCCCTGCTTTAAAGTTGAACCTAACACTGGAATTAAAAGCGCAGTTGACCGCTCGCCATTGCACATGGATTATTTACAAAAAAAATTAACGCAACGCCAGCGTCGCGATGTCAGGGTTTTGAAAAAACTCTTAAAAACAAACCAAATTTACGGCGCAGAAGTGGAAATCGGCGGCTTCTCTGGCCTAGTGTGCGAGCAACTAATGCTAAAGTACGGCGACTTAGAGAACTTACTACGCGAAGCAGCAATTTGGCTACCTCCAATAATAGTTGATTACGAAGGCACGTGGAATTCTGAAACAAAGCAAGGCAAAGTTGAACTACTACACCGCTTCAAAGATGCGTCAATTATACTAATCGATGTGATTGACCGCAATAGAAACGCGGCAGCTGCAATTTCTTCACAGAGTTTAGCAAAGTTCATTTTGTTAGCAAAAGCGTTTGTAAAAAAACCAAGCGAAGCTTTCTTTAAAGAAAAAAGCCAATTAGCAAGTCAAAGTAAAGCGAAGATATTGAATAAAATAATCTCTAAACGCGGCACAACGTTTTTGTTAATTGAACTAAAAAAACCAGATGTAGTTGACGACATTTTATTCCCCCAGTTTAAGCGAACTGAAAAAAACATTTTCAAGCAACTAGAAGCAAGTGGCTTTCACTTATTTGGAAGCTGTGACTCTTATTCAACTGGGCAATTGTTATTTGAAGTTACGTCAAGTGAGCTACCGAAAGTAAAGCAACTCGTTGGGCCACCAGCTTGGCATAGCGAAAACGTTGTGGGCTTTTTGAAAGGTAAAAAAATAAGCCGAGGGCCATACTTAAACGGAGAAAAAGTGTGCATAGACGTTGAACAACATGAAATTGAACTTATCAAAATAACTGAGCAGCTATTGAGAATGGAAAAAACGGGCATTGCTTCGCATTTTATCGTACCTGCTAAAAGCGCTAAGGTATCGCTTGTGAAAAAAGTAAGTAAAACCAATCTCAATGTACTGGCTAAATACTTGTTGGTAAAAGAAGAGTGGATTTAAAACGTATCAGATTTCCAAGAAAAGTACAGTAAAATAAAAGAACAAAAGGAGGACGAGCATAAACTATGCAAATGAGTTCACGTGAATTTAACAAAGATAAAGAAAATGACTTTTCCAGCTGGTATAACACAATTATCTACGCCGCAGACTTGGCAGACATTCGCTATAACGTGCAAGGCTTTGTCGTACATAAGCCGTGGTCAATGAAGGTTTTCAAAAAGCTCTATAAGTTATTTGAAACTGAATTGGAAAAATATGGGCACGAGCCAGTTTCTTTTCCAACAGTTATCCCTGAAGATAATTTTGAAGTTGAAAAAGAACACGCTGAAGGGTTTACTCCAGAAGTTTACTGGATAACAAAACAAGGAGAACATGACATGGCTCGAAGGCTAGCGCTTCGGCCAACAAGTGAAACTGCATTTTACCAAATGTACAACTTGTGGGTAAAAAGTCACTCTGACTTGCCTATAAAGTACTATCAATCATGCACAGTTTTTCGCAATGAAAGCGAAACTAACCCCTTTATGCGTGGCTGTGAATTCATGTGGATTGAAACTCACAACGTATTTGCCAACGAAAAAGAGGCAAGAGCACAAGTTGAAGAAGATAAAAAAATACTTGAAAAATGCGCTGAAGTTATGTGTTTACCATTTTACTTTTTCAAGCGCCCACAATGGGACAAGTTTGCAGGTGCAGTAGAAACTTATGCAACTGACATAATGCTACCAGATGGAAAAACACTCCAATTTGCAACTACGCATTACCTTGGTGCTAATTTCACAAAGGCGTTCAACGTTAAGTACAATGACGAAAATGGAAAAGAACACTCGCCACACTCGACTTGCTTTGGGCCAGGAATATGGAGAATGATGGCAGCCCTAATTGCAACGCACGGCGACAACAAGGGATTAGTATTTCCATTCGCACTTGCTCCGCTACAAACAATAATCATACCAATTCCAAAGACAGGCGAAGAGAAGAACATTGAAAAATACTGCATGGAAATAAAAGAAGAGCTTGAAGCAAATGGAGTAGAGTGTAAAGTTGACGATTCAACAAAAACTCCGGGCTACAAGTACAATTTCTGGGAACTCAAAGGGGTTCCATTACGCATTGAAATTGGCGCAAGGGAAGCAAAAGAAAAAACAGCAACGATTGTCAGAAGAGATAACCGAGATAAAACCACTTGCAAATTCAGCGAAATGGCTGGCAATGTAAAAGAAACAGGCGCGAAGCTAGATAAAGATTTACTGAAAAAAGCACAAGATGACCTCGAAGATAAAGTGAAAACAGCAAAGACAAAAGAAGAAGTTGGAAAAGCACTTGACGCAAAGTGCTATGCAAAGACGTTCATTTGTTCCACTGAAAAAGAAGGCGTGAAATGCAGCCAGGAATTACAAGCATTTACAAAAGGCGGCAAAGTACGCGGCGAACTAGTTGGAGAAAAAAAAGTGAGCGGAAAATGCTGCGTTTGTGGTAAAACAGGCGCACAAGTTTACATAGCGAGGCAATACTAGATGAAGTTCGTTTTGAAGAACGGTGAAGAAGTTGAGATAAGGGAACTTGATAGCAAAGCCACTGCAAAGCAGTTTCGTGACTTCTTTGAAAAAATAGTTAAAGAGAAACCGCAACCATTTATTCTCGTTGATAAGGTGCCTTCAATGAAGGAAGAGGAAGTGTGGCTAAAGGGCAAACGCGAAAAAATACTAAAGGGGGAAATGGTTAAGCTAGTTGCTTGGAGAGGCAAAGAAATAATTGGCGTTTGTGATGCAATTAGGCAACGGGGCGTTGATCGGGTCAATGCAATGGTCGGAATTTCAATTGCTAGGCAATATCGTGGAAAAGGTCTGGGCAAGAAGCTACTTGTTGAGCTAATTAAATTAGCAAAAAGGAAGCTTCACCCAAGGATAATTTACTTAACTGTATTCTCGGGAAACAAACCAGCACGAGCGTTGTACGAAAAAGTTGGATTTCAAAATGTAGCTACTCTGCCGAATTGGTCAAAAGTGCGTGGAAAATACTGGAGCCATGTTTACATGAGGCTAAAGTAAAAAATGGAGCCGATTGAACATAAGTGGATAAGGAAAGCTTTTCCCCACGTTGAGCCGGAGTCTGTTGAACATAGAGAAATAGCTGCAAAGCTCAGGAGTTACATAGATATTGAAGAAAGCAAGACTCCTTGGAATATGACGAGGAGTATTGTTTTGCAGCCGCCAAAAGGAATGGACTTGAGAAAAGAAGTAGATGCAGCGTATGAACGTAAGAAGGGAAAAGTCAACGTATTTGAAGTTGGGTGCGGCAGGGGATACGCGCTAAGAACTTTGGGAATTTTTAAAGGCGGAATCGCAAATCTAGATGGTATTACTTTAACGCAAAGTGCAGCTGACCACGCCGCTGGAAAACATGATGTGGATGGTCCAGTCGTTCTACAACCACAAAATACTTTCGGATCATTAGCTGGAATGATTATGGGAAACGTTCCCACGGTGAAAGTAAGAACTGGTATTATTGAAGGGCTTGAGTTAAGAGATCAAGACTTAATTTTTGCATTTCAAACAATGCGTTATGTAATTGATAAGGCAAAAGCGTTGGAAGTAATTGCAAATGGTCTTGCAAGAGGTGGCAAAGCCATTCTCCATGTGCCAGGCTATTTTCTTGGAAAACACGAGAGACACGTAAAAGATTATCTTGAAAGAAACGGAATTAAATTTAGAAAAAAGAGAGCGCGTACGGTAATAGGGTGGCCTAAAGAAATAAGGCTAGCTCTTGGAAGGGGTAAAACAACAATTGACGGAAATTACTTTCTTATACTAGAACGCAGTTCCGATACTAAAGTTGATCTAAGCCGCTTTTATAAAATTAGAACTAAGGACTACTGGCAAAACCCATCGGCAAGTTATAAGAGATGATAAATCAACCACTTCAAAACGGCCGAAAATACTAGAGCTACATTTTCATGAGCTTAAAGTGAATCTTCAAAAAAAATTCGTATGATTGCAATTATTTCTTCGCGTTTTAACGGGTTAAGTGACACTTCTTGCCCGTATCCAGTTGGCTTGGATAAAATGAAACCTTCTCTAATGAGCTGCTGCGCCACTTCTTTGTATTCGCCTTTCAAGTGAGAAGGACAACTCTTGTGAAGATTGTCAACTGAAGTGTGCGACGCACCCCACTTTCGCTTACGGAACAGCTTGTGCAAAATATCCGCTTTTATCAAGTTGAGGTCAAAACACATTTTGGAATTTATTTAGCAGGATTTAACAACTTACCTGCCAAAAAAATTGACAAAAAGGCAAACGCGGCGCGAACCACAAAGCTAATATATGTTGAACGTTCATTTTAGTAAACGTTGAACAAATATGAAAGATGAATCTGTGCTTGTGGAACATTTTGGCAGGACGCCGGTTATCTTAATTGTAGATTTTTTATTGGAGAATAGGCTGTTTGATTATTCAAAACAGCAAATTGCAGAGGGAAGCGGAATTGGTCGAGTGACGTTGTTCAACAACTGGAAGAAAATAGAAAAGCTCGGCATAGTGAAAGAAACACGTCGGTTCGGCAAAACAAAACTATACAAATTGGAAGAAGCCACCCCAGTTGTGAAAAAATTAATTGAACTTGAGTTACTGCTTGGAGAAAGTGCTGCTGAAAAACAAACGGTAAAAATCAAGGCAAGAGCTTAAGCTAGTGTTTCAACCAACGTTGCTTCTCCTAAGTCTTTGTTTCTGTTGAAGAAGTGTACTGCGCCGCTTGCGCCTTCTTTTAGTGCTTCGTCGTGGGTTACTACAAATGTTTGTCTTACTATTGTTGGTAGAGAATCATGCAAAGCCCTTGCTAGTAAATTAACGCCTTGCGCGTCTAGGTTATGTGTTGGCTCATCTAAAACTAGCCACGATAAGTTAGGCACAAGTATCATAGCAAGTGAAACACGCAATGAAAGAGCAGCACAAGTTTTTTCTCCTCCACTGCATTGTTCAATTGGCTTCCAGCCGTCCATAGAAAGCACTTCAAGTGCATAATCATCTTCAGTTGGTAACACTCTACACGACGAATAATCTTTATACGGGTAGACGTTTTGCCACACTTCGTGCATTGCTTCATTAACGGCGCTTATAAGCTCACCGCGTAATTCAGCTTGTGTCTCCAATAAACTATTTTGAAAAATTGTAGAATTGTGTATGCCATTGTCTAATTCGCTGCAGTTCTTTTTTATTTGCACTAATTTGCTGTATTGTGCGTCTAATTTTGCAACTAACTCAGTTTTTTCTTTCACTTCAGTTGAAATGTGGCCAAGTGACGTGCGGATTGATTCGAGTTTTGAAAACAAGCTAGAATGTGTAGCGCGTAGCGTGATGAGTTCACCTTCTTGAAACTGTAAATTAGACAATTTAGCGGATAATTCTTTTGACTTTTTATGAAGTAATTCGGTTTTTTCAAATAATTCAAATGCTTTTAATGCCGATCGAGTTTCTTCAAGCTTTAACTCTAGTTTTCGTTTATCTTCAAATGAGCTAAGAGCAAGTTGCTTTTTCGCCATTTCATTTCCAAAAATCGCTATTTCTTTTCTAACGCCTTCAAGTTTTTCTAAACTTTTTTCAGACTGAGTTAAATTTTGTTTGGTTGACTCGAGCTTATCTGCTTTTATGCGCAATGCATCAACACGCGCTTTGCTTACAGCAGAAAGCGCACGAAGGGCTTCAAGCTCTTGGTGTGAATTTGTTAAGTCGGTTTGAACCGCATTGCTTCGTGCTTGTAATTCTGCTATTTTAGCTTCAATTGGAATGGATTCAACCCACTTTGCGCGCATTGAATCAAACTTATTTGACTCGCGTTGGAATAACCCTAATTTTTCAACTGCAATTGCGTATTCTGCTTTTTCATTTTGCAGTGCGTTTGTCTTTTGGTGAATTAGCGACTCTTTTTTTTCGCTTGTAATTGATTGGTCGCAAGTTGGGCAAGAAGCGTATTCGCGTTGAAGTAAGAAAAGCGACTTTTCTAGTGTAGCTGCAACTTCTAGTTTTGTTGCAACTAAGCGTTCAAACTGGGTAACCCCTTGACGGCATTGGCTTATTTTTTCTTCAAGTTGTTCAAGTGAAGCGAAGCTCTTTTTAATTTCTTCAACGGGTAATAAAAGCTGGCGTGACTTTAGCAAACTGATTTCAATTTGTTTGATTTCAGATTCAAAGTTTTTCAACTGTACGGATATCGCGCTTTCTTTTTTGCCTAGTTCAATGAACTCTTGTAATGCTAGTTGAAACTCTGCAGATATGCGTGACAAATCAGTTATTTCTGCTTTTAGTTTTTCTGGTGGAAACTGTTCGATTACGTTTAGCAGGGCTTTGGCTTCGCCTTCAAAACGTTGGGCAGAAGAAGATAATTCAGTAATTTGGCGTTCTAAGTCAAACCGCTCTTGTAAAGCACGGGCGCATTGCTCTAGAAGCGAAGTGCATTGTTCACGTGTAAGTGAGGCAAGTGAAGCAGGCATAACTGAAACGGCGCTAGTGTGAAGTGAATTTGCCTCTGCATTAGCAGTTACAAGCTGGGTTTTGAGTTCTTCGTTTATTTTTTTCAATTCTTCTAGTGACTCGAGGTTCTTTTTAACTAGTTCAAATTCATTTGTTAGCAGGAATAGGTTTTTCTCTAGCTCGTTTTTGTTGTTAATTGCAATTGAAAGCGATGAACGCAATGTGGTTATTTCAGTTTCAAGTGCTGGTGCGTTTACGCTGTTGAGAAAGTTTTCTAAACTAGTTTTTTCAACTTTTAGTTTTGAAATCATCGAAGTGCAATTTTGACGCACGGTTTCAAACAATGAAATACCAAGTAATTCATCTATTTGTATTTTGCGTTGGCCTCTTTGCAAAGTTAAAAAATAGTCTAGTTTATTTTGTTCGCCGTAAATCACACGAGTAAACACATCATAGTCTACTTTCAAAATGCGAGAAACAGCTTCAGTTGTTCGAATTGGCTGTGGCCCTTCCATTAATGCCCCTTCACAGCGTAGAAACGCTTCTGTTCCTTTTGGATTAACTAGACGCGTAACTAAGTACGTTTTGTTGTTTGCAGTGAATTCAACTTCAACTAATGCGTTTGGCTTTTTGGTTGGCCTGGACATTACTACTTCTAGTAAGGAAACTTGTCTGCTTTTGAGGGAGGGAAAGGATCCAAAAAAAGCAAAGCAAATGGCGTCAAGACAACTCGTTTTGCCTGAACCCATTGAGCCGATTAGCAAGTTAGTTCCAGGGGAAAAGCGGAGCTCGGTGTTTTCGTGGCTCTTCCAGTTCACCAACCGCAAGCGAGTAATCATTTAAAAAATAAGGAGAAGAAAACCGCTTAAAGGTTGCGAAGCTCGGGGCATATACTTGGGGCTTAAACCAAGCGAAAAAGCACCACAACCTTCCGCCAGCGGGAAAGCTTTTAAATAGTGGGATTTCTAATAAAAAGTGGGAAAATAACTGAAAGGTGGGATTAATGTACGTTTTTGGGAATATTGATGAAAAGGGAAGACTGCAACTAGAAAGAAAAGTTAGGGACGAAGTGGGAATCGGGGCGAATACAGAAGTGCTAATAGAGGCACAGGGTAACAAAATAACGCTTAAACCGGTGCATAGGAATGTAGACCCGATAAAGGGCTTATTTTCAATAGTCGTTCCTGGATCAGATAAGAAGACACTGCGCCAAATGAAAGAAGAAGCTAGAAAAGAATTTGTGGACAATATATGAAATTTTATTTGGACACTGATATTTTCCTAGCTGGATTCAAAGATAAGGATCACTTAAAGCTGAGCGCGCAGAAGTTCCTCAAAGATAATACAGGTAAACACGAGTTCTTTACCTCAACTGCAACGTTATTGGAGATCTGGCATTATCTCAATCGCAATAACTTAAAAGAAAAGACGCTGGAAGCAGTAAGATATGTAGAAGAAATAGTAGATGAAGTAATTTCGCTTGAACCTGAAACATTAATCGAGGCAGTGTCTTTAGCAGAAGCGTATTCACTTTCGCCGACCGATGCAATTCACGCAATTCATGCTAAAAAGTTCGACGCAATAATAAGCACAGACAACGCGTTTGACCGCGTCCCAAATCTCAAAAAGATAGACTTCTCGCAATCTTCAGATTAGCCCAACTTCTTCTACGTTTACTTCGCCTACACCGGGTACTTGGCTTACAACTGATTCGAAGTCAACGGCGTCTTTATCTTCGCACACGTAGGAGATTTTGATTATTTTGGAACCAAAAACGTAGTCTTCGATTTTGCCAGTGTTATAGCCACTTACTTGTTTTAGTTTTTCAAGTAACTCGTTTAAATTTTGGCCTTCTTCGCTTGAGACTCTCAATAAAGTTAGTACTTTTCCCATTTTAGTTATCAAACTCCGTAGAATTTTTTTAAACTTGAACTCTTGTGTTTATCGTGTTGAAATGGCTTTAGCCTGACGATTTCGGTTTTTGTTAGGCCGATTGCATTGAGTTTTTGCCGGATGTCGGTTTCGGACATTACTTGTTGGTCGTAGCCAAGCGCAATTACATCTGGCTTATAGGCGCGCACTGGCACAAAAAAATCCGCTTCATCACCGATTACTGCTTCGTCTACTGTTTTTAGTGATTCAACTAGTTGCTTGCGTTCCATTTGAGAGAAAAAAGGAGATTTGCCTTTTATTTTCTCAACGCTGGAATCCCGACTTATCACTACAACGAGCTTGTCGCCTAGCGCTTTAGCTTGTTGAAAAGTATAAACGTGCCCCAAGTGTAGGAAATCAAATGTGCCAAATACCATTACGAGTCTTGGTTCGCTCATGGACCTGAAAAGGCACAAGATGCACAAACGTACTTATTTTCATTAGCCCTGCAAGGAGCACAGCGAATAATTTTAGCTTGGCATTCTTTATTTGGGCAGTTTAAAACCGCGTATTTGTCTGTTTCGCGTCCACAAGTCATGCAAATAGTCATAAATTAATTTTCAAACCTCTAATTTATCAATTGCTTTTATAAAAAGCACTCATAAAGCACTAGATAAAAGCAGAGAAGTAGGGACAAAAGAAGCTTTTATACATTTCCAATCACAATAAATAACGCGCCACGCGGCCAGCACACTAAAAACAACGTAAAACTAACAAGAATCTTCTTGGGGCTATAGTATAACCTGGATAGAACATTAGCTTGCGGAACATCCGCGGTCACACGACTGCAAGATGAGTGTAGACAGCTAAGGATCGGGGTTCAAATGAAAGCCCTTTTCTTCGAAAGAAAAGGTCCTTCACTCCCAAAAGAAGAGGCAAACGCCTTTTTCTTTGGGGTTGAAAGACTTTTCTTTTTCGCGAAAAAGAAAAGGGTTTCGTGAAAATCCCCGTAGCCCCGTTAGCCACAAAAGAAAACACTAAAGCAAATTGATCCAAATGGAACTTAATGGAAAAGTAGTTGTAATTACTGGCGCAAGTAAAGGACTGGGAGCTGAGCTTTCAAAACTATTTGCCAAAGAAGGAGCCAAACTCGTTATTGGTTCAAGAAATGAATCCGGACTAAAACAAATAGCCGAAGCTACTGGCGCAGTTGCGCTTAAAACGAATGTAGCAAATAAAAAAGACGTTGAAGCACTCGGCGATTTAGCAGTTAAAAAATTCGGAGTAGTCGATATCTGGATCAACAACGCAGGCGTCCGCATACCTCACCGAGTAATAGAAGAAAACGACATGAGCCGAGTAAGAGACATGTTTGAAACTAATGTCTTTGGAACTATGAACGGTACACGAACGGCACTAAAACATATGAAAAAGCAAAAAAGTGGTGCTGTGATAAATATATTGTCAACCGCCGCCCTTACTGGAAGAGCAAACCTTGCGGCGTACTCTGCTAGTAAATTTGCACTTGTGGGCTTTACACAGTCCATCAGACAAGAAACCGCCCCATTCAACATAAAAGTAATAGCGGTTTTTCCAGGCGGAATGCATACTAATTTCTTCGACGAAGAGATACCAACTGATTTCGACAAATACATGCAACCGTCAATAGTGGCTGAAAAAATAATAGAAAATCTAAAACTAGAAACGCCACAAGACGAAATCACAATAAAACGAACTAGCTAAGCTTGCACTGCGTTAAAACCTAAGAACACGTCAAGCATACAGCGAAAAAGAAACGCTTTAAAAATCTAAAACTATTTAAGTGTTGTATGGGCAGCCCATTAATCATAAACGACACGTTACAGATTACAACTGAACAAGGTTTTCCAAAAGAGCTTATTATCAACAAAGAATATTGGTTTAAAAAAGATGGGCGAAGATTGTACCGTTTACCGCCTGGACGAGTATTTTTGGCGCATAATCAAAAAGGAACTTGGGATTATCGCGGAGAAGCGCAAGTTACAGAACTTACGATACTGCCCTTAGAAGAAAAAACTATTGGCAAATTCAAAATTGTAAAGATTTATTCTGAAGAACACCGCAAAGTGTTAAACGCAAACATGCAACCGCCAGAAAAAAGCTAAGGCGTATTTTATAGTTCCTCAGCATGTCTGGGTTTTATATATGCTGTACGAGTGATATTGTCTAGCCTCTGTAGAGGTAAATAAATAGGTGTAATAAATGGCAAAGAAAGGTTCAAAAGGTGGTAATAAAAAAATGGCAACAAAGTCAGACAATGCGCTGCTCTCGGCGTTATCTTATCCAATTCCAATAGTAGGATTGTTTGTGTTTCTAACTCAAAAAGAAGATTTAACAGCTAAATTTCACGGTTTACAAGCGGTACTATACTGGGTATTATCTTGGGTAGTGGTTATGGTGCTTGGATTAGTATTTGGCGCACTCTCATTCTTAGGCGCATTAATGTGGCTAGCGGTAGTTCCATTATTGTGGTTAGCAATGTGGGTATATTCATTATACGTTGGCTACAAGGCATACAAAGGAGAAAAAGTGTTAATGCCAGTTGTTGGCACACTTGCTGAAAAACACGCAAGTTAAACATAAACTTCTCTTCATTTTTTATTTTTTTTAAATTTTTTCTTTTCCTTCTTCTTTTTTATTTTGTTATTTAGCGAAGCACCGTCAGCTATAAAAGAGTTGTTGAGTTAATTGTTTTTATGACTGTAAATGAAGGGAAAGTTAATCGAGAAACGCAAAGAGCTGCTGCTGAAGCTCATTTGAAAGCAATTGGAATGCCACGATATGGCTGGCTTCATAAAGATTTACAAGTTGCGCTTCACACTGCACGCAATGAAGGCAAAATCACTGATAAGAAATTAAAGGCTCTCGGTGATTTGTTAAAACAAACAACTGCTGAGCGAATGAAGCCACATTTAACTCTAGCGAATGAAATTGCCAAGGGCGTTTCGGGTGACGCAGCGTTTGACCATTTAATGTATGCAGTTAACTTAGTGCTTAGCGCGCCGCTTGAAGCAAAGCGTTTAGTAATAAAACACGAAGATTTACATTCAGAAGTAAAGCAAAAAGTAAACGAATTACTAGCTGCAAGGCAAAAGCGAATAACCGGCATGTTGCCATTTGAGGTTGCGGTTTCAATGCCAGTGGCTGCGATTATAGGTGGAACATTTGGTCCATTTGCTTTTAAATCAATTGAAAAAGGTATGCCATTGGGAGCTGCATTAGCGACTTTACCTTCAGCGAGCGCTATGGCTGCCCAGTATAAAGCTGGTTCACCTGCAGTTCGAGAAGCAACTGGGAGGATTATTAAAAAGGGAAAGACTGCATTTTTAGATTGGCGAAACACAATCAGCGTGGCGCATGCGCGTGAGACGCACCCGTTTCTAATTGTTGACCGAAAGGGCAACGTGCACTTGATTCCAAAAACTAAATACCAAACTGCACTAGCAAAAGCACAACAAACGTTTCTAAAACACGTTGTCCCCGGAAGATACAGAGCCAAATTATAAGTTTGTTGCTTCTTTTTTGTTTTCACTTTTTTGGTATTCTTATTTCCATTACGTTGTGTTTGAACGTTGCTTTTGTTCTTGTTTGGTCAACTGGCGTTGTGAAGTGGAAGGTTTTAGAGAATCCGTAGAGGCGGGTGACTTCGTGACTGTAGTAGCCCATTCTAGCTAGTTGCCGTGAGTCAGATGGGCCGACTATTTTCAGCGTGATTGACTCACTGTTTCCTTCTAGTTTAACTTCTTCTTTTACAATGCTTGGTAAATAGGCAATTATGATTACTTCTGTAGGGGTTTGGAATTGTTCGAATGACAAGTCATTGCTGTTTGGTGCGCTTATTTCTTTTTTTGATTCGCGTGAATTTAACTGGTTTTGGGTTTTGAATTCAGTCATAGAAATGCGTCCACGTCACTTGGTTTAAGTTCAACTGTTTTTGACTCAAATTCTTTGGCAAGATCCTCTAACTTTACGCTGGATGCGCCGAGTGTGGATTTTGGCCGGATTTTGACAAACGTGGGAAAGTTAGTTGCTTCGCCTATAACTATACCTTCGCCTGGACGAAGAGTTGTAATTGCATCTAAGCTATTTTTGTCAATTCCTTCACAGCTTTCGCCAATGTGTTGTAAATCGTACGGATTAGTAACGCGCATTACTATGAAGCTATTGCACTGCGATAAGGCAGTTGTGCTTAATTGCACTGGTCTTTGTGAAACTAGGCATAAGCAAGCTCCAAATTTGCGTCCTTCGCGTGCAATTGACTCGATTACTGGTTTAGAAATTGAGTTTTCGCTTTTTGCTTTTTCGCGGGCAAATAAATGTGCTTCTTCAACTACAAGTACAAAAGGAGGGGTATTGCCTTGACGGCGTTGGTTGAATAGTTTTCTGCCAAAGAACCACGCTACTACTTGTTTAGCGCGATTGTTTAGGTTAGATAAGTCAAATACAACTAGTTTGCCCGGCTTTACTATGTTAACTCCAGGCGAGTCAAATGCGCCAAATAGTTTCAATTGGCTAACTTCATCAAGTACATCTGACAAGTTTGTTTTAGTTGATTCATAACTAGCAGTTATCAATTCGTCTAGCGTAATAGGCTTTCCTTCATTTGCACAAGCTTCTTTTACTTTTGCAAATAATTTGCTATATTCTCTTCTTGCAGCTGCGGTTAGCGAAGGGACTAGTTCAGACAAGAGTGAAGCGGATAGATGAGCTGCTGAAATTTGAATTGCATCGCCTTTTACAACAATTGTTGATTCGCGAAAAGGTGAAGCAGGGTGGGAAAACCCAGCGTAGTCTCCATGAGGGTCAAGCACAATTACCGCTAGTCTGCCAGTATTTGGGTCACGTTTAAGCAACTCTTCAATTATCACATTAACCAAATGGCTTTTGCCAGACCCGCTCATTCCTAGCACGGCTAAATGCTTTTGCAGTAAACGCGAAATGTCAACAGTGCACTGCAAATCACTTGCAAGCAAGTGGCCTAGAAGGAGTCCATTGTCGGTTATTCCAAGTACTTTTTTTGTTACTTCAGGTTCAACATCGAAAACTGCGTCGCCTGGAGATGGCGGAAACCCACAGCGAGTTAAATTACCCTCAACATAATTGCCAAGTATAGTACAAAAGATAGTTGTATATTCCCAGTCTCTTGCTGGAAAGCTTGTTTCAAAGCTCTTGGCTTCTTTTGAATATTGAGAGATTGACTCGGCAAATTCATAGTACCTGTTTTGGCGCGTGATTCGCTTTACAATCGCTACTATTTCACCAGCTTTGTTGTTTTCCGATTGTGCCGAATGGGACAAGCGCACTTTAATTAGCTGGCCAATTGACACAACGCGTTCTGGTCCAAGCACAAAGCAAAACTCCTTTGTAGAGGGCGTTTCTTCATTTGAAATTATTGTTCCTAGCATAATGAATGTTTAGCAACTCCTTCATCTAAATGGTCTTGAATTTGAACGTAATATTAATGCGTTTGCTTGGTGTTCAAGCGAAGCGAATAACGTGGAAATTTCTCCGGGTTTAAGCGAGGCACGCATGTCAACTTCTATAAGTATAGACGGGTAGCCAAACTGCGGAGAGCAAAATGATGCAAGCGAAGAAGCAATAAGCGAAGCAGCTTTTTCTAAATTTTCTTTTCCATCATTTTCTTTTTCATTATTTGTATTTGGTAAAAGGAACTCTACTCTGAATGGCAGTGAATCACCTGCTTTCATATAAAAACAATTCACTAATTTACTCCAATGCACATCTGCCACTGCACCACTATTATCCAATGAATTTACATTCGAGTGAGGAAAACATAACGTACGTTGAAAGGAGTCTAGAAGCAAATCAGTTACAAATTCATCATTTGGAATTGGGAAATCTACTTTGTTGTTCTCTGAAAGCAAATTGCATAACCGTTGGCTGCGCGAATCTTTACAAACGCCAACCAACTCGCAGTTATTTTCCGCACACACTTTAAACAAATTTGAATAAAGGGCAATTGTTTCACTATAAAGTAGAGATAGTGAAGTGTTTTCTGGCGGTTTATCGCTTGGCAACGGAAGCAAGCTACCGTCTATTAAAATCATTGAGGGCTTGAAAACATTTACAGTTTGTACTGCACAGGACATTTCTGCATTTAGCCTAGTGAGGGATTTAAAACAAGTGGACTCACTTTGATCGGAAAACACGCCATAGTGAATTGAGATGCCAGGCACTCTGTTTGGAAAATAATCAGTTGAAGTCAGTTTGCCATTTTCATAAGCAAATATGGTTGACACGCTGCGTAGAAGCATCACGTCCATTGACAAAAATTGTTTGGTTGAAAAACCAGAATCAACAGCAGCCAAAGTGCTATTTGCCTGGGTTTTTTCTATATTCGTAACTATCGGTACATCGTTTAGCGAATCTTTTTTCAAGTTATCGCATTGTACTGAACAGCGTTTTTTCAACTCACCTATGCTGGTTAAAATGCGCGCAATTGAATTAGAAGACCAGTGCATTAAGATATTACGGCGAGTAGTTTTTTATAACCAAACAGGCGGGCAAACCTATAAACTAACTCCAGACAAAAAATGAACATTCGGCACCTTTTCTGTTTGTTCCTTTTTTTAACCCTATTATTTTTAGAGCGTACATTCAGTAGAATGAGTTTTCGGTTAACTGCATATGCGCCTTGTTTTGCTCCTTGTTGTAATTACCATGCTAACAATCACCTACTTTTTGCCAGCAAAACAACCTTTTGTCTCACTAAAAAACATAAACGGCCAAACGGGCTTAGTGACAACAACTGGAAGAATCTCTAATGGCACGCTATGTGATAAAGCCGATAGCACATGTATCAACGTAATCGGCGGAAAGAGACACACGGGACAAGTTATTGTAACTGGCTATTTTGAAAGAAAAGGAGGACGAAATACTTTATTTGTTAAACGAATTGAGTGACATAATAATTGGAAGCGCACTTGGTTTAAGCGGGCTAATTCCATTTGTACATGTAAATACAATTATTGAAATACTAACTAAATTCAATTATACAAATAGCTCGTTTTTCATTGTATCCCTTGTGTTCGCAAGGCTTCCTTTAGAATTACTAGCAGCAACACGCGGGCTAACAGGCGCAGATATTGCAATTGCCATTAATAGCTTCAAGCGCATCACAAACCTAGAATTGATTCTGTTCAACTGCGTTGCTGGAATGCTAGTTGCATTAGCACTATTCCCAATATTTTCAATTATCGCTCCACCGATTTACCCAATTATTAGAGATGTAGCGCCAGTTGCTGTAGCTGGCGTGTTGTTGTGGTTCCTATCAACTCAAAAAAACAAATACGCAATTCTAATCGTTATGCTCTCAGGTGCAGCTGGAATAATCATACTTAGTAAAAATTTGAATAACGGTTTGCTAATTTTGTTAACTGGATTGTACGGCGCGCCATCTTTGTTGTTTGAAGAAAAAGAAGAAGAAAAACCGAGTGTAGAAGACGAACAAAAAACAAATTCGACGAGTATAGCACAAAAAACAAAAGTTGGTTCGTTGTTTTTAATTTCGATCGGCAGCATAACGGGCATGGCGTCGTCCTTCCTACCTGCAATGACTCCAGCCATGCTTGCGATTGTGCTGTTATCATTTTTTAGTCAATCAAATCAATTTGCTTCGCTTTACTCCGGTTTAATTGGAAGCAGGGCAGTGTCTGACTTTGCTGCAATGGAATTCTTACAAAAAGGGCGTTCTGGCGCAACTGCCACGCTGCTTGGAGAAAAGTTTTTTTCATTCACTGAAACATATTTACTAATATTAGCGGGAATCGCAGTTACAATTGTATTTTGCTTCCTTGCAATTAAATTAAACAACATAATGCCAGAGTTTTCAAAAACAACCAAACGGTGCTTCGTCTTGCTTATGTTTATCTACATATTTTACTCAGATGGCTTTACTGGAATAGCTGCATTTGCAACTTGTATTTCAATTAGCTTAGCTGCAACTGTTTTTAAAGTTGGAAAGCCAGCATTAGGCGGCTCAATTGCCTTTGCGGCGATTCGGAATTATTTTCCTTAAAACCACAAAGTTAAAGAAAACGCTCCTTTCTAAATTTTAACATGAAGTATTCGATTATCTTAGTTGCAGCAATCTTACTACTCTTAGTCGTATTTGCGCCGCAGTTAATTCCAAAAAAAGCCGAGTCTCCGGTGCTAAGCGATGCAGATGTTTTGAAAATAGCTGAAAATTACGTCGCTACCAGTATTCAGAGCAGCAGGGTTACTAGCTCCACCATAATTAGTAAAGCTGACGGCAAGTGGAAAATAACAGTTGACTACCAGCAAGGGATTGGGGCAAATTGCAAAGTAGGCAAATGCTATTGGGAAGGCCCAGCAGCCATGTTCTGCAGGCAAGAGTCAAACGCAACTCTAGGCACGTGCCAGTAACTTTAAAACTAACTAATTCTAATCTAGTCGAGAGATACAATGCAAAAGTTCAACGAGCTAGTGGAAATTATAGGAACGCTTCGCAAAAAGTGCAAATGGAAAAAAGCACTTACTTTGCACGACGTGCCAAAGTACAGCAAATCTGAATTTGAAGAATTAATGCAAGCGGTTGAAAAAGAAGATTGGGAAAACTTGCGCGAAGAGCTCGGCGACGTACTGTTCCACGTGCTTCTTTACGCAGAGATTGCCAAAGAGCAAGGCAAGTTTGACATTGGCGACGTGATTCAAGAAAGCATTGAAAAAATGAAACGGCGTAATCCACATGTTTACGGGAACGTCAAAGCAACTACGATTGAAGAAATTGAAAAAATGTGGCAAGAGATAAAAAAGAAGGAGAAAGAAGAAAAGGCGAAGAAACTGCGAAAAAACAAAATGAAAAAATAAAGTGAAGGAAACATGCGAATTATTCGTTTTGACAAGACTGAAGGGGAGCTTAAAGTTGAGCCACAAACTTTGGAAGACTTGTGGTACTTGAAAAAAATCGTTGAAGAAAAAGACATTGTGAATGGCCGTAGCTTGAGGTTATGGAAACCAGAAGATGCTAGTAGACCAGGTGCAGCTGAGCGAAAGCCAGTGAAGCTTGAAATAAGTGTAGAAAAAGTAGAATATGCACAAGCTGCTAACAAATTGCGTTTAACTGGCACTATTTTGAATGGCGAACCAGAAGAGATTTGCCCACGCGGAGAACACCACACGCTAGATGTAGGAATAGGCGAGACAATAACAGTAAAAAAAACGTTTACCCCATTTCACGAAGCTATGCTTGACGAGGCAAAGAAGCGTTCCAAGCACTTGAAAATAACGATCCTAGTTATTGACGAAGAAAAAGCGATGCTCTCTGAACTAGAGACAAAGGGAATAAACTTCGGGATTGAGATCAACAATTCTGCAAATAAACGTAACCCGAAAACTTTTGACGAGAAAAACAAAGCATATTTTCAAGAAGTTGCAAGCGAGTTAGACAAAAAAGCAAAAGCAGGCGGCAGGGCGTTAATTGCTGGGCCTGGTTTTGCAAAGGACAACCTGAAAAAATACATTGACCACGATTACAAGGAACTTGCAAAGCGAGTCGTGTATGAATATGCCAGCAGCGCTGAACGTTCTGCAGTTTTTGAATTATTAAAAAAAGGGTTATTGCAAAAACTGTTAACTGAACAAAAACTACAAGATGAGTTCGATGCATTAGAAAAGTTCAAAGCTAGCCTGGGGCGTAACGACGGGCTATGTGTTTACGGTGAAAAAGTGGGTGAATTTGTATTAAGCGGGGCGTGTTCAGAGTTGCTAGTGCTTGATGAAGTATTACGGAAAAATAAAGCTGTACAAAAGGCTTTAACGGATGCTAAGCAACTTGGCGCAAAGATAACTATTTTCAACAGCGAAGACCAAGCGGGTCAAGAGTTTAAGGACTTTAAAATAGCCGCACTTTTAAGATATAAAGTTGAATGGTAAAAAAACGTTAAACCCCGCTTGGTTTTAGCAAAGCAAAAGCTGCAAGCATTGCTTCGATTTGTATTCGGTCATTTGCCCCTTGGTTGAGGCGATAATCGCACTCCCCGAGTTTTTCTATTAATAATAGTTTAGTTTTATCTTCAATTGTCGAGCGATTAATTTCTTGGAACAATTGTATTACAACATCTTCACCACTTATGCCGTATTCAAACAAGAGTTTGTCAAGCACTTTACGCGCATCTGTAAATTTTCCATTTATTGCAAATTGAAGCATTTCGCCGATTTCTTTTGGCCTAGCGCGTGAAGAAACCCCGTAAATCGCATCAACAGTTATATCACGAGAAATAGACGCGCAACTTTGAAGGCAGTTAATTGCCTTGCGAGCATCGCCATCTGCAATTTCTACAATGGCATCAACTGCGTCGGCAGATAAAGTAAGCGATTCCTTAGAGGCAATTGAGTTCACAAGCGGTTTAAATGAATCTGGTGAAATTGAAGAAAAGCGGAACAACGCACACCTGCTTTGAATTGGTTCAATTATGCGAGAAGAATAATTACAACTTAAAATAAAACGAGTATTCGACGCGTATTTTTCCATTGTTCGACGCAATGCCTGTTGTGCATCTGCAGTTAATGCATCTGCCTCGTCAAGTAAAAGGATCTTAAAGGGCACTCCAGATACTGGAATAGAACGCGCGAAATCCTTGATTTTACCACGCACAGTGTCAATGCCGCGCTCGTCTGAAGCATTTAGCTCAAAAAAAGAGTTTTGATAATCTTCTCCGAATAATTCTTTTGCTAAAGCTAATGCACTAGTTGTTTTTCCACTTCCAGCTGGACCTGAAAACAGTAAATTGGGCAGGTTTTTTGATTCAACGTAGGCGCGCAAGCGTTCAACGATCTTTTCGTTGCCAACTACGTCACTTAATTTCGCTGGCCTATACTTTTCCACCCACGGGATAAAATCAATCATAATTATTGAAATGATTCTGAGAGTCAAAGATTTTAACTATGACGGTATGAAAGCGCAGCCGGCGAGTATTTTAAACCATTTTTGAGTAAAGTATAATATGCAAAGCGAAGTAACCTCAAAAGCACAACAAAATCTAGATAGACGCATAAGGCAAACTGAAAGAGAACTAATGAAGCTAGAAAAAGCGTTTAATACTTTACATCAAAAGAAACCAAGACTAGTTTTATTGAAACCGCTTATTTCTGGTAGAAAAACTGGCGCAAATTCAAGAGATATAACCCGCGAATCACAAGAGCATACACGCATTACAAGACAATTACTCAACTTAATAGATGCTTATGCTATGAAACACGCAGACTTAGGCAGACAATTACAGCTACCTACAAAAATGAGAGCTGAATTACGCTTATTGGCGCGTAGAAAGGTAGTTAACATCCATCCGGAATTACCTAAATTAGTTAGCAAAGCATTGGCAGCACATCAAAATAGAGTGCGACTGGTTTTTGAAGCAGCTCAAGCTGTTCGCGAAAAGCACAGGATCACAACTGCGTAAAACTAAGAGTAGAGCATTTGTAGTAAAATGACACACGAGTTGTTGCGTTTTTTAGACGTTTACTGGTCTTAAGAACTTCTTTCTGCTTGGAATTTTACCCCAGCATGTTCGGCAAATTACAAGCCTTTGTTTTTTTCCAGCAGCGGTGTTTGCAGTTCTAGAGCTTTTTTGACAGGCTTTGCAGACTATTTTTTCACAAGAATTGCATACTTCTAAGTAATGGTTTTCTTTTGTACAAGATTGACATTTCATATTATCTTCACTAATGTTCTAAATTGCAAATTTAATAGGCACGTATAGGTTTTAAATTGCTATCCTTGCTCTATAAACTTTTCAGGAGTAGCTCCACAAGACGGGCAAAACTGCGGGAGAGCTAGCACGGTTAATCCACAAATTGCGCATTTCCACTTCATTTTTAACCAACCTTTGCCCCATCGGCAATATTTTTGTCAGCAGTTAGCAACACTAGTTCACCTTCGGGTGACTCTGCTGCAAGTAACATACCTTGCGATTCTATTCCCTTTAACTTGCGCGGCTCAAGATTAGCGAGCACAACTATACGCTTGTTGACTAATTCAACTGGATCGTAAAACTTGCTAATTCCTGCAACTAGAGTGCGTTGTTCTTCTCCTATTTTAACGACTAATTTTACTAATTTTTCCGACTTCTCTACTTTTTCAGCGCTAAGAATAGTAGCTATTCGAAGGTCTAACTTAGCAAAATCATCGTAGTTTATCATTAGTAAGAAAAAGCGAAAACGAGGTATAAAAACCAATTACCTACCAATAAATTATATGCAATGTCCATTTTGCAAGGAAGGAGAAACCCGCGTAATTGACTCGCGCGAAAGTGAAGACGCTACTCGGCGTAGGCGCGAATGTGAAAAATGCTTAAAGCGCTTCACTACTTATGAACGCTTGGAAATGGAGCAAATGGTAGTTAAAAAAGATGGGCGAAGAGAGGCGTTTGACAGGGAGAAGCTCAAAGGTGGCGTTTCTCGTGCATGTCAAAAACGCCCAATTTCAGCAGATCAAATTAATGCACTGGTAGATGAAATTGAACGTGAAATTAAGGCAAATGGAGAAAGCGAAATTGCATCTGCGTTGATTGGCGAAAAAGTAATGGCAAAACTAAAAATAGTTGACAAAGTGGCATACATTAGATTTGCATCAGTTTACAACGAATTCGAAGATGTGAAGCAATTTGAAAAAGAAGCGAAGAAAATAGCCTGACGCAACAAAGTAATTATTATTCGCATGCATTAAAGATAGAAGCTTAGAGCATAGCTTGAACAATCAAATATATGCCGATCGACCCAAAAAGAGGTTGAATAACAAAATGACCGAAATTGACTACGTTTTACTAGCAGCGGGCAATGGCAAGCGGTTGTGGCCTATTACAGAACACTGTGCCAAAACTATGGTACGCGTATTGGAAAAGCCATTGCTAGAATGGATCGTAGAAGCAATTTATGATAAGGCCAATAGAATCATAATAGTAATTGGCGCTCACCGCGATAGCGTAATTGGACACTTCAGCGCTTCAAAATACAAAGATAAAATCATCTTTGTTGAACAAACTGAACAAAAGGGAACTGGTCATGCTGTGCTTCAAACTGAACCTTACATTGGGGCGGATAAGTTCGTGGTTATAAATGCGGATACTTTTTCTGACCCAAAAATTTATGATTTAATTGCGCAAAACAGTGCTGACGGCGCGTTTATACTTGGTAAAACTGTTCCAGATGGTTCAAAATATGGAGTACTAGAAGAGAAAAATGGTAAACTAATACGCATTGTTGAAAAACCGCCAGTTGCGCAAAATGTCGAGATTAACACTGGAACATATTGCGTGCCAATTGCCTTTTTTGATTACTTGCGTAATTTGAAATTATCTCCACGCGGCGAATATGAAGTTACAGATGCACTTACGTTATTTGCAGCTGAAAACACTTTGAAAGTAGTTCCATTTGAAAGTTATTGGAATGACGTTGGCTATTTCTGGAATTTACTTGACGTAACCCAATATGCACTTGAACATTTGATGAAAGAAAAAAAAGATAAGGGGGCTAATGTGGAGAACACAGTAGTTGTAAAGGGGAAATTGCATATTGGCAAAAACTCAAAAGTAGTTGGACCTTCACGAATTGAAGGCAATGTTTACATTGGAGATAATTGTAGCATTGGACCACACGCGTTGCTAAAAGATTGTGCGTTAGAAGAAAAATGTGCTGTTGGGAGCAGCGAAGTCAAGCGAAGCGTGTTGATGAAAGGAGTAAAAGCACTCCACTTTACACATATAACTGATTCAATTATTTGTCCGGAAGTTAATTTTGGAGCAGGTTCTCAAGTTGCCAATTTGCGTTTTGACAAAAGCGAAGTAAACGTTGAAATAAGTGGAAAAACAGTTGCGTCTCATCTAAAGAAACTTGGCACAACAATTGGAGAAAAAACCAACATTGGATGTAATGCTGTAATTTACCCCGGAAAATTAGTTGGAAGCAATTGTACAATTTATGCAAACAAAACAGTTGAGAAAAACTTAGAAAGCAACGCCACTTGCAAATGACTTATAATATACCTATATCGCAAAAGCGGGATGTCAAATAGATTTTTTAACAACAACGTGAAACTTATTTTATGGATTTACTTTTCCTCTTATTTCGTACAGCTTATAGCTCTAGTTCTGTTGACGAATTTGTAATGTACGCAGTTGCTGGAGTGTTCATTGGTATTTATGCTTTTTATTACGGGTTCACACAATGGAATAAGTTCAAAAAAGTTGCGGATACAACAACTTCAAAAGTAAGGTCAATGGCTGCGGGGTTAGTTGAACTAAACGGAAAAACAATTGCTATTAAAGCGTTAACTTCACCGGTTTCGAAACAAGGATGCGTTTACTATAAAGTAGAACACCAGACTTATATCCGAAGTGAAAAAGGCGGGCACTGGATTACAACCTCAATTGATCAGGAGTATGAAAATTTTTATTTGCAAGATGATACTGGCAAAGTTGAAGTTGATCCCCGCAAGGCAGATATTGACATCCCACAAAAAAAAGTACAGTATTACGGTTCAAGGCGAGATATTGAATATTTTCTTTCACCTGACGGCGATTGCTATGTTCTTGGTACAGCTAAGATTCGACCAGGAGTACGCACAGTTGACAATGCAGCAAGTTTAATAGTAACTCAAGGCGAAGGGGACAACACTTTTTACATAACGGATAAAAAAGAACAAGACGTACAAAAGAATTTATACCAAAGAGCACAAATTGGAATAATAGCGGGGCTAATGTTAACCACGATAAGTTTTGGTTACTTAATTTTTAAGTTTTTAATTTGATAAAAGGGTTTTATAAACTCACAATAAGTAAGAAGTAGAGAGGTAAGATTCAACATATGGCGTTTTGGGGGCTTGGACTCGGGTTAGTCGCACTCGTATTCTTTGGTTTAATTGCATTAGTTATTGTATTCTTCGTGCTTTCCGTTTACAATTCGCTTGTAGCGCTTAAAAATAACATTGAGAAATCGTGGGCTAATATCGATGTTTTGCTTGTGCAACGTAATGCTGAACTTACTAAACTATTAGATACAGTTAAGGGTTACATGAAGCACGAGAGGGGCACGCTTGAAGATATTACGCGCTTGCGCGCTAGTGTTGCAAATGCATCTGGCCCACAGGCAAAGGCAGCTGCAAGCGATTTGTTATCCGGCGCATTGGGCAAGTTATTCGCAGTTGCTGAAAATTACCCGCAATTAAGGTCAAGTGAAAATTTCCAGCAACTTCAAGGACGCATCAGCGAATTAGAAAACGCAATTGCTGACCGACGTGAATTTTATAATGATTCAGTTAACACGTTTAACATTCGCATTCAACAAATTCCAGATTCAGTGATTGCTGGGTTAATGCGTTTAGAAAAGAAGGAGATGTTCAAGCCAGCTCTAGGGACAACTGAAGATGTTAAATTAAGCTTTTAACTAAAACAATTTTTTTAGTATATCTAGTTTTAGTTCAGTTAAACTTTCAACTACTAAATCAGTGTTTTTTAGCTCCGCTGCACTGTGGAATTGAGTAACTAGCCCAACTACTTTCATTCCAGCTGCCTTTGCAGCTGCAATTCCGCTAAGTGCGTCTTCAATTACAATGCATTCTGATGGCTTTACGCAAAGTTGTCTTGCGGTTTCTAAGTAAATATCCGGACTAGGCTTGTGGTGCTGGACTTCGTCAGAAGTTACAAGCGCATCTAGTTCGTTTAGTATGCCGAGTAGTTCAAGGAATTTTTCAGCGCGGTAGCGCATGCTTGCTGTGCCAACTGCTAGCTTTAAACCAGATTTTTTAATATCCCTCAAAAAGTGTTTTAACAAAGGGTTTGGTTTTAAATCGGCTTTTAAAAATTCAATTTGCATGGCAGTTGCTTTTTGTGAAAGGGACATCAACGGCGGCAACTTAACGCCATGCGTTTTTTCCACATCAGCAATGGTATCACGGAATGAAGCCCCAAGGTGACGCTTATGATAATCATCTGAAATTGCTATTCCGTGTTCAGCCATTATGCGCTGAAAAGCTATTTTATTGTACTTTGGTGAGTCAACTAGTACTCCATCCATGTCGAAAATTACTGCTTTTAGCATTTGTTTAAATCTTTCTCGTGAAATTAGAATTTTGGCCGCAAGGATAAGCGTTTTGGAAGCGAAAGTTTTTCTTGCGGTTTACCGACTGTTTCTTTTTCAAGTTTTTCAATAAGTGACAATGGCGAGAAGTTTTCTTGTTTGCCAGTTTCGCGTACTCGAACTGACATGGCGTGTGCTTCTGCCTCACGTTCGCCGATTACGCAAATGTAGGGAATCCATTCATGTTCAGCTTCACGGATTTTCTTTTGTAAAGTTTCACTACGATCGTCAAAATCAGCTCGAAAGCCCGCACGAGTGAATGTTTGGATTAATTCTTCACAGTATTTTGAAACTTTTTCTGAAATGGGAATTATTCTCACTTGCGTTGGCGAAAGCCAAGTTGGAAGTGAAGCGGGTTTGCCGCTTTTGATCTTCATTGCTTCTCGCTCGAGTAGTGCATAGACGACTCGTTCAATTGCACCGGGGATAGACGCGTGTAAAATTGTAAAGCGTTGTTTTTTGCCATTATCGTCAACAAAAGCTAAGTCAAATGTTTCGCTGTTCTCGACGTCAATTTGCACTGTGCTTAAACTCGTTGCCTTGTCTGCATTGTCAATGAAGTTCATTTCAAACTTTGTAATGAAATAAGCGTATCGCTTGTCGAAAAGCTCTAGTAACATTGGCTTGCCAATATGTTTTGCCATTGCAACATACCATTTTTTGTTCTCTTCAAAAAAGTCTTTTTGTGCTCGAAATGCAGTTTCAAAGTCTATTCCAAGCCCTTTATTCCATTCTGCGCATAAGCGGTATTGTCTTTCAAATTCTTCTTTTGCTTGTTCAAAATCCGCGCACATGGTGTGCATATCTGGCATTGAAAATGCTCGCAAGCGCTTTAGCCCAGCTAATTCACCACTTTGTTCACGGCGGAAACTATAATGGGTTAATTCGTAAATGCGAAAAGGCAAATTCTTGTAAGATACAACCGCATCGTGTACCGCTAGAAATTGACCGAAGCACGCTGAAAAACGCAAGAAAAACTCTTTCTCATCGCTTTTGACAACGTACTGTCTCGCTGGGAAGCGGTTAAGGTATTTTTTCAATGCAGGGTGTTCGTAGTCGTACATTATGGGGGTTTCAACTTGAACTGCGCCATAGTCAAGCATTAGGTTAGTAACGTGGCGTTCCAAGAGTTTTTTGACAGTTAAGCCTTTTGGTAACCAGCGAAAATTGCCTTGGTCACTAGCCGGTTCATAATTCACGAGAGCATGTTCTTTCATTAATTTGATATGTGGAGGCTCTTCTGCGTAAACCCTTACTTTTTTGACTTCATAGTCAATGAATTTCTTTAAATCCTTGTGTTTTTTGAAGTCAAACTTATCAGCTGGAATCACTTCGCCTTCGGGGGTTAACACGTAAAAAACGCTTTTTGTAGCTGCTTCTTGTTTAAGCGAATCTGAAACAACCGTTTCAACTGCTTGACCCGGCTTCGCGGAAGTGATTTCTGTTTCAATCAATGCACCGCTCCCAGCTATTTTCTTTGCTGCGCCGCCGGTTTCAAATGAAATAGTTTTTGATAATTCAGCTAAAGGATGACCTTTGCATTTGAGCTCAAATGCCTTGTACCAGCCAAATGGGCTGCGTACAGCAGATGCGTTGAACTTTTGCACTTCAAGGTGCAATAGTGAAAGTAAGCGAATTGCTTCAGCTGGCTTAGCTAGATTAGCTGAAAGGTGAGCGTAAGGGTAAATTACAATTGAATCTGCTTTAACTTCACCAAAATGCTTTTTTATATCCAATGTAGCTTTTGCGACTACTTCTTCATTGTCTCCGGCTTCTACGGTTGTGAATACAACAAGCGCGTTGCTCACTTTCTTTGCTTTTTTTTCCTCTTCTGTAATCTCTTCAGCACTTTTGAAAGCAGGCTTATTAGCCTTGTATTCAACGTAGTCACAGTGTAATTGGAGTAAACGCATGTAAATTCGACCTAGAAATTAGAGGTTGACAAAACTTAAAACCATTCGGTTCATTAAAAAAATTCGAGAATTGCATCTCTCTCAAGCGGCTAATATCCTTGATACAAGCAGTTCTGGTTCAAACTCGACTAATTCATTGTATTCTTGGCCCAATCCAACGAAGTAAATTGGAATGGATAAATCGTGTGCAATTGAAAGGCAGTTGCCCCCCTTTGCATCACAGTCTAATTTTGTAAGTACTAGCCCATTGAGTTGAATTGCTTCGTGGAACTTCTTGGCTTGTTCAATAACTGAGTGACCCGCAAGTGTTTCGCCAATGAAAATCTTTAAATCTGGCTTCACTACACGCGATATTTTTTTCATCTCTTCAATTAAGTTGACATTTGTCTCTTGTCGTCCGGCTGTGTCAATTAGCACTACGTCAATTTTCTTTGCTTTTGCATGTGAAACTGCATCGAATGCAACAGCTGCTGGGTCTGAACCATAATCATGCTTGATTACTTTTACCCCAATTTTTTCACCGTGGTGTTCGCTTTGTTGAATTGCAGCTGCACGAAACGTATCAGATGCAGAGATCACTGAACTAATACCGCGTTGCTTTAACAAGTGAGCTAGTTT
>JAHFHC010000002.1:0-13195 GCA_023247085.1 Microcaldota archaeon | reverse complement strand
GTTTTTCCAGCGCCGTTCGGGCCAACAAAAAGTACAACTAGTGGCTCGCTTGTTTTTTTATGCTGTTCAACTAACTCAAAAAATGCACTAGGGGGAGTTGAATTAGCAAAAACGTTGAGTAAAGAATCGTGCACAGCGGCTTGCACATAGTCGTTTAGTTTATTCTTCTGAATCTTTTTGCCGATTAATCTGGAGCGTAAGTCGCTGACCATAAATTGCGCGGTGTCAAGCGAAGCGTCGCTTTCAAGCAAAGAAAGTTCCATATCATCAAAAACGTTTCCAACATCTTTTTCAGTTAATTCAACGTCACTTGAAAAAATGCCGGTGATTTTTTTAAAGATGCTAACTTGCGGCGCAAAAGTTTTTTCTTGCTTATCCACCGTTTTTGCTTGAAGTGGCTGAATTGGAGGAGAAACAGATGATTTTGGTTTAAGCTCAACTTCGGAAACAATCGAAGGCAGTGATTTTTCAACTGGTTTTGTTTTTTGAACAGGCTTTGGCGGTTGTGGCTTTTGTGCCTCTTGTTTTTCTGCCGGTTGCACAGTTGAAGTTTTTGGCGTAACAACCGCCCCATGTGGTTTAACCGATTGTGCAACAGGCAACTTTTCACGTGATTGTTCTACGGGTTTTTCTTCGCGTAACGGTTCGCTTCTATGTGGTTGTTCTTCTATTGGCAATTGCACTTGTGGTAGGAACGATTCTTCAGGTTTTTGTTCAACATTATGCGTAGCTAGTGTGGAATTTTCAGTTGCCGGTTCATTTACTAGTGACTTTGCACTTGTGCTGACGGTTTGTACGAAATCGGCAATTTTTTTCTTTAAGAAGCCAAACATTAGTTTCGATCACTCTTCTTTGGAACACAAAAAGTTTTACTTGCGGTTTATTGATTTTGAGTTTGTTGTGCTTGTTGAATTATTTGTTGTCTTGCTTGCATCATTTGCGTTAATGCCTTTTCTACGTTTACAGTAAGCTGGTTCACTTTATTGGCTTGCATTTCAACTATTTGCCTTGCTTCAGTAATTGACTTTTGGCAATAAACATTTGCTCCAATTGGGGCAATAACCGAATTAGGAGAAATTGCGGACTTTACAAAAATGCTTGAGCCAAGCGAAGTCATCGTAGTAGCTGGCTTCTGTTCAAGTTCTGCAAGTGCAAGTAGAGTCTCTTGTGCCTCTTCCAAAACCACTTTTAATTCAGTGAATTGCTGCTTTGCTTGTTCAATTTGTGAAGTTAAGTATTGAAATTGCATTTGTAATTCTCTTTGATCAGATGCATTATCGAACTGGTCAGCATAGTCATCACTAGCTGGTTTTTCAGATTTATCGTTTGGTCGATTATTGGATTTGGTTTGCATATTTGATGTTCTCTGTGTCGTTTATTGTTCTCCTGAAAGTGCTTCGTAAACAAGGCCAGCTTCGAATCCAGTGGAGTTACTTCCTATTAAAGCGCCGTTTTTATTGGCAACTACGCCAAATGAAGTGGCTGGTGTTCCAAAGTTACAAGTAGCTGGAATTGCTTTGAATTTAAACGCTTTTGAAAGCAATTGTAATTCATTTTCAGATGCGTCATTATAAGCAAGCACGCCATTGTTCGTAACTACATTAACTGCACCTATTGTAGACACCCGACCAAACTTGATTGGAATAACTTCCACATCAAAACAATCAGCTAGTTTCTTATGCTCTGCCCTAGCCATGTGTGCATTAACCATACACAGCGAGTCATTTACAAGCACATTGCTCCTAACTGCTGAAAACCGATCGTCTATTTTGCAAACGTTTACGCCAAGTTCTCGCTTTAAGAAATGCAACGTTTTGTCATCTGTAAATCCAGGTAAAGCTACACCACTTGAATTCATTGCAGTATAAATTCCAGTTAAATGCGAATCTGCGATTGAAACTGGAACGATTTTTGATGGCTTTAAAACATCAGAAATTAACCGCAATAAATTGTCAGGCACAAAATGAGAGCATAGAACTGCGTCGTCAGAAGCGGTTAAATATAGTCCAATGAATGGGTTACGGTTTACTTCAATTTTTACAACTTGAAACGACAATCGAGTCTCAACTCCGGTTTTGGCTGTGTAGCTGTTTCTTAAGCTGGCACGAGTTTCACGTTGCCACTTTTGTCTTTAAGGAGCGTGACTTTTAATTTCTTTGGTGGCTTTTTAGCACCACGGCTATTTATAAAAGAAGCGAGTTTTTCGTCAATCTTAACGTTTTCAATCGCAGTTTTGCCATGGCGAGCGCCGAATTTTCTCAAAAGTATAATAGCTGCACGAGCGCGTTTCTTAGCTGGCTTTGCATAAGCTTTTAGAAGTGGAACAACCGCTTTACGCTGTAAAACATATTCAACTTTCTTGGAGTCAACCTTATTCAAGTCAACTGCCTTTTCTCCAGGTTTCTTTACCTCTGGCTTCTTTTCCTCTTGCTTTTTCACTTCAACTTTCTTTTCTTCAGGCTTCTTCACTTCAGCTTTTTCAGCGTTTTTCACACCGGTTGTTCTTTCAATTGCATTTTGCTCGGCTTTTTTAGCAGCGAGTCTTTCTTTAACTTTTTTAGCAACTGCCTCAAGCTTATCAGGACTATTCACTACAACTACTTCAGCCTTTTCGCTTGTTTTTTCAACGGGCGCTACAGCTTCCTTTTCATCTTTTTCTTCTGTTTTTCCTTTTTGTAATCCTTGAGCAGCTTGTTCAGTCATAAACTTAAAATCACTTTTTCAATTGGAGTTTCTTGTGTCTCCAGTTACGCGTTTTTCGGTTATAAGTAACCTTGCGCTTTGTCTTGGCAACTACGAATACTGGCATTCTCCGGTTTTGCTTCATTGCCTTTGAGAGTTTGGCCTTTAATTCACTTGTTTTATATCGAGACATTTTAATTCACTACTTCTATTGTTCTTATTCGCTATTATTTTAGCATTATCCTTTCAGTATTTTATTTTGAAACTCTTGTGATTTTACTTTCTGGCTTGTTTTGCAAGAAAGTTGAAGCAATGCGCTTCAATTGCTCTTCGCTTATTTTACTCGTTATTCTTCCCGAATTATAAAGGGAAAACAAATATGAAACAACTTGATTGTACAGCGACTCGTTTGACATTCGCATTAATGACAAGCGTTGAATCGCATTGTCTTGAAGTATCGCTTTCAAAGCAAGTTGAACTTTAAGCTCAGCTTCTTTGACCGACTTGGTTTTTGCAAGTTGTTCTTCATCTTGCAAGATTACATCACTTCGTTAATTCCTTTGCAGTTTTATCAAGCAAAGATTTACCTTTACTGGAAATTACTCTACCAGAATAAACTGGCTTTGACGGTTCTTTTTGTACTTTTGCTTTTTCTAGTTTCATTAAACCGGATTTTTCAAGTTGTTGAAATGCTAAACGAATGATTTTTCCTCCAGCTCGCCTGTGGTGACTTCGACTTACAATGTGCTGGGTTCTTCCACCGTATTTTCTGCGCATTTCGCGTACGCCAATTGAACCATATTTGTAAGAATTGTAAAGAAGTGAAGCGCATCTCAAGTACCAGAAGTCCGGCTCTTGAGGCGGGCGTTCGTTGTGAGCCCCGCTTTTAACTAAGTTAACCCAAGCAGGGGGGACAATAGTATCCTTGTGATTTGCTTTCAAAGCCTGCGCTACTTTTGCAATTAAATCATTTGCATTAACATCTAAAGCTGACATTCAAAAAATCCTCTTGTTCGAGTAAATCAAATTGAAAACGGATGGGTTTTCCTATCTTTTTACATTTTCGCCAGCCACGGCGAACAATTTTTCTAGTAAATTGGCAGATTATAAAAGAAAGAAAAGGGTATTTAACACTTCGCTCAGCCAAGAGTCGAAAAAGGTTACTTGCGCTTTATAGGAAATTTCAATACGTTTCCGCAATTGCATTTCCATAGTACAGCGTTTTCTTTTTTTGAAGTGCGGCTAGTTACGTTTTCTCCAAATATGAAAATTGCGTTGCACTTTTTGCAAAACGTTCGCCGCCTTAGTTTTAACCTATGCCGCATCGCTATTTTACGCGCTAGTTGAACGTAACGCTTTGATAGCACACTATCTTTTTTCCACATTTGCTTGGCAAGAACTAGTAATTCACTGCACCGCTGCATTGCTATTTTTTCAACATTCATTTTCTAACAATCCCTTCAGGAAACGCACACACATAGTGTAAACTAGCGTTTGAATAAATAAAAAACCCAATAATAAACGCTAGATGATGCACCCGCCCTCCACCGGCTGGTTTCACCAATAGTTACTATCGAGCGCAAGCAGTATTTGCAGCGTTACATAGCGAAGTTGGACACATAACCGAAGTATAGTTAACTTGCGGCAGTTGTGTTAAGGCATTGCAATCAGCGCTTTGAGTAATCATTGCGTTTGCAGTTGTTGTTGCATTTACGGTGCTCGCTATCTTGCGTAGCACGTATACTGCCTTTCCAAGGCGAGTTGCGTACTTAAGGATGAATGAACTTGCACCATGCCCAGCTGCTTCAACACATGAACCCCTTACGCTACAGTAAGGTGGTTCTGAATTGAATACAATTCCAAATGCGTTTGCAGTGTAGTTAACGTTCCTGTTGGTAGTTGTACCATCCGCAGTTGCGTCCCTGAAGTTACCTGCAGCACCTGCTGCTGAGTCAAAAAGGTAATACGTAGTCCAAATGCCAGATCCAGCTACTGAACTCGTACTTTCATTATCTATTTCAGGAATCTGGATGATTAACCTAGTGTAGTTCCAGCCATAGTTACCGCTGCCCATAAAGGCAGAGCAACCGCGCGGTTTCGTAACACAGTCACCCTTTCCACTTGACATTCCATCAAAAGTTACGTTGATTCGGACGCTTGTGTCTGACCCGCCTCCAGCCCCATAGTAATACAAAGGTAGAACAACAGTTAAGTTAGCTCCACGAGTGGAGTTGTAAAATGTCCTAGTGACATCAGATCCAGATGCATTTACCCAGGTTCCAGACGAGTTTTGGTACACAACGTACCCAGTGTAGTTATTGTTAGACCCGGGGCTAGTCTTGTTCTTGGTTATCAAGTTTACACACCGCACGTTTTCAGTTCCAAACCTAAATGCATCAGTTCGATTAGAACAGAACTTAAGAGCAGCCCATTCACCAGCAGTGCCTCCAATAGTGGCTGAGAATCCCTCATCTTCACTAACAGTCAAAGTGTCAAAGTCAGCTGGCTTTAAGTCAGAGCCCCTGAATTCAAGCACATAACTCGCATTAGAGGTTAAACCATTAACCATCGTGAACTTGTCACCTGGCTTGGCTTTGATGTTGCCAGTTGAGGGGTAGACCCAGTTGTCATTGTAAATTCTCAAATCAGACAAACCTTGAGTTCCCGACCTATTGTTTGAATCAAGTACTGCTTTCCAGTTTGGATAAAGGGTTTGATTAATTGTACTGTTGGACAATGTGATTGAGTCAGAGTAAGCTGACACTTCACAAGTGTTAATTGCCCCTGCTGCTGCAGAGTAACCAATTGCACTCACTTTAACGTAGATGTCTCCAAGTTCAGTTACCTTAACCGCTGGACTGTCTCGATCCCTTGTTATTAGAACTGAACGGTTCGTTGCATCTGAAATCACTATATTACAAGATGGTAGTGAACTTACCCCAGCCGGAGCATTGACTTGGTCAACTCTTATCTTAAACGGAGTGCCAGCAACTGCTGTTTCTTCACCGACTCTGAGCGTCTTTCTCACTAAATAGGCCTTTCCAACGTTTAGTGAACTAATTGCCGCATTTGTACCAGTCATTGCTGCACCAGTAACTACCCACGAGTAACCAAGGATAGTGATTATAGTTGGTGCAGAAGTTGCGTCTATTTTATCAGACGCATCACAAGCGGCATATGACTTCGAAGTGTCAGCACACATTGGAAGTGGAGCTGAAAAAGTCGTTCTCCACATTGCTTCCATTCCATTTGCAACATAAGAATCCTGTTGGTCGTCATATTGAGTTTTTGAGAAAACTTCCAAGAATTGGCGTTGTGTTGAAGAGGCGGTAGACGAACCTATAACGCCAACAGTTCCGGCAGATCCAAGTCCAAGCGCACTCCAGTCAGAGTCAGATACTTCTTTCCAAGTTCTTGGAAGTGCAGCGTTGTAAGCGGCTTTGTTAGTTGACCTGCTCAATGCACTGGAACTAGTTCCACATCCATTGTTGTCAAGGTTGTCGCTTAACCCAGTTGTACAGACATATTCATTTGTTGCATTTGCGGTGCTCGCTGACATGCATCGGTCATATCCCGCTGCGTAGCCAGAACTTAAATTTAGCGGATTTGCTAAACTTACACTCCCTGCAATGTAAGGATCGTTCGCGGGGTCTGAATCAGTACAAGTAAACTTAAATGAATTCAATGGCGAACTAGTTTCACGTAATTGAATTCGAGTTCGACTAAAAGTTTCAAGCATTACTCCAGCAGGAGAGTTATAATAGCGTACATTCGCAGTATAGCTAATTGGCGGGCTGACTCGTGCACAGTGTGGGCCATAGCAGCTGTTTTGAGGTCCGACTGCAGAGTCATAATACAAATAGTTCGCGGACGTGTTGTTTGTGGCTCCTAAACCCACTTTTGAAAACGGAATATCCCACGTCCCACCTTGGCCGAGTGTAGAGTTAAACGCAGTTGCATTAAAGCCATCTATCACTTGAAGGTTTCCACTAAAGTAGTTACCAGGATTAATCGTACCACTTACAAGTATTTGCGCTGTTGGCGTTCTTGCGTTTGTTAAATTATTTGTAATGTAAGTTATTCCAAATCCTCTACGCGGGGAAGTGGTATTGAGAATATTGTTATAGCGTACGCCGTCTCTATAAAGTGATAACGTTTTCCACTGGTTTGCAGTGTAATTATAGTAAACCACACGACCAATGTAAGATGTCGTATAAGATAAAGGGTTATCTCTAGAATCTATTACCACATAGAGGAAATAGTTTTGGTAACCATTTTCTAACCGCAAAGTATTGTTCGCTCCTAACAAACGCAGTAAAGTTAAATTTCTTACCGCTCCGTCAAGGGTCAAAGTGCGATTCTCCATCGTGATTACAAAATCATGTAAACCAACTGGCGACACCCCTCCAGCTTCGCCAATATATGAGCGAGAGTATACAGGATATCCAGTTAAACTAGATTGTGTTTGAAAAACATTTGCAGCTACTACAACGAGCAGAACTACAAAAACGCCAAAAAGAGTCTTCTTCCAAAAACCATGCTTTTTACTTTTTTCACTATGTTTAGATTTTGACATAGCAAACATAAAACCGACTAAGATTTATATATATATGTCCGCGGTTTATAGTCGGCTTTGTTATTACACTAATCCAAACGACACTTTCGTGTTATTTTCATACGTTAAATAAAAAGTGGGCCTAGTGAGATTTGAACTCACGACCACCAGTTAACTTGGAGCTACAACAGCGTTTTTGGTTTCTGTTGACGTCTTATAAGACTGGCGCTCCAATTGCCCGAATTCCCTTTCATCCCATTATTCATAAGGAAGATAGGTGTTCGCCAGGCTAAGCTATAGGCCCTTTTATCCCCTAGTAAGTTGGGGCTACTGTTTTAATTGTATAAAAACAATGTTTTAAACACGATGGAAAAACTTGGTTCAAAGGATTTATTGACACTTTGCAATGCATTATGTGGCATAGTGGGCATTTCACTTGCGATTTCTGGACAAGGTTTTGCTTGGCTTTATATTTTTCCAGCTGTGTTGTTTGACTTTCTAGACGGGAGAGTAGCGAGGAGGACAAAAGCCACTAATGAGTTTGGCAAAGAGTTGGACTCGTTGGCAGATACGGTTTCTTTTGTTGTTGCGCCAACGGTTGTTGCGATGAAGCTTTCGCCAGATGTGTTTTTGACAATTGCAAGTGCGTTATTCGCTTGTACTGGGTTGTTGCGGTTAGCTTGGTTTAATTTGCAAAAAGACAAACGGTATTTTTGGGGGTTGCCAACTCCATTTGCGGCATTAATAGTTTTGCTAGTAAACGCGTTTTTACCGATGTTTACTGTTTGGGCATTGGCTGTAAGCGCATTGGCAATGGTGACGCCGTTTAAGTTGAATAAATTGTGAGAGCCTAAAAGCGATAAGTGAAATGGTTTTATGGCTTCGGGAGGCTAATTTTTAGTTATGGATTTAGGTCAAGGGATTCGAAAGGCACTAGCAAGGGTAACCGGCGCGGCTATTATAGATGAGGTTGCGGTGAAGGAACTTGTAAAGGAACTCCAGCGGGTTTTGATCGCTAATGATGTTGAGATTAAGCTCGTTAAACAAATTTGTAATAATGTAGAGGCAAAAACGCTTGCTGAAAAGAAAATAGAGAGTTTAGCGATTCGGGAACACATTGCAAAAATAGTTTACGATGAACTTGTTGCGTTGCTTGGAGAAAAGTTTGAGCCAAAATTTGAAAAGGGTCAACGCATTTTGATGTGCGGTCTCTATGGTGCAGGCAAGACGACTACAATTGCAAAGCTAGCTAAGTTTTACCAAAAGCAAGGCCTGCGCGTGGGGGTTATTTGCGGGGACGTTCACCGGCCAGCGGCTTTTGAACAACTTAAGCAACTTTCAGAGCAAGTTAAGTGTGACTTTTACGGAAACAAAGGCCAACGTGCTGAGTTAATAGTAATTGAGGGGATTGACAAACTCAGGCAATGCGACGTAATTGTTTATGATTCAGCTGGCCGAAGTGGTTTCGATGCGGAACTGTCACACGAATTGAAAGTTATAAATGAAAAGTTTAAGCCAACTGACGCATTTTTAGTTGTAAGCGCGGACATTGGCCAAGTTGCTGGCAAGCAAGCTCAAGAGTTTTCTAAATATGTTTCAATTAGCGGCGTAATTGTCACGAAAATGGACGGTAGTGGAAAAGGAGGCGGGGCGCTTTCGTCAGTGCATGCTTCAAAAAGCAAAGTAGCGTTTATTGGTACAGGCGAAAAGCCAGATGCTTTAGAGGTTTTTGATTCAAAGAAGTTTGTAGCAAGCTTAGTTGGATTTGCTGATTTAGAGTCGCTCTTGCATAAGGTGAAAGAGGCAAGCGATGGGCAAGCAATGCAAAAAGTGATGGAAACAGGCAAGCTTGACTACGAGTCGTTCATGGCACAAATGCGTTCAATGAAGAAAATGGGGCCAATGAAACAAATATTACAAATGCTGGGAATGTACGATATACCCGACGACATGTTGTCAAAAAGCGAAGAGAAGTTAAAAACTTTTGAAATAGCAGTTGCAAGTATGACAAAAGCAGAACGGCAAAATCCAGATTTAATGACTAGCAAAGCTAGACAAGAGCGGGTTGCAAAAGGAGCGGGAATAAAAGCAGATGAAGTGCGCGAATTAGTGCGCCAGTTTAATATGATTAACAAGTTCATGTCAGGCGCAAAGAAAAACAAGGGGCTAATGAAACGCTTGTCGGGAAAATTGCCTGCAGGTTTTGATTTGTCAAAACTCGGCGGAATGGGCAAAGGATAAGCTCTGCAAAACAAGGGGTCAACACGCGCAAGAAGAAAAATCACTAAAACAACGCTAATATATTTATAGAGCTTAACGGATGCTATGCTGCTTAATTTTGAATTACTTAGAATAGTTGTTGCACTTATTGGAACAGCTATTCTGGCGTATCAAGATCACAAAACTAGTTTTATTGAAGAAAAAATAGTTTATGCAATGATAGCCATAGGCGCCATACTTGATTTGCTTACATTTGACAATCAGTTCATTTTATTTTCAATTGGAGGCGTAATTGCAATTGGAGCAATTGGCTACTACGCATATAGAACTGGCCAGTTTGGTTTAGGTGATTCCCTGTTATTTGTTGCCTTGCACACTTTGCTCCCATTTCCAGCAATTGAATTTGCAAAGTACATCAACGCCACTCCACTTGTGCAATCAACAGCATACTCGCAAATAGCACAAATTGTACCATTCGTCCTTTCAATTGTTATTACGGCGTCAATGTTGGCACTTGTTGGAAGCAGCATAGGCTATGCGCATAAGTTATGGAAAAGCAAGAAATTGTGGCAGCCAAACAACCTCATCTTAGCAATATCAACAACCGCATCAGTTGGATTTATTTTTTTCTGGTTTAAAATAAAATCCGCAGCAGTAGAATTTTCAATATTGCAATTTGTAATACTCGCAATTATTTTTGCAGCAGTAATTTTTGCGGTTTCAACGCGAAGACAAGTGATGCAAGAGATAATTGTAAAACAATTGCGGGTTTCTGAAATTGAAGATGAAGATATTCTAGCATTAGAAAATCTAGATAAAAAGTTGGTTGAACAATACAAGTTGGAAAAAGTACTGACCAAAAATCAAGTTGAAAAATTGAAAGTCATTCAACAAAAAACAGGCGAAAAAACTTTTCCAGTGTATAAAAATTTACCGAGGTTCGTTCCATACGTTTTAGTTAGCCTAGTAATTCACTTGCTTTATCTCAATGCTATTACTCTATTTATTTTCCTCTGACGGTTACTTCAAAATAAGTTCCTGAGCCTTCGGCTTTTCTCTGCGTTTTTACTTCTATTGGTAAAAAGCACGAAATCGCCCAAGCGTTTGTTTCAAAATGCTGGGTTAATTCACTTGTCGTAAAAGCGGATTTGCCTCTAGAAATAGCAGCATATAACAGTAATTGGTCTGCTAAGTGTGGGTCAACACACGCATTCATTATGCAGTTAAATGCTTTGAATTGCTCTGCTGCGTCTTTTGCAACTGTTTCGGCGGGCTTTCCTTTTTCTCCAAGAGATGAAAATCCAGCAAGGCAATTTCCATAATCGGCTTTGATGAATACGCACGTTCCAGGACACTTTGCTTTTCTCTCTTCTAGTTTCTTTACGACATTTGGAATGTTTGACGTAAATACTGAGTCAAGTTGCCGTTGACCAACCGTTGCGGGTAATTGAGAATAAATAGAATGCACTGAAACAACTGGAGTTGCTTGTTTTCTTTTTGCTAGTTGAATCGATGAAAATTCGCTTGGGGCTACTTCAAGCACAGCTTCCCCACCGCCAACTGGAAACCAACCAACTTTAGTTAATTTAAAGGCCGCGTCGAGTTTCATTTGAAAAAGGGTTTGTAAGAATACTTCAGAAAAATATTCGACAACTGGGCTGTATTGCACGTGAGTTCCACCGCGAAAAACCGCTTTGCTTTTTGAATCTCCTTTTGCAAGTACGGGTAAGAGGCATTGTGCAAGCAACGTAATTGAGCCAGCGGTGCCTATGTCAAAAGAGTATTCGCCTGACTCGATTTCGCCTGGCCAAAATTCAAGGGTTTGTGAACCGAGCGCGTCTCCGCGAACTTCTGCGTTGCTTATTTTTGCCAACGCTTTTACGCACATTAAGTGTTGTGGCTGTAAGCCGGGTTTTGGTCGCTTTGACCGGACATTGGTTATTGAAAATGGCCGGCCAGTTATGCACGCAAGTGATAATGCGGTTCGCAGAATTTGACCGCCAGATTCTCCAGTTGAGCCATCTATTTCAATCATTGAAATAAATTATGAAAGTAAAAATACTATAAACCCAACAGCGAGCGGTATAACCGCCGGGGCAAATACTTTTACTGGGTCACGCCATTTTAATTTATAGGCAACTAGAAGTGTTTTCACGAGCATGCTTCCAGTTAGCCCAATCAAAAGAGAAAGCGCTGCTTGTTTAGAAGTAATTGTGCCTTGCGAGAATAAGGCAATTGTAGATGCAAAAACCGCCGATGAACTTGCTACGCCACCAAGAAATGAAGAGAAAAATAATCCAGTTTGGCCAAAGTAGGCCGTTAAGAAATCTGAAAGAAATTTAACAAGAAAGAAAAGTACAGCAAATTCAGCTACAAATGCAAGTGAAAGCGGCTTAGAAAACGTCACGTCTGCAAGCTCAGTGCCGCGCTTGTAGAAAAAGGTAAATGCCAATAGAATAATACCAATAACCGCAATTGGAAAGCCAGCAACTTCAAACAAAGTTGGAGCAAGAAATAGCAAAAACACTAAGTCTGCTAAATAGGCGCCTGCGCTGCTTGCAACTAATGCAAGTCGAATAACCCCCGGTCGCTTGACTGACTCTTGTAAAAATAAGTAAATTACACCAATTGAAGAAACTGCGCCGCCAAAAAACGCAGCGAGAATTGCACCCCGACCATGCAAGTATTTAGTCAACAAGTGCGCACCGAACGACAATAGGGAACCGATTACAACTATTTTCCAAGCTAGTTGCAAATCAAGTACGTAGCCCAGAAACACTTGTGGCGCTGTTGGAAGAAGGGGAAACAGGACAAAAGCTATTACTGCAAATATCAACCCATCGATTATTTCACTAACTGTAACGGTTTTGACAACTGCGTGGACTTTTTGCCGTTCAACTAACAATAAAGCAATTGCAATTGCGCTTGTAACTGCCTCTATGCTGTAGCCAAGCCCGATTAAAACGCCAAGTAGATAAGTGAGTGGAACCGATAATGCAGTTGTCAACCCCGGGAGTGCCTTTTCGTGAAAAGAGCGAAAATAGTAATAGAGAAAAGCAAAAGTTAGACAGCCAATAAAACCAATTGCGGCTACAACCGGAGTAAAGTTAACTACGTTGCCAATAAGCGTGGCCATAAAACCAAGAAATGAAACAAACGCAAATGTGCGTAGTCCAACAATTGATGAACTAGTGCGTTCGCGTTCTAAGCCAATGAGTGCACCAAGCGCCAGTGCTAGGAGAGATGAAGAGACAAAAGCAGAAAAGTCAAGCATGAAACTAACTCAATAAAAGAAAACAAGACGACCCAAGTATAAAAAGACTTTTTTAAATTCTCTTTTTTCCACTGGCTAGCATTTCGGCTTTTATTTTCTTTATTTTGTCAGTTATATTGCCACTTTCAAAAGCAGTTCCGATTTGGATGCCATGTGCGCCTGCTGCGATTATATCCCCTGCTTGGTCGCCGTTTTTTACTCCGCCGCCATAAACGTAGAATACGTCATCGCCACATGCTTTTGCCATTGCCGCAATAACGTCAATCGGAGCGGGGTCGCTTGCGCCGCTGCCTGAATCACTTATCACAACGTGCGCGCCCATGTATTTTGATGCTAGGGCACAAGCGTATGCTAAATCAGGCCTGTCTCGTGGGACTAAATTGGCATTACCAATCCAACCAACTGCCCTGCCGGGCTCAAGCACAAGATAGCTAGCAGGAATTGCTTCAATTTTCATTTTTTGC
>JAHFHC010000035.1 GCA_023247085.1 Microcaldota archaeon | reverse complement strand
AATTGCTTTTTTCATTGAAATTGCTTCGTTTAGTATTTGCGTTGCATCTGCAATGTTTTTGTTTTTAATTGCAGCTAGCACTTGAGTGAAGTCCTTGTAAGATGCGTTGACGTCGTGCATTTGTGCTCTCGCTAGTTGTTTTTCGTCTGCTTCTTTGTGTGAATATTTGTACAATCCCATTTTTGTGTTTTCACTATTTGAGTTCTACTGATTTGCTTCCTCGAGTTGCTCCAACTCCTGGACCTGAGTGTTTAACTAATTTTGTGGTTATTGCGTAGTTGCCAAGTCTTTTTCCAAGCATTGGAGGTTGAATTACTACTCGCGCCCATTCTTTGCCATTGTATACCATAAACTCCAAGTCAAGCATTTCTGGTAAGATGACCATTTCGCGCATGTGTGTCTTGAGTAATTTTTTGCCTTTTGCTTTCTTTTGGCGCATGTGTTCTAAAAAGTGTTTTATTTTTGCAGACATTCGTTCAAGTGTCCTGCGTTGGTGTGCTGGAATTAACTTTAGGAAATCAGCTAGAGGCATTGCTTTGAGTTCTTCTACTGATTTTCCTTTGAATGTAAATTTCTTTGCCATTGTTAAAGCGATCCTCCGCGTTTTCTTCCAGTTCTCTTTGCAGCTATGTGTCCAACTTTTCTGCCTGGTGGAGTTGAACGTGAAACTGTAGTTGGTTTGCCGAATGACTTGCCTCCAAATGGATGGTTGTATGCAGACATTGCTGACCTGCGGACTTTGGGCCATTCTCTGCCAATTGCAAGCATTGCCCGCATTTTGTTGCCGGCTTTCTTGTATGGTTTTTCTTTTTTGCCGCCACCGCTTGCTATGCCAACAGTAGCTAGGCACCTGCCGAGAAGTGTTTTGACTTTGCGTGAAGCAAAGCGAATTTCAACTGTGTTTTTGTCTTCGTCTTTTGTTGCAACATAAGCAACTGCACCGCAAGTGCGGGCAAATTTTCCGCCGTCGCCTGGGCGTAATTCAATATTGTAAATAGGAGTACCTTCTACTAGTGCGGATAATGGAACGATATTGCCAAGGCTAGTTTTTTGTGTTCCAATTGAAAATTCGTCGCCAATTTTCATTCCTTCTGGAGCTAAGTTGTAAAAATCTTTGCCGTCTTCTAGAATTACTTTAGCTAAAAGTGGGCCGTGGCCTGGGTCGTCGACTAAGTCAACTACTTGTCCGCGTATAGGGGTTGCTAAATTTTCAATGTAATGAGGGTATTTTACTTTGGAGACATATCTGTGTGAGGGGGAAGCGTAGGCTGGTGAGCCTTTTCCTTTTCTCTGTGCAATAATTGGTTTACCCATTTTTATACCAGCTTTAATTTGGCAGCGATTTCAGCTGCTTTTCCTTTGTCTTTGAATATAACAATTGCTTTTTTGACTCCTTTTGGCGTAATTTGTGTATTGACGCTTTTTACTTTTGCGCCATATTCTTTTTCTACTTCTGCTTTGAGTTCAGTTTTCGAAACAGTTTTGTCTGCTTGAAATGTAAGTGCATTGCGGAGTTCGATTCCACTTATTGCTTTTTCAGTTGTGATTGGTTTTAATAGCATGTCAAATACCTTTTAATAATAAAGTGCTTCGTCTCCGAGTTTTTTCACTGCACTTCTTGTCCAGAGTACTAATCTTCCTGCCACTCCGCCTGGCGCGAGTAACACAGCATTTAATTTATCTACTGATGCGACGTTTACTCCAGCTAGGTTTCTAGCTGCTTTTGTTAAATCGCTTGGCTTTGAAGTAACTATTAACACACTGCGGGCAACTACTTTTCCGCGGCCGCGCAATCGTTTCATTCCGCTTGTGCGTTTTGCTTTTTTCTCAACGCGTTGCAATTCTGGACCAAGTCCAATTGCAATTAGCGTTTTTACAACGTCTTTTGATTTTTTCAAGTTTTCAAAATCGTCAGTTAATACAAATGGGAGCGAGTGAGTAGTTAAGTGTTTCTTTGAAACAAGTGAAGTGTTCGCTGAAGAGGCTAATGCGCTTCTGATTGCTTTGTTTTTTTCTTTTTTGTTTATTTGTTCAATTATTTTTGTTTCTGGTTTTGGAGGATGTGCACGTCGTCCTTTTACAGCATGTGGGACACGCAATACTCGGCCTGAGCGGCCGCCTGGAATTTTTTCTCGAGGTAATCTGGATCTGCCGGTGTTTATGGTTTGTCGCCATGCATGTCTTCGGCCGTAATATTCTGCGGTTGTTTTTAGACCTGCGCGCGGGTCGCTTCCTTTTGGCTGGTAAGCTAGAGATGCTTCGGCGTGGAATGCACGGCGTATTAAGTCATTCCTGAATTCTTCGTTGAATTGGATTGGCAGCTCTACTTCTCCGGTTGGTTTTCCTTGTAAATCTAAAACAGTTGCTTTCATTGGTTGATTGATCACGCGGTTAAATTGATGCTTAATAGGTTCACTGGTTTTGTTGGTTTTTTGTCAATTGCTTTGCGTATTCGAACAAGCCTTTTTACTGGGCCAGGAATACTTCCGTCAAGAATTATGTATGTTCCGTCGACTTCTCCATAGTGTTTTAATGGAGGTAATTTGCCAGTTGAAATTTTTAATATGCGTTTGTTAGAATCAGTTCGCCTGTGGTATCCCATTTGACCTGGGCGTGGAACAGAGAAGAATACTCTTGCTTGTGTTTCACCACCAAGGGTTCCTCCTTTTCTTCGGTGTGCAGTTGCCTTGTGCGGGTTAAGTGCTACTCCGAATCGCTTTACTAGCCCTTGCCAGCCTTTGCCAGTTGTAACTGCAATTGCGTCTACGTAATCGCCTTCTTTGAAAACATCAGTTAGTTGAACTTCTTTGCCAAGCAAGTTTTGTGCACTTGTTAATTGCTCTTCTCGTGAGCCAGTTAGTGGGATTTCAACTATTTCTGGAGTTTTTTTAAGGTTGATTTTTGACGGTTGAGTGATTGCAATGAGTCTAAGTTCGTCAAATTCTTTTATTTCAAAAGCTTTTGTTTTCTTTGCGGGGGTCATAGCGCGCTTTGCTTCTTTTGGAGCATTTGGCGCAGTTAATTGGCTGATTTGTTTTAATCCAACTGGAGTTTTTTTGAGTACATTGACGGCATAAATAAAAATTGGCGGTACTTCCAGGATCGTGACTGGTCTGACAACTTCTTGGCCTTTCATTGGAGATTCTGAGTCGTCTACCATTAGTACGTCAGTCATTCCAGCTTTATAGCCGACAAATCCAGAGAGGCCTTTTTCTCCAACCCAATTGCGTAAACGCGGGACTAGTCTATTTGCCCTTGCCCGGTGCCAGAAAGATAAGCTTCCACGCCTAGTTGATTTTTTACCCATTTATAAACACAATATTAGTTGATGAAATTTTTTTGTACATTGAAAATTTTACTATATCAAATTATTATTAATTGAAAAAATTAAATTGCTTTTACTTTGCGTGCAACTGGCGGAGTCCGCTTGAAAAGTGATTTTCCACCACAATAAGTGCAACGAACGCTCCCTGTGCTTAGCGCTGCTTGAAAATCTTTGTCTTGAAATTCTCTATTGCAAGATGCACACACGTAGGACACAATTATTCACCGTAGTTTTAAAAATTACCTAAACGCTAGACTTGAACCAGTTAATAATTGGAGCAGGTAACCCCCAATTAAAATGGCTACTACAAACAGCGTCATGGTTCCGAGCACGCTAGCGTTAGTCATGTAACGCGCAACTAAGAAACCAAATAGAATAATTGCTAAAATTGTTATTAAATCTATGCCTCCGGAGAAAATTAACATAGGCAACATAGCCGTAAGTACAAAACCAAGTACAAGGGAAGTTCCAAGGGATATGTTTACTTTTATTATTTTTCCGGCTAATATTGAACCAAGTGCAAAGATTATCCACGGAATTAAAAATCCATCAGCCAACGTATAATAACTAGTCACTACTTATCACGAGTAAAAACAGAAGAAAAAGGAGTTAAAAAGGTTACGATTTGCTCCCGTACTCAACTTTTATCTCTTTTACTAAAACCTGAAGTGATTCGTTTAGCTCAATTACTCTGGTTTTATTTTCGGAAAATTTTTTCTTGAATGCCTCAAAAATCGCCTTATTGAGGCTTGGTTTTTTGCCAGCTAGAATAGCAACTGTAACTTCAGTGTTTAATGTTTTCCCTTCGGTTTCCAAAAGAGGTAATTGAAGAGAGAGTAAATGTAAGTCTAAGTTTATTGCCATTACTTTTTTGTTAATCACTTCAGAATAGTAATGGTTTTCAGATAAATGGTGGGAAAAATCACGCAGTGAATCAAACAAATCGAGTAAGTTATCCAATGCATGGAAACTAAATGCATGTTCTTTGGCAAAATATTCAGCAACTTGTTCCTCAATTTTTTCAGACATTTTCAAATTCACAACCTACTTACAGAAATTTTTGCCTATTTTATCTAAAATAGTACTAATTAAATTCTTAAAGATTTTTTTATAACCGCGTGTCACCCTTGGCCAAGTCCTGACTTCGTCACTAAGCTTTTCAAAAATCTATCTCCGCTTGCTCAAAACGAAGCACTTGACATTTAAAAAAGCGGCACTAAGAAAGTCAAGAAGCTAGAAAAAAAATGGCAGCTAATATTTTGCTTTTCTTCGCCAAACGCCTTTCCGCTCTAAGATTTTATCAAGCAGCAGCGAAGCAGCTGCGTGACCGTGTTCTTTTAATTCGTCAGAACGTAATTTGTCAACAATCTTCTGAGCTACAGCCACTCCCACCTTACCTCCGCTTTTCAAATGCAAGTTAGCGGCGGTTTGTAGCATTTGCACAGCAGCAACTGACCTACCCTTGCGTGTAGCGGCATCTGCATGCTTAAGAAAAGCATCGGTAACGTCGCTTGGTTTTAGTGCACCTGCTTTCACTCCATCGGCTAGTATTGAAGCAGCAGCAACTGGACTACCTCTGAGTGCAGCGGCACCTGCAT
>JAHFHC010000034.1:4040-5036 GCA_023247085.1 Microcaldota archaeon | reverse complement strand
CGAGACAAGCGCTCTGCCCCTGAGCTACGGAGGCTTTTTAAAAAAATTTAGACAAGAAGAAGTTAATAGTCTTTGTGGCGCATTTACCAGCGCCGATAAAATGAGTATATTATAAACTAGATAGAAACTGTATTGGCTTTAATGTGCTTGTGGGATTTCCAGAAGAAGAATCCGACGGTGCCAAAGGTTAAGATGGGAGATACCCATGACGGAATGTGAAACTTGAAAGCGTCAAGTATCATTATTACACCCAAAAAGAAAATTGAGTACATTGCTCCATTTTTTAAGTAAATGTATTTTTTGATGTTATTGATATTGCGAATTGTTAATTCTCTTACTATAAACGCGCCAATCCCGTTTCCGATGAGTATCAATGGAATTGCTAGGGTAAAAGCAAAGGCGCCAATCACACCATCAATTGAAAAGCTTGCATCAATAACTTCTAAATAAAGTAGTTTACTTAAATCTGATAAACGCGTTGTTCCAGTCATTAATTCTTTTTCTTTTTGTTCTGCATTTTGTTTAAAACCATGTGTAATGAAAAAAAGTGTTGAACCAATAACCCCGCCAAATGCTAATAAAAAGTTTTTTTGACCAGCAAACCAAGCTATAACTGCAAGTAAAATTGAAACAATTGCATAAAACCAAATTCCTTGCCTGTGGAAAAAGCGTTCTCCATGCAATCCATAAGATTTTGGTTCAAGAAACAGCCAGTGTAAAAACAAGAAAAGCATAAACACTCCGCCAAGCATTTGCAAAATAGGTGCAGTTGATTCAATAGCAGAAACTATTGCTGGGTCGCTGTTAAGAGTAGCGAAAAACACTTGAGTTATTGAAAGAGACGGATTAGTTGCCCAGAGCATTAAGCTCGGAAGTAAACCCCTAATAATGAAAACGGCAATTAAGAGCCCCCAGAATAAGAACCATTTTCTTGCTTTTTCTCCCATTTTAGAGAGAACTTCCGCATTGATAATCGCGTTATCAATACTAGTAATA
>JAHFHC010000034.1:0-4030 GCA_023247085.1 Microcaldota archaeon | reverse complement strand
CTAAGCCTAGTACAATTAAAAAAAGTTCCAAAAACATTGCATAAACATTAGAAAAACATGTTTTTATTTCCCTTCTTTTACAATAAATAGGTAAGAAAAAAGCAAAAAGGCGAGATAATTATGAACTACGTTTACAAATTTGAACAAAAACACAAAAAAGAATTAGAAAGTCTATTAACCAAAGACCCTTATGCCGATGACTCATTCGCAAGGCTAGGTTATGTTTTAAAAGAAAGTAACGCAGTTGGCTTAAAAGGAGGGTACTTTATAGTCTACTTTAAAACAAACGATAGCACATTGAGTAAAAAATTAACTGATTTACTTAAAACAATTCCAACTTGTGAAGAAGTAACTTCATCTGAAAAGGATTCAATAGCTAAACTAATTGACGCAGAAGAAACACAAGCCGCAAGTGGATTCGGCGCAATTTTTGGATGAATCAAACTTATAGCCGTACATAGTATTTGCAAGGGTTTAAATTGATATTTTACCAAGCGTATATTATATGGTTAAACAAAACCAGTCAACAGGATTCAGCGCACACCGCAGCGTAAAACGTGAGATACACGCTTTAACGGGTAAAGCAAAAGAATCACTACTCCCTCCAAACGTTGTACTTGTAGTACACAAACCCGGACACCAAATTTTACGACCAGCAATAGAAGAAGTATACCGCCGCTATGGTATAACTTCGCTTCACATGAAACCAAGACGATTTACACCAAGCATGGTAAAACATAATTATAAACAAGTAATCCGCAAACTACGCGAAAGGATTCCGGACATAGAGGCTAAACTACTTGAAGCTTATTCATCAACCGGCTCACGCGACCACAATATAGCCGTGGAATTAGTACACATTCCACAAAGCGCGATTGACCAAGTAAAGGCAAAAGACGCATGGGATGCAATTAAAAAAATCGCAGGCAAAACAGATCCCGTAAAAGCACATGAAGATATGGCCGAAGCAGGTGCATTTACTATTCGCGGAAATGCATTTAGACGCTATGGCGATAGCCACCCCGATATTATCAATAATACACTAAACGCAGTGCACGTTCCAGATCCCGTAACTAGAGCTGTAGAACAAAGGCATTTAACCGGCCGGTGGCCAGATTTAGCTTTATTCACAACAGTACCAATGCTACTTGCAGCTAAGAAAAAATATAACGAATTGAAAGCGCAAGGCAAATTACATGGTTGACTGGCATAAATTAGAACATAGCATAGCTCCTTCAAGAATTGAAAACCCCAGAAGCACAAGAAGGATAAAAGTTTTGCCACTTACTTATCCAAGTTTAATAAAGACCCACAAGAAACCAAATGCAACGTTAGCTGACCACCACGCCAGCACCCAAGATTTAGCACTTATTTTACACGAAGGATTCTTAACACCAACAGCACTAAAAGCACGCGGGCGGGGAACTAGTAGGGGCGATAGAGACCATTCAAATTTTTACCACATAACATATTCTGAAACTGAGCACTCTGCCCCACCAATACCATTTAACTTAGTTGTAGTTAAACTTCCAAAAGCAAATTGGGTTGTTGACGAAAGAGAAGCAATTCCACTTGAAGCACGTCATGTTGGCACTCCTGCATTTCTACAAGCACGCATACAAACGCATAAATCAATACCACCAAATCGCATTTTAGCGCTTAGATTACATTATCGCCCAGAACACATCATGCGTGATTTTCAACCAATTAGAAGCGAAACCATAAGAGCATTTCTTACAAGCAAAAAAGTCGGTAAATTAACTCAAAAAGATTTCCAACAAAAAACTGATGCAGAGTTACTTGACCACTTACGCAAGACAATAGATAGAACTACTAAACAACCGCCAGCGATACATTCTAAAGAATCCAACAGCGGAATTGAAGTAAAAATCCCTTGGCTTGAACTTGCAATTGCAACCGCTAGAAAAAAAAATATACCAGTATATGATTGGAATGACGATTTAATTAAATGAAAAAAGAAATGCAAAAAACAGAAGAAGAATGGAAAAAACAACTCGACGCCAATCAATTTCAAGTGCTGCGCAAAAAAAGCACTGAATTGCCATTCACTGGAAAATACTTATACAATAAAGAAAAAGGAGTTTACACGTGCGCAGGATGCAACGCAGAATTATTTTCTTCACAAACTAAATTTGACTCTGGCTGCGGCTGGCCAAGCTTCTTTGACCAATTAAACCAAAACGTAGCAACAAAAATTGACAATAGTAACGGAATAACGCGAATAGAAATTTATTGCAAAAAATGCGCGGGGCACTTGGGCCACGTGTTCGACGACGGGCCACAACCAACTGGAAAACGCTACTGCGTAAATTCACTTGCATTAAACTTTAAGAAAAAGTAAAAACAAACACACATCTTTCCACAAGAAAGACACAAGCGATTTAAACCGCGTAAACGTTTATTTTGTAGACATGGAAAAAATTTTCGCTATTGTAATTCTATTCACCGCACTAATATTTGCAGGATGTATTCAAACAGAACAATCAACGGCTAACAATTTAATTCAGCAGCCTGACTCCAGAAACGTGCAAGCTACATTTTCACTTTCAAGCTCTGCTTTTGCAAATAACGGCGTAATTCCCAATAAGTATAGCTGCAACGGCGCAGGTACAAATCCCCCGCTTCAATTCAGCGGAGTGCCGCAAGGTACCCAAAGCTTGGCGCTTATAATGGATGACCTCGACACTGTACCAATAATGGGCTATATCTTCACTCACTGGATTGTTTTCAACATTCAACCAACTGCTACTGAAATGCCAGAAAGCAGCACTATCGGAGTAGTTGGTGTAAACGGCCCAGGCCAAAACCGATACGAAGGCGTCTGCCCACCACCAGGTGAAACACACACTTATTCATTTAAACTATACGCACTAGACAGCGAACTAAACTTGCAAGAAAGCACCACAAAGGAAAAGCTTGAAACCGCAATGCAAGGACACATCTTGACACAAACTGAACTAAAAGGGAAATACACTCAAGCGGGTTAAACATTAGTATTTAGAGAGTTCAAGAAGAGCTTTTTTGTTCTTTGCAATTATTCTGTCAACTACTTCTGAAACTTGTGCGGGGGTTACTAACTCTACTGGTTTTGCTTTTTTTACCATAATTTATTCAGCTTATTTGGGCTTAATATTCTTTGGTTCAGCCAACGTGAAATGCTAGAAACAGAATGCTCTCCTTTTGCAACTTCTAAAACAAATTTTACAAGCACACTCTCGCGTTTATCTGTTCCTTTATCATAGTCACTTAGCATGAATCCATTAATTTCCAGAAAAGTAAGTGTTGCAGTTATAGCAGTTCGCTTATTTCCTTCAATAAAAATGTGACCTTTATTGGCAATAAAGTCAAGCATGAACGAAGCCTTAAGAACTATTTTCTGGTCTTCATCTTTGTCATTGTACTTGTACTCCATCGCAATTGCTAGGTGATCAAGATTAGCTAGATTTTGAACTCCAAATGGATCTCTACTCAGCTTAGTTACTTTTCTATTTATATCAATAATTTCCTCTTTTGAAAGAAAATTTGTCATAAAATAACCTTCACATGTAAAAGATTAAAAGGCATAGTTTTGTTTCAGCACTCAAGATCTTCGTCATCGAAGTAACAGCGTGCAATGTAATTGCAAACGCCAGTAACTTCTAAGCACTCATAAGTGTCATCATTAGCACTTACTTGAACGCTTGCTTTTTATAAGAACGCCAGTAGGAAGATGCCAAGCAAAAGAATGAACAATAGCGCTGCAATTTCAGTCACGTAATAAGAAAGAATTGCAAACACTAGTGGAATTGCAAGTAATACTTGTGGTTCAATTGCGATTCGTTGACTGATTGAAGGAATAACGTAGCCAAACAAAGCACCTATGAAAAACATTGCCATTGCAAATGCAACGAAACTACGCAGTGTTTTACCAAGTTGATCAAGGACACGCTGTAATAAATTATTTAGAAATCCAGTTACTCCGCTTGGTTTGTGTGAACTTGCTTTAGCAGACGGAGCATCATGGTGGCCA
>JAHFHC010000026.1 GCA_023247085.1 Microcaldota archaeon | reverse complement strand
TTTGCTGCCTAGCTGGATAACTGTAGGTGGCACTCTTATCCCTGCGTCGTCTAAAAGTCCATGAAAGCGCGAATGCGTTTGCGAAAGCTGCTCTACAAAATCATGATTAACTATTTGTAAATCCCCCCGCCGCATAGCTGCTTCAAGCGCAGGTTTATGTTCGCGTGAATTTGCCATGCATACGTTGAATTCAGTCCAGCCACTACGTTCAAAAACCACGTGTCTACCTTTTGAAAGCCGGTGAAATTCAAAATGACCCGGCGCAAGATGATTCATTCTTGCCTGTAGTTCTAAAGGTAATTCCCGTATCGGCGTTTTAGTCATAATATGCGTTAAGCAAGAAGCAAATTTAATTGTCACATATAAGCCATTTTAATGTATAGCCCCGCTATTTATGAATTATGAATTTTCTTTTACTTCATGGCACAGGTGGCGGGCCAGAAGAATGTTGGTACCCCTGGTTAAGCGAAATCCTTGAAAGCCAAGGCCACAAGGTTATTGCGCCGCAGTTTCCAACTCCAGATGGCCAAACTTTAGGAAATTGGCTTGAAATTATTGAAGAAGAAAATTATTGGAAGCACTTCGACAAAAATCTAGTTATAATTGCAAGGAGTATTGGCGTGCCGTTTGCATTGCGTTTAATCGAACGCTCGCCTGCCAAAATAAACGTGGCTTTTCTAGTCGCTGGCTTTTACACTGACATTGGCTTACCGCAATTTAAACCACTTGTTGATAGTTTTATTGACCATTCATTTGATTGGGCAAAAATAAGATTTAATTGCACTAATTTTTTTGTGTATAATTCAGACAATGACCCAATTGTACCCATGGAAAAAGGAAAACAACTAGCTGAAAAACTAAACATAGACTTAAAAGTTGTCCACGGTCAAGAGCACATTTGGTTTCAACAATTTCTAGATATATTACCCGACATTAAAAAAATAAGCGAAATGTAATCAAGGCTAAAGTTTTCTAATAACTCCACTGGCTGCATCAACTTCTACTTTATCTCCGTCTTTGAACACCTTAGTTGCTATTTTAGTTCCAATTAAACAGGGTATTCCCAATTCTCTACTTACAATTGCCGCGTGGCTAGTGATTCCGCCTTGATCCGTTACAATCGCCGCAGCTAGTTTCATAGCGGGAACTAAGTTTGGCTCAGTTGCATGTGAAACCAGCACGTCTCCACTTTTCATTTTTGTCATTTCCGAAGGTGAATTGATTATCTTTACAACGCCAATAGCTTTACCTGGACAAGCACAGTGGCCTCGAAGTTCGTGTGTTTCAACATTAGTAACTTGTAGGCTGGAAATGAACGTTTGCGCTTCTTTACCTGTAAAAATCTTGAAATCATTTGAAGTTACAGTGAAGTAGCTTAACTTCTGCCGGTTACGAAGCTCATTTGCATCCACTTCTCCACGCAACAACGCGTCTTTCATTTCATTTGGTAAAATGTACTTAGCTTGCTTTTCACTTACTTGCAAGCGTTTACCAATCTCACGCATTAGTTTATCCAACCGCCAGTAAAACTCAAGCACAATATCCTTGCGGTCATTCTTAACAACCGTAAACCTTCGTGCAACATCAAAAAGCTGTGCATGCGCTGCGTCTATTTCGAGTTTATCACTGTACTCGCGTTGCTTTGCAAGTGATTTTTTCTTTGCGTCTCCCATTTCGACAAGCTTCTTCTCTGCATTTACCCCTTGTTTAGCTTCGCTTGAAAGTAAATCAGCAAAATATTCAGGCGTCCATAAGATTGGACCTTCATATCCGCGCGAAAGCCAACCGTATTTCTCAGCATGTGCTTCAATCATATTTTTTAGCGGTTTAACATCGCTCCATTTTCCGCTAACAAGAGATTTTTTCCATTCTGAATTTTTTTCAATAGCAATAAGTAGCTTGAAAAAGTCCTCTTCTTGCAATTGTTGTAGTGTTTTCTTTTCAACTGTTGTCAACGCAGAAAACGCTTCGCCGCTCTCTTGAGCGGTTAACCCGAGGCTTTTTCCGCGTTGAGCTACATATCTCGACAACTTTTCAGAAAATGCATTGTGGCTCATGTCAAGCGTAGAGGGAATCAACCCAACGCCGTACAGCGCTTCTATATGCTCGTTTGATTTATTATAAATTTCAAGCAGCTCTGCATTGGTTTTCTTTGATAACTCCGCGTTCGCAATTTCGTTTATCCAAAATTCTTTGGCTTCGTGCATTACTTTATAAGTCTCTTTTTCAACCATGTTGACGAATTTTTGATCTTGTATTTTTTTGATTCCAAGTTCAGCCAAAGCTAGTGCTTCATTCGTATTCGCAATATGCCAAATTGCGCCATTTACTGACGCAGTTCGCCCCTCTGTGAAACTAGTGCCTAAGTATTGCTTTATGCGCCTAACCCATCCGAGCCAAGCGTAGGGCCAAGGAAATATACTGGACACTGGAATTTCTTCAATAACTTGCCAATTAGTCATAAGTTTAACAAGTTTTTTAGAACGCGAAACGTTTTTCATAATATCCCCGGCATAAGCCGTGTCCCTTATTCGGCTATTTCTTCAACAACTGCAGGCATAATTGCCTTTTCAGCACGTCGAATGCGATCCTGTAGTGTTGTACGAGATTCGCCAATTTTGTTCGCTAATTGTTTTAAACTAACGCGACGCGGAAAATCATAATATCCGTTATTACATGCTACTTTTAGGTATTCAAGTTGCTTTGAAGTTAAATCTGTATGCGCAAGTGAAAAGAACGCACTAATTTTTTTATTCTTTAATTCAAGTAACTCTATTGTAGCTGTTTTTCTTCCAACTTTTTTTACTCGTTGGAAAAGCGTGTTTATGTGCTTTTTGTCCCAGCTTGCCACCTCCCAATACTCAAAACCATTTTTTACAATTATAGGCTTTAAGAAAAAAACAGTTCCATCAGAAAAAAGCGTGTGAAAAGAACTGCCGACCTCATTGCAAAATAACATCGTGTTACCTTCGATCCACTTTACGTCTGCCCACTTTTGTTTTTTGATTTGTTCAATTAAATAACCTGCGTCGCTGCCGGAAATAAGCGCAATGCGGTTGACGTAGAGCTTTTTTCCTTTGTAAAAACTGTTCAAGAAGTAGCCAAAGTACTGCACGTCTTTCCCGTGCGTAAAAATAGCAGCTGATTGTTTGTGCCAGACTTTAAATCGAGCTATCCACATATTGAGAACTTAATTAACTTTCTCCAAGCTAATAATCTTTACTTCTCATGTACAAATTTAACCCAGAAGAATTTATTGTCGAAGAAATAGCCTTAGATGGCACTATATTTGAAGTCAGTAAAAAAATTGAACATCAAAATGCCGAAGGCGGCAAATTCTGTTATTTTGTGCTTGAAAAGAAACTTTGGAACACAGCGCAGGCGTTAAATGCAATTGCGCGTGCAATTCGAGGTGGCCGAACTCGCTTCAACGCAGCAGGCGCAAAAGACAGAAATGCAATTACTGTACAGTTATGCAGCGTTTTCGGTGCAAAGCCGGAACAACTTCTCAACATTCGCGTAAAGGACATTTCAATTAACGGTGCGTGGGTAAGCGATAAAAAAGTAGAACTTGGCGACTTGCTTGGAAACAAGTTCACGATTACCCTTACTGAACAAAACGTTGGAAAGAAAATAAGCGCAGAACAAATTCAACAAAATGCTGAGCGAAACCATTTTTTGTTTCCAAACTATTTTGGCTACCAGCGGTTCGGTTCTCTACGCATGAATTCACACTTGGTTGGCAAAGCACTGCTTACTGAAAATTGGAAAGAAGCAGTTTTGAATTACTTGACTTACACTGACGAAAACGAAAGAAACCAAGAAGCAGTAGCTGGACGAAAGCGATTAGCAGAAGAACTTGACTTCAAAAAAGCGCTTGGCTACTTTTCGCCACATTTGAAATTCGAACGTACAATGATTGGACATTTAGCGCAACATCCAACTGACTATATTGGGGCATTCCGTAAATTACCGCGTCATACTATGCTACTTTTTGTTCACGCTTTTCAAAGTTATTTATTCAACGAAGTAATTAAGAAAAAAATAGCTGGCAAAACACTATTTAGTCTAGATTCGGGCGAAAAATACTGCGAAGCTGAACTAGTTTATGGCTTCCCGCAAGATGAAAAGATAAAAACCGCAGACCGAGACTTAAGCGAGTCCGTTGTCAACGGAAAAGTATTCCCCTTGCTAAACCTCGTTGGCTACGAAAGCGAAATTACCGATGTTGAGAAGGAACTGCTGGAAAAGGAAGGCATGACCCAGTCACAGTTCAAGCTGAAAAGCATTCCTGAATTAAGCAGCAAAGGAACACTCCGCGCTAGTATTGCGCCAATATCTCACTTTGCAATAGTTGAAAAAGAGCCAGCCAAAGTAACCTTTTGCCTTTCTTCTGGCAATTACGCAACAGTTGCACTTGAATCCCTTTTAGGAAAAGCAACCTAATGTGCTTTTATCTTTTGTTCGTTTAGTGCTATTCATGGCAATTCGAATAATAATTACTGGTGGAACTATTGATGGTTTAGAGTATAGTTCGGCAAATAAGGCGCCTCCAAGACACTTATCTATTATCCCTGAATTTCTTGAACGAGCGCGCTTGAGCATTGAATACGAATTAGAATTATTAATGCAAAAAGATAGCAAGTTCATAACTGATGGAGACCGCGAGTTTATCTTCGATCGTTGTTTGAAATCCAAAGAAAAGCAAATCGTCATAACTCATGGCACTATGACTATGCCTTTAACCGCTAAATTCTTAGGAAAAAAGAAACTTAAAAAAACCATTGTACTCGTTGGCTCAGCTGTGCTTGGTAACAAAACTAATTCAGATGCTTTCTTTAATTTAGGCGGAGCTATTATCGCAGTTCAACTTTTGCCAGTAGGCGTTTATGTTGCAATGGACGGCAAAATCTTTACGTGGAATAATGTAAAGAAAAACTTCAAAACAGGCATGTTTGAACCCGAAAGGTGAGCCGCCACTTGGCGGGTAAAAAATAAATAGGTGAAAAACCGCTAAATAGTGGGTATTTCTTATGATTTTTAACTTTCAACTGTTTAGGGAGCCAAGTAAAGCTGTGCATCTTTACGATGGCGATTCGTGGATGCTTGGTGAGCATATCCCGGGAATTACGTTGCAATTCGCGCAAGTTTGGCTCCATGCGTTTACAAATGAAATGCACTATTCTCTTGGCCGAAACTACAAAAAAGTAATTTCTTTTCACCGCGAGTACGACCAGCATTTTTACTATGGGAAAAAAGATTGTCACGCGTTTTGCCTTGCAATTCTAGATAAGCTAAAAGCAGATCCGGGTTACGGTGAAGAAATTAACGCGAACATCACAAAGTGGTCGAATAAGTTAGTTGAAACTGCAAAGGAGATTCACAAAGCGCCGCTTGAAAAACTATCTGGAAAAGAATTATGGGAGCTTTACAAAAAGAACAATGATGTACACTTGGTGCTTTACCGCTGGGGTTGGCTTCCAAACGCAGTTGACATGTTTTACCCAGAGCTAACGAACTACTTGAAATCACTTTTGCTAGAAAAAGTCGAAGACGAATCAAAGTTAAGCGAATATTTTGTTAAACTCACTGCTGCAGATGAAGAGACAATTGCAACTCAAGAACATAGGAGTTTATTGCATTTAATCATTGAAGTGCAAAAAGCGCCAGAAATTGAAAAATTATTTCGAGGAGGCTCTAGTTCTAATCTTGAGATAAACGCCGAAATTTCTAAAGCGTTGAAGTCAAAATTTGAAAAACATTGCAAAGCGTTTCGCCACTTGAAGTTTATGTACCACGGCACTCCTGCAAACATAAATTTCTATTTCGATCAAGTGCATGAATATTTATTGCACGGTAAAGACGCAGCTAAAGAGTTGGAAGAACTCGATTCAACGCTTGAAAAAACTGCAATTGAAAAAAAGAAGCTAATTAAGGAGTTAAACCTCGACAGCAGGTTACAGCGTTTACTTGCAGTTTATGCAAAGTTCATGGTTACGAAATGGTATAGGCGCAACAGCCAAATTTTAAACTGGTTTTACCTTGATGCCTGGGTAAAGGAAGTTTGCCGTAGATTGCAATTAACCCCCGATGAAGTTAGGACAATGCTATGGGAAGAGCTTGAAGATTATCTAGTTAAAAATAAGAAGCCAGATGCGAATGAATTGCGCGAACGTTTTAAATTTTGTTGTTTTTACACTGAAAAAGGCAAGCGTTTCTTGTTCACAAGTGACACTGCGAAGAAACTAGAAGCTCAAGCTGCTAAAGTTGAAATTGACAAAAGCATGCAAGAGTTAAAAGGGCAATGTGCTTGTCTTGGTAAAGCAACTGGAACCGTCAAGGTTATTTTAGGGCCAGGAGATATGCACAAGATGAATCAAGGCGATGTATTAGTAAGCATCGCTACTGATCCGGATATTGTGCCTGCGATGAAGAAAGCAGTGGCAATAATCACTGAACAGGGCGGGGTAACTTCACACGCTGCGATTGTTAGCAGAGAATTAAAAATTCCTTGTGTTATAGGTACAAAGATTGCAACGAAGTGGCTAAAAGACGGTGACGTTATTGAAGTAGATGCGACAAATGGAGTAATTAGAAAGTTATGAAAACTCAACAGCATGACAAATGGTTTGTAATGGAAGAAATTGAAAATTCCCATCCACTTCTAGCAGTTGATGCAAAACTATGCTGCGTTGACGCACATAAGTACGGCATTCCAAACGGGATAGTCACTCAAACAATTATAAAATCTGAAAAAGACTACGACGTACTTTGTTTTAAGCGCAGTGAATTTCGCGCAACTTCAAAAGCTTTTTTTGACAAAATAACAACTGATTTAAATTGGGCTTTTGGCATTTCAGCAAAAATAATTGAAACAACTGATAAGCTATTTGCATTGTCGGAGTCAATTCGCAAAACTGATCCAAAGAAATTATCAAATGCTGAACTAGGCAAGGCAATTGAACAATGGGCAACTGTGCGGCGAGAGGCACATGGATATGGAATGCCTTGGAACTACGTTGAATACGAAGACCAATTACTCTCCTCTTTTGTAAATAGCTACATTGCTAAATGTATTGCCGCTAAAAAACTTGACTTAATCTCAAACAAAGTTTTTTCCTTCTTGTCAACCCCGCGAGAGAAAACATTTGCTAAACTTGAAGAAGAAGAAATTCTTGGTCTCGCAATTAAAGTAAAAGGAAATACAAAATTATCACAATTATTTGCACAATCAAACACAGTTGCCAAAATACTTAGCGATCTCCAAGTTGCCTCACCTGTTTTTGCAAAATCATTTGACGAACATTTTGAAAAGTACCGCTGGTTATCCTTCATGTACCTTGGCCCAGGGTGGAATAGAGAATATTTTGCGGAGGTAATTCAAGAGCTTTGTAAGCGTAGCGAAAGTGAACTTGTAGAGGAACTGCAGTGCAAACAGCAGTTTTACATGGACTTGCCAAAACAGCAAGATGATTTAATGGAAAAACTTGGGTTTGATGAGCTTCATCAAAAATACGTGCTTCTTTCACAGTCAATGATTTATACTAAAGCTTATCGAAAAGATGGAATTTATCATGGGTTGTTTTGCCTAGAAAACTTTTTCAAAGAAGGAGCAAAACGCTTAGGGCTTTCACTAAAGCAATTTCGCATGTTAATGTCGTGGGAAATTGAACCCGCGCTTAGAAGTGGCAAGGTCGATATAGATTTGCTAAATAAACGATATGCTTTTCGCGTGTTCCACTATGATGGAAAACAAAAAACGGTTTTAGCTGGAGATGAAGCAAAGAAGTTCTTTGCTGACGTTGATTTTGAAATAGAGCAAGTAACCCCGTCAAGCGAAATTAAAGGGGACTGTGCTTGTCCAGGCAAAGGCGAAGGTCAAGCTAAGGTTATCAATCTCACGCAAGAAATGGATAAAATGAAACAAGGAGATATTCTAGTCAGCAGGGCAACGACCCCAGACATTGTTCCAGCCATGAAAAAAGCAAGTGCAATTGTAACTGACATGGGTGGAATCACTTGCCATGCCGCTATTGTTAGCCGCGAACTTAACATCCCTTGTGTTATTGGAACTAAAATAGCAACTAAGGTGTTCAAAGATGGCGACAACCTTATTGTCGACGCAACTCATGGCACAGTGAGGCGAGCTTAGAATGTGGGTAGCTGAATTTCGAGTATGGCACAAGGGAAGCGTTGCAACTGAATTAACTAAAAAGTACGACGTAGTTGCGCATAACCTTTACTTAAACACATTTGAAGAAAACGGAGAACCTTGGGTAAACAAGGCCGTATTTGCAAGTGGTCCAGATGCAGAAAAATACTTGCAAGAGTTTCACAAGGACAAGAGATTACGTGTACACAAGATTGAAGGACACCAAATCTTCTATTCGGTTCCTGCATTAGAAGCGTTTCATTCTCTTGCACTTGATAAAAGCGTTTTTTTCTTTCGGCCTCAAACAATGCAAAATGGCAAACTAACTTGGTACGTTGCTTCATGGACAAAAGAAAATTTGTTAAGCGTATTTGAGCGATTAAAAAAAATGAATGACGCAACAGCTGAACTCATTGGAATAAAAGAAGAGAGTTTTAACTTTTTCGTCAACAACGCATTAACTGATTTAACTGCAAAACAATTAGCTGCTTTTCAACTTGCATGTAAAGAAGGCTACTATACCTACCCAAGAAAAGTTTCGCTTGAACAACTTGCAAAAATTGCAAAGATCTCTTATTCTACTTTCAAAGAACACTTGCGTCGAGCAGAGGAAAGAATAATGCCGCACATCGTTTCCTATGATTAACCAACGGTAGTAAAGTTAAAAGCCACAAGCAGTATAATCAATCATCCCATATGCAGAACGCGGTGAATTTTTTGTTAAAAAACTGGCTTGAAAATACTGAAATTATACTCTTGCTGTCAATGGCGCTACCATTTATTTTACCGCTCGATGTAAACAACTTCAAGTTTGTAATTGAACTTGTACTCGCAATTATAATGTTCTTTTCAATTAAGTCATTTTTTGTGCACAAGTTTGTCCTAGCGCGTAATATCAAGCCAATGGTTGCTTCTGTTTTTCTCAATTATATCTTGTTTCCTGCGATTTTGCTTGCGTTAGCTTTTCTTTTACTTAAGAATGACGCGTTGCTTATATGCTATGTGCTTATTGCCATAGTTCCACCAGCGATTTCAATAATTCCCCTTTGTTATCTTTCTAAATGTAACCTGCAAGTTGCAGATTCTTCAATTTTTGTCTCTTATTTACTTTCCCTAGCAATAATTCCAGTCACTCTCTTAGCGCTATATGGCAAAAGTGTTGAATTCATGTTAATTACGCGAGTGCTGCTTGTAGTAATCGTAATTCCAACTTTTCTTTCCTTTATATTTAGAAGAAGCAGAGCAAGTATATTCGATTATTCTAAAGCAATTGTAAACCTTTGCATGGGAATATTGCTTTTTGTAAGTGTCGAATTGAATAGAGCCGCTTTTCTTGATTTTTCTAATCCGGAAATTATCTACGTTTATCTCATAAACTTTTTAGCTATTTTTGGAACTGGAATTTTAGTATATCATTTTACAAAACACGTTTCTGGATTTAGAAATGCGGTTAATTATACGCTCTACGCAACTCAAAAGAACACTGGCACTTCAATAACCCTTGCGCTTGCTTTGTTTAATCCAATTGTTGCAATCCCTGCAATAATTATAATGGTTTTACAATTTTTGTACTTTATAGTTTTTGAAAAAATAATTATACGCGCAGATGCGAAACTCGACCACTTCTTACATTCGCCTTTGCATCGATCTAGAAACGATAGCTAGATATTGTATTTGATGTTCATAATCTTCATGTGGATAGCTGAGTTCAAAGTTTGGCACGCTGGATCAGATTCAATTGAATTATCAGAACGATTTGATGCCGTACTTTCAAATTTTAACCTAAACTTGTTTGAAGAAAAAGGCAAGCTGCACATAGTACGCTGCGCTTCATTTTCTGGCTTAGACGCACAAAAGTTTAGAAAAGCCTTTATAGAACAAGAACGGCGAGTAACCATAATTGCAAGTGACTTCAATCAAGTTTTCTACTATCATCCGGCTGACAAGGCTTTTCACACACTTTTATTCGATAAAAATTTAATTTTCGTTGGCTCAACAATTACAAAAAAAGGTTTTCAATACTGGACTGTTGCATCACTAAAAAAAGCGCCTTTGTTGGCACTTTTCAAACGAATAAAATCATTAGGCTCTAAAAAAGCAACAATTGAACTGCTATCGTTGAAAGCTGGAAATGTAAACCTATTTGCTGGCTCTTTTCTCTCAGATTTAACGCCCTTACAGCTAAAAGCGGTTCAACTTGCAAGGCAGTATGGATATTACGATTATCCGCGTAAGATAAGCCTTGAAGAACTCGCAAAAAAAGCAGGAGTACCCCGTACAACTCTACAAAGCCACTTACGCAAGGCAGAGCGTACACTTATTCCGAAAATAGTTGGAAAAAACACCTACGATAAGCAATAGGCATATGCCTACTAATATCTCTTATTTCGGTTCTTCTCTTTTCTATTATGTTTCTACTTGAAACTTTAATTGTGCTAGCTGGCTTATTTTTATTATTTAAAGTGCTCAATTCAAATGGCGCTAAACATGATATCAAAGAGAAAAGTGAAAGAAATGACAAGCTACCTTCCCCCTTCTGATATTGATTTTGAAGTAGCTAATGAAGAAGGCAAATTTCACAATTTATTTTTTGTTTCACTATTCCTAAGAACTTTCATAGAAGACTTACCAAAAGCCTATGGCTTTGGATTAAAGAATAACTTTGTTGAAATAAAAAATCAACACTTAAAGTACGTAGTTGATACCGTTATTTTTGATAACGCCGCACAGCATTATTTTAATTTAACTAAAACTGAACCAAGCTTCGCTAAAAAAGTCAATGAAAATTTATTTAAAGAAATTAAAAAAGTGAATTTATTTTCAAAAGAATTACTCTCAACTGACTTTTCAACAAAAACAAACACCCAATTAGTTAGCTATATTGAGCGTTATTCGCAATTAATACGAAGCATGATTACGTGGGGAATGCTACCAGTTGTAATAGAAATACGTTCTCCGCTGTACACTGTTTTTCTCACCGACCTAGTTGATAAAAAGAATCAGGAAACCAAGGCGAACATATCTATTTCAGAGGCAGTTGCTGTTTTATCTTCTTTTGATGGAGAAACTGAAACAAAGCAAGAGCAAAGGAAATTACTAAAACTTGCAGTAAAAATAAAACAGAGAAATAAGGTTAGTGACACTTTGCTTGAATTTCAAGATGAATTGGAAAAACACGCGTTGCAATTTGGTTGGTTAGCTTATGGTTATGGCGGGCCAGCTTGGAAGCGTGTAGATTACGAAGATGCCCTTCACTTAGTTTTAAAAGAAAATCCAGAAAAAATGCTGGAAGAGCTAGAACACAATGAAGAAAAACTTATTGCGCAAAAACAATCATTTGAAAGTAAGTTGTGTTTAACTGACTTAGAAAAAAGCTTTTTTGCAATTGGCAGGGACTTTATGAAGGGGAAGGCCTTGCGAAGAGAAGCTATGTCTTTTGCAGCATATGCTTCAGAACCATTGCATAAAGAAATAGCTAAACGGCTAAACCTATCGTTTTTACAAGTTAGGTTCATGCTATTTGAAGAAATTATACGCGTGCTAAACGGAGAAAAAATTGATGAAAATGAATTAACCAAACGCACAAAATACGTGATTTACGGCTTATTCAACCATGGCGAAGATGAAGTGGTTGCAACGGGTAAAGACGCTGAAAAATACAGCGCACTTATAGCACATGATGAAATTGATTTGAATTTAAAGGAATTAAGTGGAACTTGTGCATGTCCGGGCAAAGCAACGGGCGCAGTAAAACTAATTCATCGGCCAGAAGATATGTCAAAAATGCAAAAAGGAGATGTTTTAGTTTCATATGCAACAACCCCCGATATTGTTTCGGCAATGCGTTTGGCAAGCGCAATTGTCACAGATATGGGTGGTTTAACCTCACATGCTGCAATTGTCAGTAGGGAAATGAATATTCCGTGTATTATAGGCACAAAAATAGCCACTAAACTCTTTAAAGACGGCGACAAAGTGTCGGTAGACGCTACTAATGGCATAGTCAAAAAAACCCAGCAACCTTAAAGTATGTCTATTCTGCCGAGTTTTTCAAAGTTTTTGTCATTCGGGCATTTATGCATTGTATTTTGCCCTAAAGTTCTGTTTTTTTTCAAGCTATTGTAAATAGGCTAACGGCGTTTTATGTACTAGACGAAAAATAAGGAGGGGTTAGTGAGCCAGGTGATTTGCCACTATGGTGGAAAGTGACGTAATCGTCCTCGCTGGTAGCGTAATCTTCCTTTTATACGTCTTCAATTGGGTACTGCCGTTTCGACGGCCAAACGAGTTCCCAAGCGAAGTTAGGGAAGAAAGTCGACCAGTAAGCACGGTTTAACTATAACAAGAAGTTTGCTTCTCGCATTTTTTAAAAAGCCGGGAATACTCCATTTAATATCGCTTTTTTCAAAACCGCCTTTTGACGGGCTTATAATAAAATACTAGTTTCACACTAATTGTTATCCAACAAGCTTAGTCCAAATAGACAATTGTTTTGTCTGAAAAACCACAATTTGTTTGAGGTAATATAAAATGGCAATTCACCACCATGATTTTGTACGTCACTTCTCTAAACTAGGAAAAGGAGATGTTGCAATTGCAGGTGGCAAAGGCGCGTCTCTTGGTGAAATGTTCACTCACGGTATAGCGGTTCCGCCTGGTTTTACGGTTATTACTCCCGCTTTTGACTCTTTTATTAAATTTAATAATCTTGAAGAGAAAATTAAATCTGCTTTATTTGAAGTTGATGCAAAAGACCCGGCAAGTGTTGATAAAGCGTCTGAAACTATTCGCAAGTTAATTGAAGACGGGGGCATGCCGACTGATGTTGAACAGGCAATTGTGCATGAATTTGGTCAAATGGCAACTCAGTTTGTAGCAGTTCGATCAAGTGCAACTGCTGAAGATGGTTCAACTGCTAGTTGGGCCGGTGAACTGGAAAGCTACACGAATGTAACTGAAGAAGATCTTCTTGAAAAAGTGCAGAAGTGTTGGTCTTCTTTGTTTACCCCGCGTGCAATTTTTTACCGTTTTGAAAAGAATTTACAACACCAGCGGGTTAGTGTTGCAGTTGTTGTGCAGAAAATGGTTGACTCTGAAGTAAGCGGCGTTGCGTTTAGCGTTAACCCAGTTACAAAGAATTACGACCAAACTATAATCGAGGGTGGCTGGGGCTTAGGTGAAAGCGTTGTAGCTGGCATAATTACGCCGGATAGTTATCTAG
>JAHFHC010000009.1:28423-41763 GCA_023247085.1 Microcaldota archaeon | reverse complement strand
TTATTTTGGGTACATGAGGCAAGACAGGCGATTCCATCCAGGCGAAGTTAAAAGCAATACGATTGTATCTCGCTTAATAGAATTCGCTGGTGCAGATTCGTTTTACACTGTAGCCGGGCATTTACACCGGGTAAATTCAATGACTGAATTGTTCAAAATTCCAGCGCGAAATTTTTCTATTCACGAAGAAATGGCGGTGTGGGTAAAGAAAAAGTTCGGCACCAATGCAATTGTGATTGGGCCAGATATTGAGTCTTGGAGGGTTGGCAAACACGTTGCGCAACTTGTTGGCTGCAAGTATGATACGTTTCTTAAAAAGAGAGTTTCTGGCAGCAAAATAAAACACACTGCGCTAGCAACAATTGATTGCAAAGGGTGCGATGTAGTGATTATAGATGATATAGTTTCAACTGGTGGCACTATTATAGGCGCTGCTAAACATTTGAAAAAAATGGGTGCCAAAAGCGTTTCTGCCTTGTGCGTGCATTTAATGAGTGATGCGGCCGGAGATAAACTGCGGCGCAATGGCCTTCGTTTTGTAGCCGCATCGAACACAGTACATACAAAATACTCGGTTCTTGATGCTTCTCCAGCTATTGCAAATGCAATACTTTCTGGTTCTAAATAAAACCAAGGGATTAAATATCTGGTGGTCTTTTACATTATAATCATTAAAAAAAGGTTCAAAAATAGCTCGAGCTAACCTTTAAATACGTATTTGTAACTATTTAGTAGTAACAAGGGGTGTGTTGTTTTGGATAATCAAAATTCTGGTAATATATTTAAGGCGTATTCGCTTGAAATCACGATTCTAGTTGCCGCACTTTTAGTCTCAAGCACAATGTTTGTTTCTTTTGGCAGCTTATCTAGCACTAATGCAGCTATTTTATCACGTTTATCTGCTGGCCCAACAACGGGCGCAGTTGTCGCTGGCACAAACCCCGCTGGCGGTACGGCTGATGTTCAAGGCGCACAAGGTGCTGGACAACTACAAAACATTAAAGTTGATATTGGCGACTCGCCAACAACTGGCAGTGCAAATGCCCCAGTTACGATTATTGAATTTGAAGACCCATCTTGTCCATTCTGTGCAGCTGCACATGGAAAAAACCAACAAGTTATTGATTACTTAAAACAACGCGATCCATCCTGGCAAGCTCCAATGCCACAAGTAAAGGCTGACTACGTTGCAAGCGGAAAAGTTAAACTTGTTTACAAATTCTTCCCTGGTCACGGTAAGGGTGAAGATGCAATGAAGATATTATGGTGTTCAAATGAACAAGGTAAATTCTGGGATTTGCTTGAAGATATGTACGCAAGCCAAAGTTTAATGGAAGCAGGTAATCTAGCTGGCTTAAAGGCAGTTGCTACGAGCAAGGGCGTTGACTCAGCTGCACTTGAAACCTGCTTAGCAAGCGGTAAGTACAATAGTCGTTTACAAAGTGAAACTGCTCAAGGCAGCGCAGCAAGAATAAGCGGAACACCTGGATTTGTCGTAAACGGCAAGTTAGTTGAAGGAGCCGTTTCATACCCTGAAATGAAACAAGCAATCGACGCTGCACTCGCTGGCTAAAACCATAAATTATTTCTTATATTTTTTGTTTTATTTTTTTGATTTGTTTTTTATTAAACTGAATTGGCAATTTCTTTTTGCTTCTTTAAATAATTTTTAACTTATTGAATTCCGATGAAAAAGTTTTATATCCCAATAATAACCGCAATATTATTTTCAGGAAGTTATATTGCTGCAAAATATACGACGTTTGACTTAGAACCATTAACAACCACCTTTTTGAGATATGCCGTTGCGCTTGTATTTCTAACCTTACTAATCTTCTGCTATAGGCCATCTTCATTACAAATTAAAAAAGAAGATATTTACAAAATGGCGCTATTAGGCATCTTTGGAATCATCGGTTATCATTTTTTCTTCTTTAGCAGCCTCAAACATACATCGGTTGCAAATACTGCGATAATTGGTGCATTTGGCCCTCTTGCGACTGGATTATTAGCTGCCATTTTCATAAAAGAAAGATTATCAAAAAAGAACTATCTTGGAATTTTTCTTGCTTTTGTTGGTGTATTAATTCTTATTACTAGTGGTAAAATTCAAACAATAATTGGCTTAAATTTTAATTATGGAGATATTTTGATGTTGCTTGCGGTTCTTAGTTGGGCAGTATATTCGGTGATTATCAAAAATCTCAGCAAGAAATATGACAGTTTTACGTTAACTTTTTATGCAACTGCTTCTGCAGTTGTAATGCTTTTTTTCTTGGCAATCTTAGAAGGTGGTGTTGCACAAATTCAAGCAATATCTCTTGCATCGATCCTTTCAGTATTGTATATGGGAATATTTGGTTCTGGATTAGGTTATTTGCTTTATAATTATGGGATTAAAGATTTAGGCCCAACAAAAACGTCTAGTTTAGTTTATAGCCAAGTTCCTGTTTTTGTTGCAATCCTATCTTTCTTATTTTTCAAAGAAGCTTTGACTTTGCCGATGATTGTTAGTGTAATATTAATTATCATTGGACTAAATGCAATATTAGCTAAATAATAAAATAGAAAAGAGAAAATAATGTTCAAAAGGGTTTTTAAACCTGTTTTGCTCTTAAATAATAAGCTTGGGAAGTCACGAAATATACGGCGTTGAAATTCTTTAGGGATTTTGTCCGTGCTTCTTTTTGTGGTGGAGAACCAAGTCTTAAATTTAGGTTTTAGATTTTTAAATTGTAGTAATTGAGTTGTTAATCACATATGGATTTAAACACGGCTATTAGAATGGCAGTTGACACTGGTAAAACTATCCTTGGCAGCGATAGCGCTAAGAAGCTCGCAATGTTAGGTGAAGTAAAGGCAATCGTAGTTGCCCGTAATTGTCAGCCAAGCGTTAAACAAGATATAGTTCACTACGCTGCACTTTCAAGTGTTCCAATTCTTACGTTCGCGGGTTCAAGTTCCGAACTGGGAGTTATATGTGGAAAACCTTTTCCAGTAAGTGCATTGTCAGTTATTGACGCTGGTAACTCGGATATATTAAAATTAGCAGAGGAAAATCGTTAAAAATGTCGAACACGTTGGACAGCGCATTACTTGAAACAATGGCTATATTCGAACAACGTACGCACGCAAAAGTTAACGATGTTGTTCAAGACGAGAACAATTTATTGTTCATTGTTGCAGAAGGGGAGATTGGCAAAGCAATTGGCAAAGGCGGTTCGACTTTAATGCGACTCCGAGAGGCTTTTAAGCCTAAAAACGTAGAAGTAATTGAAGATGCGTCTGATGCAAAGACGATGATTGAGAAGACCCTGCGCGGTGCAGAAATTAAAAATATTTCACAAGAAGAAACAAAAATCGCCATTAGTGTTTCGCCTGAAACGCGAGGCATAGCAATTGGCAAAGGCGGTTCAAACATAAAAAAATTAAAAATGGCAATTAAGAGGAAATTCGGAATAGACGACACTAGGATTCTATAGATGAGGTAATGATTTAATGGCACGTGGAATGTACGCAGGCAGGTTATTGAAAAGAAAGCGCCAGAAGCACCGTTGGCTAAAGAAGCCATGGAAGCGCAAAGCCCTTGGTTTAAAAGCCAAATACGATCCACTTGAAGGCGCGCCAATGGCCAAAGGTATTGTTATTAAGAAAAAAGGAATGGAACAAAAGCAGCCTCACTCTGGAATCATTAAATGTGTAGTTGTCCAACTTCTCAAGAACGGTAAAAAAGTTGCAGCGCATTGCCCGCGCGACAAGGCAGTTGAAAAAATCGACGAACACGACGAAGTGACAATTGCTGGACTTGGCGGTTCACAACGTGGACAAATGGGGTCAATTCCGGGAGTTCGTTATAAAGTAATTGCCGTAAATGGAGTATCCTTAGAAGAACTTCGACTTGGCAGAAAAGAGAAACCAAAGAGGTAAGTAAATTAAGGAGAAAGAAACACGCGACAGAAAATAAGAAACGAAAGAGAGAAAGCGAGATGATTTGAAGGTTTATGACAGAAATAAAGTTGTTTGGAATATATTCGTACGATGGAATAACGATAAACGACCCTAGCATAAACCAGGTGCTTAGCTTAAAGCCCGTTTTAATCCCTCACTCGTATGCCCGCCATGCAAATAAACAATTTGCTAAGCAAGGGGTAAACGTTGTTGAGCGTTTAGTGAACAAGCTAATGCGTGGTGGAACTGGTGAAAAAACCGGTGGAAAAATCATTCGCACTCATGGAAAACTACAAGGCAAAAAATCTAAAGCGATTAAAATCGTAAAAGATGCTTTTGCCGTTGTTGAAAAACAATCTCATCAAAATCCAATTCAATTACTTGTAAAGGCAATTGAATTCAGTGCTCCAAAAGAAGAAGTTACTCGTGTGCGAATGGGTGGAATTGCTTATCAAGTTGCAGTTGACTCTGCTCCACAACGCAGGTTAGACACAGCACTTCGCAACATTTGTCTAGCTGCTATTATTCAAGCGTTTGACAAAAAAGCCAGTGTAGCAGATGCACTTGCAAATGAAATTATACTCGCTTCAAAGAACTCTCAAGACTCCTTCTCAGTAAAGAGAAAGAACGAAGCTGAAAGAATGGCCAAATCCGCCAGGTAGTTCCTTTGAAAATTTCGAGATTTAAAATTCATAATTAGTGGTAATATATGGCAACTAAAGAAGCAGTGGCTGAACACGTTCAGAAACTAATGTACAACCAAAAGAACATCCGCAACATGGGAATTGTTGCACATGTAGACCACGGTAAGAGTACCCTTTCAGATTCCTTTATTGCACGCGCGGGGTTAATTTCCAAAGAACTTGCTGGAGAACAACGAGTTACTGATTACGATGAGCAAGAACAAGCGCGTGGAATTACAATTAAAGCCGCTAATATTTCCGTTCCAGCTAAAGTGAACAATGAAGATTTTTTAATTAATTTAATCGACACTCCTGGCCACGTTGATTTCGGCGGGCACGTTACCCGTGCACTTCGTGCAGTTGACGGGGTTATCCTAGTAGTTGATTGTGTTGAAGGGATAATGCCACAAACTGAAACTGTGCTTCGCCAAGCATTAAAAGAAAAAGTTAAGCCTGTTTTGTTCATCAACAAGATCGACCGTTTTATTAATGAATTAAAATTGGACAGCAACGCCATGCAGCAACGTTTCATAAAAATTATCTCCGGAGTCAACAAGCTAATTGATGGCTTTGGCCCAGCTGAATTTAAAGAAAGTTGGAAAATCAATGTAGAAGCAGGAAACGTGTGTTTTGGCACTGCTTATAACAAATGGGCTATTTCGTATCCAGTTATGAAAAAGAATAACTTGTCATTTAAACAAATGTACGAAAAATGCCAAAACGCTGAACATGCCTCATTACAAAAAATAGCGCCCCTTGATGACATTGTTCTTGACATGGTAGTTGCTCACTTGCCTTCGCCAATTAATGCACAGAAGTACCGGATTCCAACTATTTGGCACGGTGAACCAGAAAGCGAAGTTGGAAAATCAATGGTTAACTGCGACCCAAGCGGCAGAGCTTGTTTTGTCATAACTGCTATTCAAAACGACCCACATGCAGGAGAAGTTGCTGTTGGTAGATTGTACAGTGGAAAAATTTCTAAAGGCACTGAACTTTGGGTTGCTTCTAAATTTAAAACTGAAAAAGTACAGCAAGTTGCCCTTTACATGGGGCCAGATCGAGTGCTGGTAGATACGGCAATTGCAGGTAACATAGTTGCGCTTGTTGGGCTACATGATGTTTATGCTGGAGAAACTATTTCCGAAGGCGAAATTACTCCGTTTGAGAAAATCAAACACCATTCTGAGCCAGTTGTCACTAAGTCAATTGAAGCAAAGAATCCAAAAGACCTTGTAAAACTTGTAGAAGTGTTACACAAAATTGCAAAAGAAGACCCCACGATTCGAGTTGAAATCAACCAGCAAACCGGCGAACACTTACTTTCTGGAATGGGAGAACTCCATTTAGAAATCATTGAATACAAAATTGAAAAAGAACGCGGCGTTGCAATTACAACTTCGCCCCCAATTGTAGTTTACCACGAGACCGTCACAACCGGTGGGCCAACTATTGATGGAAAATCGCCGAACAAGCACAACAAATTCAAGATAAGCGTTGAGCCACTTGAAGAGTCAGTTGTAAAAGCTTTTGAAGAAGGAGAATTGCACGATAAAATGAAAGGCAAAGACCTTCAAGAACGTTTAATTAAAGCAGGTTTACCTCGTGAAGAAGCGCGTAAAGTGTTGTCAGTTTATGAAAATAACTTGTTCATAGACGTGACAAAAGGGGTACAATACTTGCAAGACATTCAAGAGTTAATTGTCCAAGGCTTTACAGAAGCAGTAAAACAAGGTCCAATGGCAAAAGAAGAATGTGTGCGCGTTAAAGTTAAACTTGAAGATGCGTCTATTCACGTTGACCCAGCTCACCGTGGTCCGGCGCAAATTTTGCCTGCAATTAAACGCCCAATTTATGCTTCTTTCTTAACCGCTAAGCCAATGTTACTTGAGCCAAAGCAAAAACTAGTTGTTAATACGCCAAGTGAATACATGAGCGGTGTAATCAGCCAAGTGCAAGGCCGACGTGGACAAATAGTAGACATGCAACAAGAAGGAGAATCAGTTACTCTAAATGCTAAAGTGCCAGTCAGTGAAATGTTTGGATTCGCAAGTGAAATGCGCGGCGCTTCACAAGGCAGAGCTGTATGGTACACTGAATATGCTGGGTACGAAAAAATGCCAAGCGAGTTACAAAACAAAACAATACTCTCTATTCGCAAACGCAAAGGCGAACCAGAACAACTGCCAACTGCACAGTTCTTTATGGACTAGTTTTACTTCTCTAGCTAAGCACAGTTGCTAAGATTTTTTTTGACTAGAGGCTAGTTTTTAACTTCCTTTTGCCTATATACTCTTTGGTTGTCCAGTTTATGACTTCTCTTCCTATTGTAGAATACGTGACGGTATTTGTAGCGTTGTACGCTACGATTTTCTACTTTTTACTCTTGTTCCAAAGCCGACGTAAATTATACAGCGAGCCTTCACTATTGCCAGATAGTACGCTCCCAAGTGTTTCAATTGTAATTCCGGTTTTAAACGAAGCAGGCACTATTTCTAAAACGCTCGACTCAGTGCTAAATCTCAATTACCCAAAATCTAAACTGGAAATAATCGTTGTTGACGACGAAAGTACAGACGATACTGTCAACGAAGTGCAATCGTTTGCCAAATATGGCGTAAAGCTAGTTAGGCACGTGCACTGTGGAGTTGGAAAAAGCAGTGCATTAAACGCAGGAATACGCATAGCGACTGGAGAGTTAATAGCTACACTTGACTCTGATTCTTTTCCATCTCGCGACTCGCTGAGACGGCTAGCCTCTTTTTTTGCAGATAATTCAATAACCGCAGTTACTGCTGCAGTTAAAGTGTATTCGCCAAGAAATTGGCTTGAAAAACTCCAAAGTGTAGAGTACTTATTTGTTTTTTTCACGCGTAGGTTATTGTCATTTGTTGACAGTGTAACTGTTACGCCTGGTCCAATGAGTGTGTTTAGAAAAAATGTGTTCGATAAAGTGGGGTTGTTTGACGAAACTAGCATTTTGGAAGACCAAGAGATGGCTTATCGCTTGCAAGCGCGTAATTACAAAATATTAAGCTCTTTATCTGCAGAAGTCTACACGCAAGTTCCAGCAAAGTTTTCTGATTTACTACGCCAACGTGTGAGATGGAACCGCGGGGGCATGCGCAATGTTTTCAAGCACCGCAAGTTGCTAAACCCGCGTTATGGAGACTTGGGCATAGTTATTCTTCCAATGAGTTTACTTACCGTTATCCTCATATTTGCTATTTTTGCTTCGGTTATATGGCAAATCATATCCGGACAATTCTTTTCTTGGTTTTCATTAGAAGCATTTATTTATACTCTTGGCGGCATACAAGTAGTGTCAGCTATCCTCCTGTTAATAGGAATAGCTTGGCTGTTGATTGGCAGAAAGTTATTCGAAGACAAACAACTCGTGTCACTACCTCGCTTGTTTGCTTTTCTCTTTGCATATACTTACTTCACTTCAATTTTTTGGATAGCGACCATTGGAGAAGAATTGTTCGGTAAAAAGCAAAAATGGTGAGTTGATTATCATTATAATGGAAGAACCCCGCAAACCGTTTTCAATTTCCCTACACGTAACAGCATTGATACTTTCGATAATAGTTTTCGTTTTTGGCATTGGCATTGGAAACTATCTTGCTGGACAAGTTAACAATTCATTTTACACTGAAATTGACTCATTACAAACAAGCAACGTGAATTTAGAGTTTTTATCCCTTCTTGAAAGCGACCCCAGCGTAACGAGCAATGCAATTCTCCACACTCAAATGTGTAATGCGGTTGAACAAAGCGCCCATAGTTTAGGAGTACAAACCGCTGATGTTGGCAGAAGATTGCGTTTGTTTGAACAAAAACGCGGCCAAGGCGCTGATGTACTTGCTCTTGAACAACGCTATTTTGCCCTTGAGGCACGCGACTACTTGTTCTGGAAGCGCTTGAAAACCCTGTGCAACACGAATTTGACTCTCGTGGTTTACTTCTTTAAAACAGAGTGCAATGAATGCACTCCTTTTGATACTGTGCTAGCTGATTTCAAGAAACAAGACCCGCCAGGAATACTCATCTATTCTTTTAACCTAGACTACGCACCTACAACTCCGTCAACTTCAATGCTATCATCAATTTACAAAGTAGACGCCGCTCCAGCGATAATAATAAACGACAAAAAGCTAAATGGAAACACTACCGTAGAAGAGCTCAATAAACTAGTTTAGTTCTTTTGTCCAGTAAAACCCTTTTTTATCTGGGAAATATTGTAACTCGTAACCCATTTTCTTAGGCAAATCATAATAAAAGCGCTTTAATGTATCTTGATTTATCCCTAATCCGCGTGACCGCTGTATCATTTCGTGCGGTGTGTTCATTACAATTGTTTTCAACCCTTTTTCTCGTGCTTTTTCCTCTGCAAATGCAATTGCCTCTTCATCCCAATTATCAGTTTCTTTACGTAGTTTAGTTGGAAGCTTATGGTCACTATGTTGAATATTATCAATAAACAACCTGCCTTGACTTTGTTGAGTGCGTATCCAACCAATTGCCCTACCGTCAACTGCATGCGCTAAAGTGTGCACTTCCTCTCTAGAGTAGAAGTCTTCTGGGTTTTTCCAACTTCGAATTTCCACTGGAAACTCAACATGATTTGCATTCGCTCTAATTATTTGTTGAGGATATTCGCCACCCCTGCCGCAATCGCGCATTCTAGCTACTTTTTCTAAATCTCTTTCTTTTGTTGCTTTAGCTTCAAGAACAATAGCACTTATATATTGTCCATATTTTTTACGTAATCGCATTAATTCTTCAAAATCATAGCCAGATGGAGAAACGATTTCTTTTTGTATGTCAACTAATGCCTCATAACTTTTCAATTTTAATCCGTATTGTTTCACTGCTACAGCTAATCGTGTATCGTGCCATACGTCTGGAAATTTTGTGTGACAGCCGAGTATAAAATCAAACGCAGCTTTTTTATTTTCTTCAGAAAACTGATCAATAAATCCTTTTACGCGTGCTATTCCTAATTCGCGTAATTTACCTAAATCCTGTGGATAAAAATCCGGAAGCTCAATTATATCTTTCAAGTTATGCAGCGTAAATTGCAAATGAGGTGTTAGTCCTTTGTGCGTTATAATTTCTGCTATTTTATACCATTTAGCAGTAGGTATGCGTTGTTTGCGTAATGCTTTTTTGAATTTTTCCGGTAGCCGCCGAATATCATATACGTGTGCTTTTTCGCTTGGTCTGGCAGTTCGATACAATTCTAGCGCTTTTTGCATATCTGGCATAGCTGTAAGCATACCTAACAAGTCGGGCCTATGCGCGTGTGGCACGTGCAGTCCCTTAATTACTTGAACCGCTTTGTCAATTCTTTCTTCTGGCAAGTGAGCAGTCATTGCAATTGCATTTACTGTGTGTTTTCGAAACACTGGATAATACGTAACTATCCGCGTTCCTTGCGCGCGATAAGTTGGTCCTTCTGTTAATTTTAAAATGCTTTTTAGGTGCCGGCTACGCCGCATCGCAGTCATAACTGATTCAGGGTCGTCATCGTACTTTCCAGATTGTAAGTATATATTGAGCGCATCTTCGTTTCTTCCTTTTAGCAATAGCTGTTCAATTGGCTTTGGAATGTCTAATCCATAAGTAGCGAGTGCGAATTCGCCGTGTTGACGAAAACGCATGTAAAAACGTTCAGCTTCTTCTTGACGGATATTTGACATATAATATACAGAATATTTTGTAAAAGAAATTATAAACCTAGTGATGCAACTATAAAACCGAACGATAGAGCTTCTCCCATTTTATTGTAGTGCGTTGAATAGAGTGTTTTTCACCCATTGTTCCAGCATTTCGACACATTTTACTATATTTGCTACTGTCATTCAATGCAATGGCAGCTTCCATTTTTTCAACACATTTTTCTACATCATAAGCCGGAAACAAGTAGCCAGTCAAATTATTTTTCACCGTCTCTGGAATAGCTAATGCATTTGCGCCAATACATGGCTTCCCACAAGCCATTCCCTCTAATATCCCCAGCCCTTGAGTTTCAAACGTAGACGCGGTTACTTGCCAATCGCAAGCGGCATAGTAACCTAACATTTCGCTGTGATTAACTTGGCCAACAAGAGTTATACTTTTCTTTGCTTTCACCTTGACGACAAATTGTTTAAGTGGTGAAAACGCAGGGCCATCACCAACTATTAGCAACTTCGTGTTTGGATAAATTGCGTTGATTATATCAAACGCTTTGACGACCACATTGACATTTTTTTCTTCTGTAATCCGACCAACGAATAAAAATACGAGTTCATTTTTTTGTATGCCTAATCTCTTTCGGCTCTTTTCTCGTTCGGCATTTGCATCGCGTGAGTTGAATGAGTGTGTGCTGATTCCATTTGAAACAACCTTCACGTTCTCCACGCCGTGTTCTTCGAGCAAATGGGCGATTGTGTTTGATGGCGCAGTAACAACGTCAAATGGCTTGTATAAAGTTTTAATTGCTTTCCACGATGCATTAGTTAACATTTTTTGGTATTCTTTGTTTTGTGTTAAATAATGCGCGGCTAGTGGAATCATAGTGTGAAACGTGCCTATAAGCGGCAAATTTAATGCTTTTGCGCTTGCAATACTTGCCAAACTCATTGTAGCCAATGCATGGCAATGAATTATTTCAATTTCGGTTTGCCTGCATTTTAGAATCGACGAATATGGAAAAATTGCCAGTTTATACGCCGGGTAAAGTGGAAACTTCACTCCCTCATAATAAGTAACTGTAGGTGATTGAAATTTCAATTTTTCTTTTCGCGTGCCAGGTGTAAAAACATGCACGTAATGCCTTCTCCTTTCCAGTTCTTGTTTACTGGCAATTACTTGCGATACTACTCCATCTATGTTGGGAAGATAAGTGTCTGTGTAAAATGCAATGCGCATTGTTTTCATTTCACCATTATAAGCGCTAAAAATGCAAGTATAATTGAACCAACGAATATCAGTGGCGCAAGGATTTTCAAAATAGCAAAAAGCGAGTTAACGGTTATAACTAATTCGCTTGAACGCTGTGGACCAAGCACTTCGATTTCAATTTCTTTTACACTTGCAGTTGCAGTGCAAGGTGTGATATTCTTAATAGCAGATTCAATTGTTGCTAGTGCTTCGCTTAAAAACACTTCTTTGTTTACGCGTTCGCCAAGTGGATTGTGTACTCCACTTATGCTGTTAACTGCATGTGAATCTGTTGTTAAAATATCAAGAAAGTCAAAACTATATTTTTCTTTTATATTTTTTAGTATCATTTCTCTAAATCGTGGGTCGCAGTTATTTGCATCTATAACTAAAAAACAAGCCGTTTTTCCGCGAATGCTAAACACAGCTGCTTTTAATCCGCCTTTTGCAATTCCCTCTTCCACGCCAAACGCGTGTGGTGACTCTGCAATACCAAGCAAAAGCGTTCCCTTGTGTGCTGTCATTGAATCAATTGCTTTTTCATAATCTCTATATGCTTTGGAGCCCGGGCCAAATAAAGAGCCGTCAACTTTGCAATTGTGCCTATCTACTATAATCGCGTTTGCGAAGCCCTTTGAAACCACTTTATTAGTAAGTGCTATGCCCAGTGCTTGGTTGATGTCCTCGGTATTTTGTGGTTGACGGGATAAAGTCAAAAATGCAGTGTTGTCAACGCTCAAGCCAAACACTTGAGAATAGTCTTTTCTTCCTTGAAGAAACGCTGCTTGTGAAATGCCCGTGCGTTTTTTCTGCTCTCGGATTGCTTCTAGTGTCGCGTCTTGAATTAATTTCAAGTCGCTTGAATAAATCGGGTTAAAGTCGTGATTTGCAGCACCTTTAAATACAAAACAGGGTGCGCCAGTCTCTTGTTTCAGCCACTCGCTTAGCAGCCCAGGGTATTCACTGCCACCTAAGTTACCAATTGGGCCATAATGTACTTGTGGCACAACGAACGTTGCTTTTGTTTGCTTTCCATGCTTGAAGGACACAATGCCAACTGGAGTTGTTATAACTTCTCCAGTTTCAGCTAAAATAGTTTCCAATCCCTTATTTCCACTTACCCACTGTGCAAAAAACATTGTAACCGTGTCAATTGTAGATATGCCGAAATTACGTTTTGTTGGCGCATTAATAATGAACACCAACGCCGCCATTGCCATCAAAAGTATAAGCGAAGCAATTGCGAGTTTAACAATTGCAATTACGGGCGAATAGCCAAGCGCAACGCTTGATTCAATAAATGCAAATTTGTTCCACAACACTATAAACGCCAAGTTTGTCAACGGGTGAATTGGGCATAATACAAACGACTTTTTCTTATACGCCAAAGCAATCCACGTAGCGGCAAGCCAAATAACCAAAACAAGCGCATTGCCAACAATAACGTAGGAGTTTAATTCAACTAATGGAAAAATTCGTTTACCTGCAATTAAACCAAATAATATAGTAATACCATAAACAACTGCACACGCAAATGAAATAAAAGAAAAATACTTGAACCCTTGCTTGAATTGCTTGCGCGAGACAAAAAACGTAGCTAATAACGCTGCTAGCAAAGCAGGTAGCGCGAGTATAAGTATTCCATCTGTACCGCCGTAGAGAAACGATTCAACTAAACTTTCTATTTTACCAGAGTCTAGGCGCGCAACTAAGCCAAAGATGAAAGAAACTATTACAAGCCAAGCAGTTGTCCACCTGTAACTAGGTGTTTTAAAAAAA
>JAHFHC010000009.1:0-28413 GCA_023247085.1 Microcaldota archaeon | reverse complement strand
AAAAAAAGTAAGTCAAATTAACTGCTTTTTGGTCAATGTCAATATCCATAAACGTACTCGGAATAGTTAGTTTTTCACTAGATATAAAGTGTGTGATGGCAGGTGAGTTAGCTATCTTTTCTTAGGCTTTGTAGCTTCATGTTCTGCGTGACCAAGCGCAGTTTTTAATGAACCTGCATTTGCGATGAACTCACGCGTAACTTGTTCGAAAGAGATGTTACGTTGACCTGCTATTTTCATTAACTCTAAACATAAGAAACGCATTTCGGAATTAATAGCAGCAACTTCTTCAAAGCACTCTTCAAAGTCCTTTTCTTCCATTTGAATGTTATCCCTACGTGCATTTATTTGTGCGGCAAAGGTTAAAAACTCGCCGCTTACCTATAGATTTCATATGGCTAAACGATGTCCTTCGTGTGGAGAAACCGAAGCTGGCGACAAGTTTATTAAAAACTTTTGTAAGTATTGTTTTTCTAAAAACTTCCAGTTAGTGGAACTCCCCGAAGTAATTGAAATTCCGCGGTGTTCAGTTTGTGGTAGAATAAAAGTGGCTCACGACTGGATAGAAGAAAATAAAGAGACTTTATCCGGAGTAATTTCTGCAAAACTCAAGTCAGATTATTCCCCTCAATTAACTTCAATTTCCTTACGTCAACAACACACTGGGTTTCTTACGTCACTTTCGATTAAGCTCATTGTTGACAGTCAAGTTGTTGAACTTCAACGCCTTATTCTCATAAAGTTTATTGCCACTCAGTGTTTTGACTGCAGTAGAGAACAAGGCGGGTACTACGATTCAATTATTCAACTCAGGTCAGCTGAAGATGCAAATTATCCAATTGAAAAAATGAAAGCTAAACTCAAGAGGATCGAACGTTTAGTAGGAGAACGCGGTGGCTACGTGCGTAAAGTTGAAGAAGTTGAAACCGGCTTTGACATGTTCGTAGCTGGAATAACGCAGGCATTGCAAGCAAGCCACGATGTGTGTGAGAAAGTTAAGCACACGCGTAAGCTAATAGGCAGAAAAAACAACAAGGATCTCTACAGACACACTTTTTGCTTGAGGTTTCAATAGTTACGCACTTAGGTTCTAGCTCTTTTTTCATATTCTTTTCTATAGGCTCGTATATACTGTTCTATAAAGTGTTGCGCATGATTTTCTGATAAGCGGTGCGTTGCAAGGTGCACATCTATTTGTACTTCGTTTGGCATCTGGGAACTTATAGGCATAAAGTCAAAAGCTAGTTCAGCGCTTCTTGCATCGTGTTCAGCTTGCTCTGGCGTTGGAATTTTCATGGCTTGGATGTATTTTGGATCAGTCAATATTAGTTTGCCTTTGGATACAAAAACGTTTTTTCCGTGCATGTGGCCGTGCGTTAACCCGCGTGCGTGCAATTTTGCCATTGTCTTTGCAACTTGTCCTACTAGAGAAAGTTGACTTTCTAAATCAGCGTGTATTAATGCCGTTTCAAGTGTTTGTCCATGTAACTCTCTTGTTCCAAGTAAGCTTTTTCCGTCGCTAGTAATTAATTCAAATAATGGTGGTTCAATCCTTACTCTACTTCCTAAAATACTCGTTATTTTATCAATTGTATCCGGCGCATATTTGCTGTTTCTTTTAAATGGTTTTGTGCTTGTTCGGGTTATAACCTTGATTCCACTCATATCATAAGCAGCTGTTTTAACCCCCCTAGTAAAAGTCGGTAGTTCAACCCCTGCTTTCCATAGTCTAATGAATCTCTTCACCCGCCACAATTTTGGGTAAAATAACTTACGTTCAAATTTTGTCCTTACTTTTAATTTACTTCCATCTTTGAAAGTGTACGTACTAAAACTACGGTCAGCAGTTCGTTTCACTGCATTTGAGGGATGGTACTTACCTCGCAAGTGGTCAATGAGATTTGGGTTGCTTCTAAACATACTGTAAAAATAAGTACGCGTGTTTTTTTAAGTGCTTAGCTCTCCTAGCTTCTTCTTTACTTCTTCTAGCGGCATTTTAGTTGTTAATAACGGTATTTTTTCTGCTTCTGCAATTTTAACCGCTAGCTTATCAACTTCATCAACATCATGTAAAATGATGAGCGCTGGTTTAATTGGCGTTACGCGCACTGCAACCATTGGGCTACGCCCAGTTTCTACTCGTGTAAACAAAAGCGCGCGTTGTGAAGTGTTACTATAAACCTTCACGAAGTTTTCGTATGGTAATTCTAAAATCACTTTTAAGCTGTCAAGCATTGTGCACCCGAACACGCCTTTACTTTGCTGTAATTTTGCTTCGCCAGTAACTATTTTTGCATCAAGCACTTTAGCTAATTCCTTCCCACTTACTTCGCGTGGAAAATTAAACACTTGAAAATATGATTCTGCGCCTTCACTGACTTCTTTAAACTGAGAAACTATTTTGCCGCCGTTTAATGAGTCAATTGTGAACAATGCGTCGATAAACCGCTTAACTACTTGTATACCTGGACTTTTGCGCCGGTTTCCCTCGTAGTCACTTACTGTTGAAGGAGTGATATCCAAATGCTGTGCTAGTTCAGTTTGCGAGACGCCGAATACTTCGCGCCACTTTTTCATCGCTGCGCCTGGATTATCTGAAAGTGCAATTTCTCCTGCAATTTTAACTTTTAATTGTTCCATGTTATTTGCTCTGCAAATAAGTAAACCAAGTATAAGATAAAAACCCTTTTACCTTCAATTTTTATTTAATACTTCGTGCATGGGTAACCTGTATTTAGCACGAAACGCTCTTTCGAGTTCGATATATCTCTTCTTTGCTTTTCTAAGTCTATCCCTTTGCCTAATTGCGTTATCGAATTTTGCCCTCATTATTTTTTCATCGCGATTTCCAACCACGTCAGTGTGATTTTTTGCCGCTTGTAGAACTGCTTCTTTTATGGAGTCGTCAAACAACTTCAAATCTTTTTGAATTGTTTCATTTCTAACTGATAAATTTATCCTTGCAGGTCCTGCGCCTTCTTCTCGTATTTATGGCATTTGCATATCCCACCATTGTTGAGCTTCGGGTTTTTCAACTAATTCTAGTGGTCCAGGCAAGTGTTCTCCAGCTTCAACTCGCTTGCGATACCTATTCAATAGTGATTGGCTAACTCCAAGTTGTTGACGCGCAATTCTATTAGGCAAGTGCATTGTTTCAGCTACTCTTAGCAAAAAATTAAATCGTTGGCGTTGAATTTCGCCAGCGAAATTTATTCCAGCCATTCCAAGATGATGCTTAATTATGTGTCTATCTTTGCCAAACACTCGAGCAGTTGCATTCATTGTGCCTCGGGTTAAATGTCTATTGAGTTGTCTGTAAAACTCTTCAACGATCCTTTGCCTTAGAGAAACATTCGCCGGAATTTTTTCGCCAACATGCAGTCGTTCCACAGTTCTTGGATGCAGGTATTTCAATAACGCCAGAAATTTATTTCGTACAACTTGACTACTCTTGTAACCAAGCACTTGAGCAATTTCAGTATAATTTTTTCCTTGTAAGCGCAGTCGAATAATATCGCCGTGCTTTCTTGTAAGTCTAGGAAAAAGGCGTTTCGCTGCTTGTGGATCTACTCTTCGAATTTTTCTAAGTGCACTGCGCACAGTTTCTTTTGAATCAAGTGATTCTTCTTGAGCTACTTGTGCCGCAGATTTTCCTGCAAGTGTTTTTGCTAAAATGCGGCGATCTTGTTCGGTTAATTGATTTTGCCTTGCTTTGCGTGCCTCTTCAATTCGTTTTAATGTTTTTGGATCTAGGAACGGTTTCATTGTAGCGAGTCGCATTCCAATTCCGGTTACGCCGACTTTTTCATCTCTTGCTATTTCACCTTGAGTTCTGCCTTTGAGTAAATCGCGTAAAACAAGCCCGTGTGCTTTTGTTAGTTTACTTTTTCCACCTGGCATTTATTTTTTCACTTTTTTCTTATTTTGTTGTTAAAACTCGGGAATCAATAGCTTTACGGCATGAACTCTTAAAAACCGGCTTCTTTTTGATATGCAAACGTTTATAGGCTGGCTTTTTTCTATTAATTTACTTATATTTTACTATAAGGCTCAAAGACTTCTTATTTTAAGCAGTAATTCAGTAATAAAATTATAGTGAAAAAAAGTAAAATTATTTAAAAATAAAAAAATTTAGAGGAATCGAATTAGATTTATGTCTACAATAGAAAATAGTATAGTCATAGTGCCAGACACTGGTGCTTTGATTGATGGGCGAATAACCCAAAAATTAGTTAACTTAGAAGCAAAGCACCCGCATGTATTAGTACACAATAGCGTAGTTGCTGAATTAGAATACCAAGCTAATAGCGGTAAAGAAATTGGGTTTTCAGGATTAACTGAACTCCGTCAATTAACTTCACTTGCAGCGCAAGGTACAATTACCCTTGAATTTGTTGGCGAAAGACCAACTGCATCTGAAATTGAAGGTGCAAAATTCGGAGAAATTGACTCAAAAATACGCCAATTGGCTTTTGAACACAAGGGTCAATTGATTACAACTGACAAAGTTCAATCTGAAGTAGCAAGCGCCCAAGGGATTAATGTCCTTTACTTGCAACCAGTGATCACCAAACTTGAATTTTCGCTTACAAAGTACTTTACGCCAAACACAATGTCACTTCATTTAAAAGAAGGGATCACGCCACGTGCAAAACAAGGTAAACCCGGGGAATTCAAATTAGTTGAAATCCGTGACTCTCCAGTTACTCGAAAAGAATTAGAAAAAATCGCGCAAGAATGCGTTGAATTTGCACGTAGGTCGCCCAACTCGTTTATTGAAATCGACCAAAGTGGTTTAACTGTAATACAAGCAGCTGAATACCGTGTTACGTGCACGCGTCCACCGCTTTCAGACACTTTTGAACTAACTGCCGTTCGACCAATTGTAAAGTTGGGCTTACATGACTATAAGTTGTCAAAGAAGTTGTTTGAAGCACTTACAAACCGCGCAGAAGGGGTACTAGTAGCTGGCCCGCCAGGGAGCGGCAAGTCAACTCTTGCAACTGCACTTGCTGATTATCATGCTGCTTGTGACAAGATTGTCAAAACAGTTGAAAGCCCGAGGGATTTACAAGTTGGCGATGACATCACTCAATATGCAATTGGAACAGACCCTTCGATAATAAATGATGTACTTTTGCTAGTCCGACCTGATTATACAGTTTACGATGAAGTGCGTAAAACGGTGGATTTCATCACTTTTACTGACTTGCGATTAGCTGGAATTGGAATGGTAGGTGTAGTTCATGCTTCTAAAGCAATTGATGCAGTCCAGCGTTTCATTGGCAAAGTTGAACTCGGAATGATACCTCAAATAATTGACACGATTGTGTTCGTTAGCAAGGGAAGTATTTCCAAAGTTTATACTCTTAAATTTGCCGTGAAGACGCCAAGCGGCATGACTGAACGTGACTTAGCGAGACCTGTAATTGAAGTGCGTGATTTTGAAACAAATGCACTTGAATACGAGATTTACACTTTCGGTGAAGAAACCGTTGTCTATCCGGTTACTGCACGCGATACGTTCAAGACCAAGCAAGGGCCAAGGCCACACTGGAAGCGATGAAGCCAACTCAAAAGTTTAACCCATTAGGCAAAGCGCGCCAACTTCAAAATGCGTTTACTGAATTAACGTTTAAAGATGTACATTTGTCTGTTTCTTCTCCAGTTTACTGTCCAGCTGAAGATTCTTTTCTTCTAGCTAAAGCAGTAGGCCAATTTGCGGTTGGTAGTGTACTTGACTTAGGCACTGGTTCAGGTATCCAAGCTATAGTTGCTGCAAAGAAAAGCGAAGTCGACCACGTAACTGCAGTTGACTTGAACAAAGCTGCGCTGTCAACTGCTCAAGAAAATGCAAAAGCAAACCACGTGGAGAAAAAAATTGTTTTTGTCCAGTCAAACTTGTTTGAAAACATAACGGGTAAATTTGACGTGATTGTTTTTAACCCGCCTTATGTGCCAGTTGAGGCTCATGAAAAACTGGACGATGAGTCAATGGCGTGGCACGGCGGGGCAACAGGCAGAACCGTCTTAGACCCGTTTCTCTCAACTTTTTCTAATTACTTACAGCCAAATGGAGCTTTACTTTTATTACAAAGTAGTTTGAACAACTCAGAACAGACAATAGCTGAGTTAAAAAAACAAGGATTCACAACTGAAGTCCACTCAACTGACTCATTCTTTTTTGAAAAAATATTCGTGCTAGTAGCCAAAAGGGCATAATGATTTCTGCAATTTTTTGTTGTGTGTTTAACTCAATTTGCTTATCGGCACTTTATCCGAATAAGTTTTGCCGTGTTGGCTCTTGCATTGTTGTTGGTTCATCTGGCTTCTTCTTTGAAAGCATCTTCAAAGCAAAATAGCCCACAATTAAAACCAGCACGAGTCCAATATAGAGATTAGTATTGTCGCTTGTCTGCGGTTTTGTTGGCGTTACAACCACGTTACACTTGTCAATTTCTCGTTTTACTTTTGACAATTGAGTTTGAGTAAGTGTAACATTAGCAATTACTGCACTGAATTGGTTTGCCCCTTGTGCAGATAATACGTCTTTCCAGTTCTTTTCTAATTTACTAATTTCAGGAGTCACAGCAATGCATTCAACGAGTTCGCTTTTTCTCCTAATGATCTCTTCTGTTGTTGCTTTTATCCCATTAACCGCTTCATCTGAGTCTGTTTTTTGTTTGCGGTATAAGTAACTCCTAATTGAGTCGTTTATTCTATTTTGCGTTTGTTGTGAATTAATTACTCCAAAGTTATTTAACGCACTTTGAAGCGCTGAACTTGTGGGGAATTTATCTAGCCCAATGAGAAAAGCAGTTTGTAATCCGGGCTTGAATTGGTTTTGGTCTACCCCTTTTTGGGTTAATTCATTTGACTTGTTTATAATTGCCTTTTGATAATCTTCACCGTTTTTAACTGTAGTAAACAGCGTTTTGAAAGTAGTGTTGTAACGCGTAACTATTGTGTTTAGTGTTTGGCTTGAGTATTCTTGGTCAAACAAATCTTGTGTTTCTATGCCATCGTTGACTTCTTCTTTGAGTTTTTCAATTTGTACTGTGAATTGAGAGTGAGCGACTTGTATAGTTGTAATTGTTTCGTCGATTTTTGCCAAATTCGAATCAACTTGTTCCAAGCTAGTTTGTGCTTGTTGCCGGCTACTTTCGCCAGAATCCAAAGCCCTTTTCAACTCCGCGAATGACAATTTGTTTTCACTTAAAAACTCGTTGAGAAATGTTAGTTTAGAATCAAAAGAATACACTTTAGCAAGCGTGGTTTCATCTTCTACTAGGATTCCATTATCTGCATCTACAACTGCCACTGTGTTTCTTATGGTGGGGTCAGTTGCGGGGTGGAAGTAGATCACGTAATAGTTTTTGCCATCGATGAGATAAGGCCTTTGAAGGATAGTTGCTTCTTCGCCGTCACGGATGTACGCGTGCGTTAAGTCAAGCGCTTGTTGGCTCGGTATAATAGCATGTATTTGTACGACTAGTACTAGAAACGCAAATAAAGCAGTTTTTACCAAAACTTTCGACATATTATTCTTATATCTCTTTAAGCTCTATAAATGACTTGTGCATCTTGTTTTATTCGTTTTTTTGTAATTAAACTTGCAAAGTTTTTAAACTGTAGTATTCTTCGAGGAGAAATTCAATGGAATTCGCTGGTTCACGCAAAGTCAAGCGCCCTTTACCTGCACGCGTAGTTTTGGTACGGCCAGAGTATTCAATGAACGTTGGAATGGTTGCCCGCGTTGTTAAAAACTTTGGAGTCACTGACTTAGCGTTCGTTGAACCTAAATGCGCAATTGATTTTGAAGCGTATAAGTTTGCAAAGCACTCTAAAGAAATTCTTGACGAAGCCAAGAGCTTTGATTCCCTTGAAAAAGCGACAAGTGGTTTTGACCTAGTAATTGGCACAACTGGCGTTATCAATCGGTTTACGGGTAATTTGAAAAATTGTGTTTCGTTGCCAGAGTTAAATCCACTAGTAGCTGGAAAGCGGGTTGCAATTGTTTTTGGTTCAGAAGGAAACGGGTTATCGCAAAGCGATTTAGCTGCATGTGATGTTCTTGCCACTATTCCAGCTGACCCTGCGCATCCGATTCTAAACTTATCTCATTCAGTTGCAGTTGTACTTTATTCACTTTTCTACTCTAGGCACGTCAAGCCAAAATACGCAGCTGCTGAAAAAAAAGAAATAGATGCCTTGACTTACTTATTTTCACAACTTGTTGATGAAGCAGTGAAAAGCAAGTCCGAGCTTCATGACCCGCAAAAAGCAAAACTAGCATTTAAGCGAGTTATAGGCCGAGCAAACATAGCTGCAACTGAAGCGCAAACCTTAATGGCAGTACTTTCTCGCACAGCAAAGAAGCTAAAACTATCAAAATAAAGCAAGCAATGCGCCCGTGATAATCAGTATTGCAATTAGTATACCTATTGTAGCGTACATGCGTAATTTGTTAAGATTATTGAGCTCAGTGAAACGGTCATTTTCGGCAAGTTTGCCTGGTTCGCTTGTGTTGCGTTTTTTTAACTCAGCTTGAATGCACTGACTAATCGCAAGGCTAATTGCGCGAGGCGAAAACCCTTTCTTTTTCAAATCAACTTTAATTTGCGAAATAGACTTGCCTTCTGACAATTGAGTTTGCACTGCTTCATATAATTTCATAGATAACGATAATCAACCTACTAACTTGTCAACAGTTAATTCATAGCCGCCAGTTAACTCGGCATCTGTCCGCGTCCAGTTTACATTGAACGTTTTAGTGATTTCCGAATCAGGCCGCGTAACTGCTTGTATAGTTGTAGCAGATAAAGGCAACCCGTTTTGTTTTACTCCAACTGAAACAATCACCAGTTTGTCATTCTCTCCTGATGAAAATTTGCAAGACCCAGTTACGTAAAGTGTATCTGCGTCCGCTTCTTGTGGCACTAGCTTACGGCTACCAAATAACCCTAGGTATTCTGGCTTTGATAAAAATTCGTTGTCAACTGCACAGTCTGTTTTAGAGTTAAGCGACTGTAAAGCAAAAAAGCCAATCACTAGTATGACTGCACCAATAATTGCCCATTGGATGTACTTATTATCGGCTTTTCCACCTGCAACTTTTGCTATTTCGCCACCTGTTGCACTTGCTAATTGTGCTATTCCGGAAGGAGATTGCATTTTGCGGATTGTTTCACTTGTGCTTTCATCCCAGGTTTTTTCTCGCTTTGGAATCAACTCCAACCCCGTTGGATAGCCCAGCGCAGCGTCGATCTCAATTTTGAAACTATCCCCTGCAACATCAAGCCACAAACGAAACATTGGAATATAAATTTTTGAAATCGCTGAAATAACGATATTCTCTCGCTTTGCTCCCAGCATATTAGCGATTTTTACACTCGCGACTTTTTCCACTTCACTTTCTTTAATATTAGTTGGTTCAATTTCAGCTTCAATTCCCTCTGCTGTTTTGCGTAGTTTTTGAATTGGACGTTCAAGAAGCGATGGGACGAATTCGTTTATTTCGCCTGTATTTGCATTAAGCGCAGCTTTGCCTGGTGGCGCGCCGCCTTCTGCAATTACGTCAAAAGAAAAAATGTAAAATGGAGTATAAACGGTTAAAATGTCGCTTAAATCGAATTTCTTCCAGCCTTTTCTATTAACCTCTTTTTGAACAATGCCAATGGCGGCTTCAGGCGTAAGTTCCATTTTCAAAGCCAAAGCATCTAAATTAACCATGTTTATTTGAACAATTATTATAGCATTGAGTCTTTTTTATCACTATTGGCGCATTCGTTTTCTAAGCTCTCTTAAATATTCTTCTCTAATTCGATTGTACATTTTAGTAAATTCGCTATTTGATAATCGTTCTGGCGTGTTTTCAACCCCTGTTGAAAGCTGTTGTATTAAGCCTCGCGTGCCGGATCTAAAATCCGAGTTATCTTTATGCGGTATAAGTAATGTTGGGTCAATTAACCGTACTTCGCCATTTTTCAAAACCACGTAGTTTCTAGCAAACGGGTGCAAGTGAGAATAACCAGCTGAGTTTAACCTAGCTAATTGTCTAACTGCTTTTATTGCAAGTGCTTCTTTTTCTTTGAGTGACAAATCCCGTGCCAAAAATGCTTGTTCTAGTGTACGTTCGTGTTTCTTCCATAGCGTGACAACTAGCATGCCTTTAGTTGGATGGTGAACTAATGCAACCGGCATCTCAAGAATCGCATTTTTCTTTTTGACTAATTCAACCAATCGATCGAAAATATGTGCGGGGGGGGGTGATAATCGTTACTTCCGGGGTAATGTCCTTTGCGTTTAAATCTTCGTGCTATAAGCAAATATCTTCCAAAAGGGTGAACTGTAAATTTTGGTACTGCGTCTGGAAAACTAGCACTGGGTTTTGCTTCAAGCGCGGCCAGTAGCTTTTTCGGGCTATGTTTAGCCCAATGAGTTATTCTTACTTGCGGTTTTGAAACTAATCCCCGAATTCCAGGTAAACGAACTTTACTAGTCCTCCACTCAAGCCCCAATTTTCGAAGTTTAGGTTTAGCTGAGCTTGTTTGGTTAAGCTCCATTTTAGTTTTTTCTAGTAAGTGCATTAATGCATTTGTACGACCATGCGTTCTCATTACCTCAAGTGCGCTTGTTGTATATTGTATTGCGCGTTTTGGGTCATTAAGCCTTTCAAAATTCCTGCCTAGCTCAATTAATTTTGCTTGATGCGCCGGGTTTCCTCTTGCTATTTGATGGAACGCTACTTGTAATTCTAAAGGGAGAAACCCATAGCGCCTCATGCCAATTTGTTTAAAGTATGCTTCAGCTGCTTTAACTTTTTCAAGTTCAATTGCCATACTGGTATTACATTCTATTACTATGTTATAAAAATAGTTACTTTATGACGTGAAGCATAAAAGTAGAGTAAGTTAAAAAGTAAACATAATAGAAGAAACAAAGGAAAAAAAGAAAGAAAAAATAAAATAGGAAATAAATTGGGACGAGAAGAATCGTTTTTTGTTTTTACTTGCGTTTCTTCACGATTTTGACATTTGCAGGAGTTAACATTATTTTGTCTTCGTCAATTCTAGCAATGTCTCCGTTAATGCCGCTTGTAAACTTGCGCAAGTGTTCAACTGCTGCTTTTAGTTTATTTGGATTGCGTGCAATTGGAGTTATGTTGAGCAATACGAGGTTCTTGTTCGTTAATTCCTCTTCAACTACTTTGAGGTCAGCATCTGTTTGCAATGCAATTGGTTTTACGTAAAAATCAGCTTGTTGGTGCATTACGTCAACTTCTTCAGCTTCAGCAGCTGACATGAAGTCTTCTACGTTCATTTCCTTCCTTACGCCTAGGGCGCTGGATAAATTTTGAAAAATTCCCATTTTTTATAAATCACCTTGAAAAAAAATCTTACGCATTATTTACTGTGCAATAAATTAAAAACCTATGTTTAGCCGCAGTGAATGCCTATAAAATGATTTTTATGCCCAATCAACCTAAATAAATTAGCATGTTGTTATGGACTCAACTTTTAGGGACTTATTGAAAAAAGGAGACGGCATCTTCAAGGATAAAAGCGCGCTTTCGCCACACTACGTGCCAGATGTGCTACTTCACCGAGAAAATGAATTACGCAAAATCCTAACTTGCCTAGCCCCCCTAGTTGAAAACAAAAGGCCAACAAACGCCCTTATTTATGGTAAAACAGGCAGCGGAAAGTCTATTTGTGCCAAAAAAGCCATTTTAAAGCTCCCTGACATAAAAGAAGCTTCTGTAGCTGGCATTTACTTGAATTGTAGGGTGTATGATTCGCGTTATAAGATAGTGCAAAAAGCGCTTACTGATTTTGACTCTTCTATTGCGCAGACTGGCCACTCGTTTTCAATTTTGTACGAAAAACTTTTAGATGTGCTAGATAAGAAAAACACGCACGCGGTGCTTGTGTTAGATGAAATTGACGTGGTAAAAGATCTTGATAGTTTAGTATATACGTTGACTCGTGCTAATGATGAGTTGAAACATGGCAGTATTTCGATGCTTGGGATTTCGAACAAAATTTCTTTTAAACAAAAACTAGATGCACGTAGCCGGAGTTCACTTTGTGAAGAAGAAATTGTTTTTACTCCGTACAATGCGCTTCAATTGCAGTCGATTTTATCACAGCGCCTTCCACTTGCATTTCAAGAAAATGTAGTTGAAGAAAGCGCGTTGAACTTAGCGGCTGCAATTGCAGCTAGTGAAAGTGGCGATGCGCGTTATGCGCTTACGCTTTTATTACGCGCTGGTGAACTAGCGCTTGCTAATGATTCTAAGAAATTAACTGACAAGGAAGTTGAAGCTGCACGCCTAGCTGCTGATGAAGACAAGGCGCGCGAGTTAATTGGTTCACTTCCAGAACACTTACAACTTGTGCTCTACGCTTTGTCGATTGTTTCGCAAGATGTGCAGTACAAGAAGCTTGTTGAAGATGATGGAGAAAAACTTTATTTTTCTGGAGAAGTGTACGATCGTTATGCTTCAATGTGCAAGAAGATGGGCAAGGAGCCACGCACAGCTCGCTGGTACCGTGAATACTTGCACGAACTCGAAGTGCTTGGTCTTTTAGTAAGCGTGCATTCTGGCAAGGGGATTCGCGGCCAAGCTACATTGATAAAACCAGTTTATCCGGCTGAAAAAATCAGAAAAATTATTGAACAAAATTTATTAATGTAAAAAAATGTTAGCTCAAGCCTTAGAACAAACCAAAAAGTGCTTTCTTTTTGCTTCTGGAAATCGTTCAATTGAATAACGCAGCATTGTGCGCGGCATTTTTTTACAATGTTTGTTTAGAAATTTTTCTAGAACACTTGCGTCTTTTTTGCCAACTTCTCGTAACATCCAACCAACTGCCTTGTGAATCAAATCAAGCTTATCTTCGAGCAGCTTTTCACTGATTTCCAATGTTGGCTCAAAAATTCCGTTTCGAATAAATGTATACGTTGCCACAATCGCAATTCGTTTTTTCCATAAATCACTTGATTCAGCCAACCGGTACAAGAATCGCTTGTCTTTGTCCGATAAGTATTTTCCAATTATGTTTGGTGCAGATAAATCAACCAAATCCCAATTGTTGATGTGGTCGATATGCGCTAAGTAAAAGTTGAAAATCTGCTTTTGCTTCATCTCTTTGATTTTTGTCCCTTTTGCTTTGGTTTGTTTGAACTGCTCAACTAGAATAAGCAAACCAGTTAGCCGAAATTCGTGTATTTCGCTTTCTAATAACTGTTCTATTGTTGAAAGCGAAGCATAAACGAATCTCTTAGCCACTGCGCGTTGTTCAGGAACAGTTACGCCAATGAATTTGTCCCCGTGGCCATATTTGCCCTTGCCGGTTTTGAAAAACCGCTTGCTTGACTCAGCTTTTTTTGGGTTTCCTAATTCTAGCAATGCAGTTCTAATTTCTTCATATGTGCTATTTTTCATCTTTGTTACTTTCACACCATTCTCTCCTTTATTTTCATTTTTAGTCGAAAAGCCGATTTTATATACTGTCCGAGCCAATAAATGCGTCACCTTGTCGGTTTTTTGCTATAAACCATTATAAGTGAGTCGGATGTACCTTATAAAAGAATATTGTAGGGGGGGATTCGACATTTATGTTTGAAATGTCTAGATTTGAGCAGCGTAAACTAGGGGGGCACGATGTAACCATCGATAGAAAGTACGCCTTTATTTTAAACGACCCGCTTTTTCAGTCCGCTATTGAAACCGTTAAGACGCTTAAGCCACTTTCTGTCCCATTGATGTTAAAAAATGGGGACGAAACGCGTTTCTTTCACGTGCGACGTACTCGCCATAACCACTTTGCTTTTCTCTTTGCCGCTTCGCAAAATGACGTGAATGTGCCACAACCTGTGCTTAATGTTTCTGACCAAGACACGCACCGTTTTTACTTAGTTACTACTTATGACCCTGTTCGATCCCTTGCGGATTATTTAGATGATGTGAAAGTACCAAACTCGCGTAAGCTGAACACATTGAAGAGCCTAGCTGACAATTTGCTGAAACTAGGCAAAGCTGGCTTACGGCATGGCAACGTGGCATACGACAACATTTACGTGTCAACTAACGGTGAAGTTATGTTATACGATCCTGAAATGGATGAAGAGATGCTTCACCACATTCAAGGTGACTTAGAACAATTTCGAGAAATGCTATTTCACTTGGAACGCGAACTCGAACACGAGCCATCTAAATTATGGGAAATAGTAAGAAACGACGAGTTTTTTACAAACTTATGGAAAACCCCAAATAAACCGATTTTAAACTATTAGACTCGCGTGTTTCCTAGGGCAAACACTGTAAAGTAATTTGCTGAAATGCGAAGTGGTTTTAAACTTTTATTTCTTTGATACTTCTCGATGCTTTATAACAAACTTTATGGTTTAGAGTTGCTCGATCGAGCGGTAAAAGGTATTGATGGCGTAAGTGTTTTGCCTTATCGGGTTTACCGTTCGCCGCAAGATTTTAAACGTAGCCACTGGACTGGAGCTAATAGGGTTTTAATTCGTTCAAACCTAAATGGGGATATGTCCAGTCACCATTGGGCTATGTTGCCGCGTAAAGATGTTTTTGTAAGGGTAAAAAGTGCAGTTAAGCAAATGTTCAAAGAAGGACGAGCTGCTTTTCCAGATCGTGATGATTTTCATTTAATTTTGCATAGAGTTAAGCCAAGGCGCAGTTATAATCTCAGCATTGGATTATTTCATGATGAACTAGGGCTAACAGTTAAGTTTAATGGCGGTAGCTTTAGAACAAAAGTATGGCGAATGGAGATGCCCATCCATGTTGACTTTTCTAATTTAGCTAAAAATTTACAACGGCGCGGTTTCACCGAAAATCAAGCTCGTGTAATTCAAGCAAGGTTAACGCGAGCATACGGGGCAATTATTCGGGAATTTAAACGCCGTGGAATGAAAACTAAAGAAATCAAATTCGAAACTTCAGTAACTACGCGTAAAAGTGACCCAACGCGCTTAGAGTTTTACGATCTACTAGTAGGAAGCGTTCCAAAGCCCCAACAATCGTAATTTTAAACTATTTCAAGTACAATTAATTTCGCTTTTATGTATGCCCTGGTAGCTCAGAGGTAGAGCGCCTGGCTGTTAACCAGGAAGTCGAAAGTTCGATTCTTTCCCAGGGCGTAAATACTTCAAGTCACAACGCTCATTTGCCTGCATATGAACGTACGGTGGCGCGGGCAAGTGAAGTAAGCCGATTGCAAGTAGAGCTTGTGTTCTCTAGTTACTGCAGAATAAGTTTACCCGACCGGCGCTGGAATTTTTCTATTTAGTTTCAGTTGCACTTCTAATTGCTGCTTCTAATAGTCCGATTTTATATTTTGCGTCTTTAAGCTCTCGTCTTATTTTCTTTGCTCTTTTTGCTGTAGGTGGTTCTGGATTCGATAATTCTAATTCATGATTTCCCATGTTGTGTTCAAGTGCGCCAATTGCGTTTTTTAAAACTCTTTTAGCAGGTTCATTTAATTCTCCTGACTGAATTGCGGTGTGAAGCGCCGTGTATCTCCGTCTGTTGCTTTTATCTCCTAGGTTTTGAGCGTGAAAACTTTTGGCTTCTTCGAGGACTTTAGCTACTTCGCCATGTAATGGCGGCTTAATAACCCGGTTAACTGCGTGCATTAAGTGGTCGAGGGCTTCTTGGCCTGAAGCGCGTTTAGCTATTGTATTTGCTTGAGCTAAATGTGGTTTCATTCGGTCAACAGTGGTTCTTTTTAACAAATCGCCAAGCGCCGTCAAATTTGCGTCAGTAATTTTGCCTTTCTTATGCGCGGCGTGTAACGCAACTTGCAAGTCCGGATGAAGCCAACCATACCGCTGCATACCAATCAACTTCAAATGACTCTCAGCAGTAGCTCTCAGTGCCACGCGATCCATTTTTCCTTCACTTACTGTCATAAAAACAATTATACCCAACCGACCTTTAAAATCATAGGCTATTTTTGTGTTTTGTTAATTCTAATTTTTCAACTAGTTTGTTTAGGTAATTCCAGTCAACTACTTTCCAAAACGCTTCAATGTATGTTTTTCGTTGCGTTTTGTAGTCGATGAAATACGCGTGTTCGTAAACGTCAAGTACTAGAATTGGCGTGCAGTTCCATACCCCTTGCGTGTGGTAATCTGAAGAGTATATGTGTAATTTGTGGTCATCCCAGTTAAAGCAAAGTACAACCCACCCGCGTGCAGCTATTCCAGCTGCTTTGAAGTATTTTTCAAATTGTTCAAATGAGCCGAAGTCAGTTTCAATAAGTTTCATGAGTTTTCCAGATGGTTGGCCGTTGCCGCCCATGTTGTCAAAGTAACCCTCGTGTAGTTTAATGGCATTTGTTGCAAAGGCTTCTTCCCTGCGTAATTCGCCGTATTCGCTGTAAGTTCCATTTGCTTGGCTTACGTCTGTTGTTTTCATTTTCTCTTCAATTTCGTTTAACTTTTTCACATATCCTGCATAGAGGACTCCATGGTGGTCGCCTATTTGTGCTTCGCTGAAACCCGGTAAAATTTTGTACTTTAATGGTTTAACTTCATGTGCCATAATTTTCTAAAACACCTCTATTTGCATAGCAGTATATGTTATGCGATTAAGGTAAAAAGAGTTGCGCTTCATAATAATTAGCATGGAAAAACTATTTTTTAATTCGCGTGGGCTGAAACTCTGCGGTGTGCTTGAAGTTGTAAACCCAAAAAGCAAAGAAGTTATAGTGATGGTTCATGGTTTTTCAAGTGGCAAAGACGCCGATAGTTGTGTTAAGTTAAGCAAAGGCCTTACGCAAAAAGGAAAAAACAGTTTTCGTTTTGATTTAGCAGGAAATTACGAGTCAGAAGGCGAGTTTGAAGAACAGACTGTTTCAACTATGGTGCAGGATACGCTTGTCGCTATAAGTTTTTTACGAACAAAAGGTTTTACAAAATTTTCCATGATTGGATCAAGCTGCGGTGGATTAGTTGCTTTGCTAGTTGCATTGCAAGTCAAACTCGAAAAACTAGCGCTTATTGCCCCAGTTTCGAATTATATTTTACAACGCACGCGCAAGTACGGCGAAGCTGCAATTGCTGAATGGAAGCAAAAAGGCTATAATTTTTACGACGCTGGCCCACGCGGCCTTTTACGCGTTAATTATTCTTTTTTCGAAGATTTAACCAAATACAAAGATCTCTATAAAAGAGTTGAGACAATCGCTTGTCCAGTGCTTATTTTACATGGCGATAAAGACGAAGACGTAGCGATAAGTGATAGTGAAGAACTTGTAAAACATTTGCAACAAGGTGAACTAATTATAGTTCACGGCGCTGACCATAAACTAAAAGTAAACGGCAACAGAGATAAGCCAATCAAACAAATAGTCGAATTCTTAACTAGTTGACCCTCTGGATTTTACCTTATGCTTTGAGAGACAAGCGGAGAATTACGAGCGGCTTTTTAGTTGTTTGTCTCTTTTTTCATTGTTTCTAGTATTTCAAATGCTGTTAGTGCAATTGCTTTAACGTCGGCCGGAACTTCTTCCTTGTTTAATTCTTGTTTTGTGAACCACTTATAATCGGTTAATTCTCTTTCATTTTGGTTGACTTCATTGGTTTTGCTCCTTGCTAAATAAAATAGGCAGCAGTGGTCGTGATCACCGACGTTGTGAAGGTTTACATGAAATGGAATTGCAAGTTTGCGTTTCATTGACCCACAAGATTGCGTTTTGTCTGTTTCAATTAGTTCTATTTCTAGCCCAACTTCTTCGCGTGCTTCTCGTTTAACCGCATCGTCTGGCAATTCATTTTCTTCAATGTGCCCGCCAACCGGAAGCCAGAGTTTTAACTTTTTGTGGTGAATGAGCAACACTTTTTCTTCATTGAAGATGTAGACGCCTACTACGATGTGGTTTTTCATTTGTTTTAATCAAGTGACGCGCGTGTACGTGGGTGAACCATTCGCATAACCGTGCTGCTTATTCTTGGATTAGGGTCTTCAAATTCAAATTGGCGTAATGAATCTAATAGTGCTTTTCTTTTCTCTCCAACTTCCATGAGTTCTCTTCTGAAATGCGGGTGAAAATGGTCTAGTTTAATTTCAACTCCATGTTCAGCTGCCGTGCTTGCGTAGAGATCTATATCTTGTATGCGCTGCGGGGTTCGCATTCCGTGTAAGATATTTAGAAGATTTGCGCGTAAGTGTTCCATTTTTGGTCGGGTTAGTTTCTTTTTAGTGTAATATTTATCTACGCGTTCCAATAATTTTGCAACTCGAATTGCGTGCTTGCTAGCGTGGTCAAAATAATCGGGTAAGCTTTCCCCTTCTCTTTTCCTTGCTGTAAACAGGGCATATGGTGGTTTTCTGCCAAACCGCCAAGTGGGGTCATGTCGTTTGTTTTCATAAGTAACAACTTCGTGTCCATCTTGCTTTAGATCTTTTACTAGTGAGTTATATTCGCGCTTGAGTTCAGATTCCGTTTTAACATCAGAAATAATTTCACGAATTGGCATAATTTTCACCTAGTTTATATTTTCTATGCGCTAATAAGGATTTCGGTTACTTCGTAGCATCTTAATTTTATTCGTCTAAATTTTCTATAATTTGTTTTGCGTGGTTTCCAGTGTCTACTTTTTCAATCACTTTTACAATAGTTTCCCTACCGTCAATGATAAAAGTTGTGCGTAAGATGCCTTGCATTATTTTGCCGTAAAGGCTTTTTTCGCCCCATGCACCAAACGCGTTGATGACTTTTCTATCCGTATCTGCAAGAAGGGGAAAAGGTAGATTATACTTCGTTGCAAACACCGCGTGGCTTTCTTTGCTATCTCCGCTTACGCCAAGCACAATTACGCCCCGCTTCTTGAGTTCAGCCCAGCCGTCGCGTATGCTGCAAGCTTCTTTTGTACAACCCGGCGTGTCGTCTTTTGGATAAAAGTAAACTACAACGGTTTTTCCGTGGTAGTCGGCTAAACGATGAAGCTTGCCATTCTGATCCTTTAATTCAAAATCCGGTGCTTTGTCTCCTTTTTTTAACATAAAGGATTTAACGAAGCACGTTTTTTATACTCTTGCTCATTTCTAATAACGATGGTTGATAGTCGTTTTTTTGTCCTTTCGTTTGTTTTACTTTCGCTTTTAGCTACTGCGGTTTCCGCATCTTTTCTTGTGCCATGGGATTATCGTGCTCCAGTTGGGAAAGTTTTGCTTATTGGCAATGATGTACTCGCTGAAGTCAGCCATTTGGTCGATAGCATTTCGCTACGGTTAACCGGAAGGGTCGTTTTCTTCGCTGACTTGCCAGTTTGTACTGATAGTGACGGGGGCATAAACGCAAATGTGCGTGGAACCACTACTGGTTCATATGCGGGTTATTTTCTTAATAATGGCAACGGCATTATAATCGGCGAAGATCCGAATAAGTTCAGCCAGCGTATAGACTCGTCCCTTAACTATTCCATAATATACGACTACTGCCACGATAGTTCGCTTTATAACCAGTTAGATGAGGCTTATTGTGATAGCAATGGTAAAATGTCTTCATATGGCTACGCATGCCAGTACGGTTGCAGGGACGGCGTGTGCCTAGTTTGTGCTAGCAACGGAACAACTTGTAACCCAAGTAACAACCAGCAAGTTTGTACTGGCGGTCAATGGACGAATTGCCCAAGTGGACAAATTTGCCAGAACAATGCGTGCGTAGCTTCCCAATGCAGTGGCACTCAATGCAACCCGAGCAACAGCTCGCAATATTGTTACAACGGACAGTGGGCTGGCTGCTATGCCGGTCAAATATGCAGTAATGGTGCGTGTGTTCAAACCGCTCCTGCTCCAGTGGCTTGTACTCTCAATGATTGGCAATGTAACCCCAACAACAACACGCAATATTGTTTAACGAGCGTTTGGTTTAACTGTCCTTCAGGCAAAATATGTAACAACGGTGCATGTATAGCCGCTTCAGCGAGTAATAATACCAATAATAGCGTAGTTTCCCAACCTCCTCAAAATGTCCCGTCTTCACAACCGACTGGGTCGCCAGTTTCCCAGTTGCCATCTCAATTGCCAGTTCAATTAACTTGTGTTCAAAATACGTGCAACCCGAGCAACAGCAGAGTGGTTTGCTCAAGTGGCCAATGGGTTGACTGCCCCGGCAATGCTACGTGTAGTAGCGGCGTATGCGTAATTGTAAACCAATCTTCTACGCCAGGCCAAAATAGACGCAATAATAATTCAACAACTGAAAGTGAAAATGCCGCTACAGGCAGTAGCGGCGCCGGTGGTACAGAAACACGCGGTAATACTATTGGCGGTCGTAATGAATCAACGGAGATATTGGGTAGGAATGGCTTGCGCTTGTGCGACGGGTGTTCGTTTGGTCAACGTTGCGTTCCGCTTGGGTATCGAGTAAACCTGACGTATTGTGCATTGAATGGCACATTTGACTTACAAAAAAGCGAGGGCGAAGCGTGCGAGAACCACTTTGAGTGCAATAGTAACTTATGCGCTGCAAACAAGTGTGTCAGTGGCGACTTAATCGGACAGATAATAAATTGGTTCAAACAATTATTCCGTTTTTCCTAGTTCAACTACTTTCATTTGATTTTAGTACTTGCTCTCTCGTGCTTGATTCTTGATACAGCACGGTTATATATAACTACTGCAAAATATGTTTTGTTATGAAGTTACTTTTTTCTACGTTTGCAATATTATTTTTGCTTTTATTTAGCACAAGCAACGCAGCGTCATATGCTGGTGTTGAGTGCGTAGACAGTGATGGCGGGGCTAATTTATACGTTCGCGGAACTGGCACTGGTTATTACTCTAACGGCGGTGGCCCACCTGATCCAAATGTAGTTATCGGAGAAAATGGCAATTTAGCTAGCCGCCGTACAGATTCTTCTTTAAACGGTACCGCCATTTTTTATGATCACTGTGAGAACAGCGAAACCAGCAATCAGTTAAACGAAGTGCAATGCGATAGCGCATTAGGTATGCTAGTTTCCTATGGGCATTCGTGCCAATATGGCTGCCGTGACGGCGCTTGTGCACAATGCAGTGGGCAAACGTGTAACCCTAGTGACAATTCAAAATATTGTTCAAATGGCAATTGGGCTAGTTGTTCTAATGGACAAGTTTGTAGTGCAGGTGCCTGTGTAGCCGCTTGTACAGGTACTCAATGTAATCCAAACAATGCAGAACAAATATGTAATCAAGGACAATGGAATAATTGCCAACTTAGTTACGTTTGTAGGAATAGCGCGTGTGTATCTGGATGCAATGGAACTAAATGTAATCCAACTAACAGCGAACAGTATTGCAGTAATGGCAATTGGGCGAGTTGCACATCTGGTGCCTATTGTTCTAATGGCGCATGTGTAGGCGCACAAGCGAATAGTTCTGCAAGTGTCAATGGTTCTGTTAGCGCTAATGTTTCTCAAAGTGCGTCTTCTTCAGTGAATGCACAGTTGCCGGCCTCTCAGCCACCCGCTGCGTTGCCAGTTCAATCAAATTGTGTTGTGAATACGTGTAATGTTGGCAACAATAGAGTTGTGTGTTCTGGCGGACAGTGGGTTGAGTGCCCTGGAAATGCAACTTGCAGTCTAGGAGTTTGTGTTGTTGTAAATCAAACCCGTTCGGTCTTGCCTTTTGAAGCTCGTGGCAATTCCTCTCATCGTGATTCTCCAGAAGAAGTTGAAAAAAGTAACGTCCAAATTTCTAGTTCGACTGTAGTGAACGCTTCAGAGCGACAAGAGTTTCAATGTAGTGGTTGTATAGTTAAGGGTAAGTGTGTGCCTTTAGGCTATCGAGTTACCGGGAGTTTTTGTTTGCTTAATGGCAGTTTAGGTTTACAGAAAAGTGAAGCTGAATTGTGTGAGAACCATTTTGAGTGTACTAGTAATTTGTGTGCTTCTGGAAAGTGTGTTAGCGGGGATTTAGTTACGCAGTTGATAGTGTTTCTAAAACGCTTAATTGGAATAAACTAATAGGATCGTTTTTAGTAAAACGCGTAGTAGTTTCTTTTAGAGTTTCTCGTAAGTTTTCTTCAATATCAATGCGTCTGTTTCTAAGTTCGGAGATTCACACGTTACGACCCCGCAGCACTTGTAATCTTTTAGCGCTTTCATTAAGTCGCCGTATTTCCATTCTGGGTCGTCTTTTATTTCAAGGTGCGAGCGCTCTCCTGTTTCGCCGTATTTAATCCCTTGAATGTGCATGTGCATATTTTTCAACGCTGTTTTGCCGAGAATACTTTCAACTTTGTTCAACACTTTTGAATATTCTTCGTAGTTGTTCGTCTTTCCGAGTGAATACGCGCGCAAGTGTGAAAAATCAATACACGGCATTGTTTGGTCAATTCCACTGCACAACTGGAGTAATTCATCTAGGTTTCCAAATTGCGAGTGTTTTCCAGCTGTTTCTGGCCTGATCCACACTGGGTTATTTTCGGCTTTCATAGTTTCAACAATTTCTTCAAGCGCTTTTTTCACTGTGCGGTGAGTTTCTTCTTTAGAACTTTTTAAGTAAAAAGCTGAGTGGAAGCATTGGCTCCAGCCGCCGCACATGTTTAAAATGCGGGCTGCGTGCAAAATTCTTTTTTTACTAGCTTCAATTTTTTCTTTGTCAACTGCGTTTAAATTAATAAAATAAGAACCATGACAAGTTAGCACGACGTTGTCTTTTTCAGAGATTTGTTTTATTAATGGTGCTTTTTCTTCTGAAATATTAACATTTTGCACGAATTCAAGTTCAAGTGAATCAAGGCCAAGCGTTTTGATTTGTGTAATGCCGTTTTCAGTATTACGTGGCTGTGTAGAAAGAGGAATGCCGGCTGTGCCAAATAAGAGTTTATCCATTTTTTCCGAGAACCTAGTTTAAAATACGTGTTTGTCCTTTTTTAACATCAATGCCACGAAGCGAACTTATTCCAATTTTACTTAGCGCATGGGCGTAAACGTACGGGAAGTTGAAAAATCGAATAATGCTCGTTTTCTAGTAGTTGAACCAGTTAAGCGTTAAGCAATTGCTTTTTTCAATGTTTTCCATGCAAGCAAAGCGCATTTCATTCTTATTGGTGTAAGTTTAATGCCAATTAATTGCAGTGCTTTTTCTTCAGTTAACTGCTTTACTTCTTTTAATGGTTTGTTTTCTATGTACTCTAAAAGCATTGAAGCAGAAGCTTGGCTGATTATACAGCCTGTGCCAGTGAATTTTGCTTCAGTTATTTTTTTCTTATTGTCAATCTTTAGTTGAATTTCGATTTGGTCACCGCATGAAGTGTTCGCTTCAGCTGCCGACAGAGTGGCTTTTTTCATTTTTTCCTTGTTTGGTGGATTGTTGTAGTAGTCCAGAATAATTTGTGAGTACATTGAATTGTCCTTCATTTCTAGAGTTTGAACACCTTTTTACATTTATTTAATGCATTTACAAGTGAGTCGACGTCACTGAATTCGTTGTAAATTTGGAAAGAAGCACGACAAGTTGCGTTTACACCTAGTGCATTCATAAGCGGTTGACAACAGTGGTGCCCAGTGCGGATTGCAATTCCTTCATTGTCCAAAACACTGGCTACGTCGTGCGGATGTATGTTTGCAACGTTAAATGCAACTGCGCCAACTTTTTCTTTTAATGGTGGGTAAATTTTTATGAACGGAAGTTTTTGTAACTCAGAAACACAATAGTCAACGAGTTTATTGTTGTAATTTTCAATGTTTTTCATTCCGATTCTATTCATATAGTCAATTGCAGCGCCAAGTGCAATTGTTCCAGCTATGTTTGGCGTGCCAGCTTCAAATTTCCAAGGCACTTCATTCCAAGTAGCGCTTTCTTTGCTAACTGTGCTTATCATGTTTCCACCAGAAAGAAACGGTGACATCTCTTCAAGCAATTCTTTTCTTCCATATAGTGCACCGATTCCAGTTGGTGCGAATATCTTGTGTCCAGAAAGCACTGCAAAGTCCACCCCTAGATTTTTGACATTTACTTCCATATGTGGAAAACTCTGGCAGCTATCTAGCACAACAGTTGCGCCGTTGCTCTTTGCAAGTCTGGCTAATTTCTTTACGTTGTTTACAGTGCCAAGCACATTTGAAACATGAGTAAACGCAAAAATAGCCATTTGTTGCGAGGATAACTTGCGTTCCAAATCGAGTTCATCTAATTTTCCTGTTTCTTTGTCTACTTCGACGTATTCGACTTTTGCACCTTTTTCAGTTGCTAGTAATTGCCACGGTATAATGTTGCTGTGGTGTTCCATTTCGGTTAGCAGTATAGTGTCTCCTTTTTTCACGTGTTGTCTTCCATAGCTTTGTGCGACTAAATTTATCCCTTCAGTTGCATTGCGCACAAACACTACTTCGTCACTTCCAGCGCCCATAAATTCGGCAGTTTTTACTCTGCTATTTTCGTATAATTGCGTTGCGTGTTCACTCAACGTATTTACCCCGCGGTGAATGTTTGAATTGTATTTTTCGTAAAACTCGCTTTCACTACTAATTACTTGTTTTGGTTTTTGAGAAGTGCCTGCGCTATCAAGGTAAATTAATTTTCTTCCGTTTATTTTCTTGCTAAAAATCGGAAAGTCTTTTTTCCACTTGCTTACCATTTGTTTTCAATCAACTCATCGACTTCAATTCCAGTTGGGATACTTCCGCGTTGCAAAAATGCAAGCGTTAATAGTTTCTCAGCTTCTTTGTTTGCTATTCCACGTGCTTGGCAGTAGAATAGCTGTTCGCCTGGAATTTTACTAGTTGATGCGGAATGCCCTGCTTTTACTTCGTTAGCTTCAATCTCTAGTCCGGGAACACTTTCTGCCCTGCTTTTTTTGTCAAGCAGTAGGGAATGACTTGCAAAAAATGCGTTTGATCCACTTGCGTTTTTTCCAATCCAGGTATTTCCTTTTACTTTCAAACTTGAATCTCCACGCAAAGCGCTGTAAAAACCCGCTAGCGAAGTTGTGTTCTTGGCTAAATGATTCACTTGAAAATCTAGTTTTACGTTGCCGCTGTTTGTACAAAGAATCGCCCCGCCGGTTTTAACCTCTGCATATTCTCCATTCAAATTAAACTCTACATTCGCCTCTGAATTCGCGCTATCAAGCATAATTAACAAATGTTTAACTTTTGAATTTCTTCCAATGTTGAAGATTGTAGTTAAGTTTGTATTGCTTTCAACCACTTGTGCGATAGTCAATTGCGAGTTATCCGCGCAGTTTATTTCTATTTTGCTAGTTTTACAATACATTAGCATTTTTTGAATTTCATTTTTGCTAACTGTAATGCGCTTTGCCGATTTTACAATTGTTAATTCTTTGAGCTTCATCCAACTGCGCCTTCCATTTCTAGTTTTATCAAGTTGTTGAGTTCCAATGCGTATTCCATTGGAAGTTCCTTTGTAATATCTGCAATAAACCCAAGCACTATTAGCGCGGTCGCTTCTGTTTCTGATAACCCGCGGCTCTTTAAATAAAATAGTTGTTCTTCGCCGATTTTTCCAACGTATGCTTCGTGAGAAATTGTTGAATCCTCTTCATTAACTTTCATTGTTGGGTAAGTGTCGCTGCGGGATAATGGATCAAGAATCAACGCATCGCACTTTACGCTTGACGTTGAGTTAGTGGCGCCTTTTGCGATATGCAGTAAACCGCGGTAGCTTGTGCGTCCCCCGTCTTTTGAAATGGATTTTGAAATTATTCGAGATGTTGTGTCTGGTGCTAAATGAACTGCTTTTCCGCCCGCGTCTTGATGCTGGCTTTTTCCAGCAAATGCAATTGAAAGGATATCTGCTTTTGAATTTTTGCCAAGCAAGTAAACTGCGGGATATTTCATAGTGAGCTTACTTCCCAGATTAGCGTCGACCCATTCTACAATTGCGTTTTCATGCGCATGTGCACGCTTTGTGACTAAATTGTAAACATTTGGAGACCAATTTTGAATTGTCGTGTACCTTATTTTTGCGTTTTTTAGTGCAATTAACTCAACAACTGCCGCGTGTAGTGAATCAGTTGAATAAATTGGCGCTGAACAACCTTCGATATAGTGAACTTGTGAACCTTCGTCGGCTATAATAAGCGTGCGTTCAAATTGCCCGAAGTTTTTTGTGTTTATTCTAAAATACGCTTGTAGTGGAATATCTACTTTGACATTTTTTGGAATGTAAATGAAACTTCCGCCGGACCAGCACGCTGTATTTAACGCTGCGAATTTGTTGTCACTTGCTGGAATAACTGTTCCAAAATATTTTTTCATAATTTCTGGATGTTGTTTTACTGCATCGTCAGTTGAGAGAAAAACTACGCCTTGTTCTTCTAGTGTTTTTTTTAACTTATGGTAAATTGTTTCACTTTCGTACTGTGCTGTTACGCCTGCTAAAAATTTACGTTCGGCTTCTGGAATGCCAAGTTTATCAAATGTTTTTTTGATATTGTCTGGAACTTCATTCCAGCTTTGGCTATTCTTGCCAGTCGGTTTTAAGTAGTAGGTGAGGTTGTCAAATTCAATTCGGGTTAAATCTCCGCCCCATGTTGGCAGCGACTTTTTCTCAAACCACTTTAGCCCTTCTAATCTTTTTTTCAACATCCACTCGGGTTCTTCTTTTACAGCTGAAATTTCTTTTACGATCGCTTCAGAAAGCCCCTTTTTGGTTTTGTGCACTGCTTCTTCAGGGTAACTAAAGCCGTATTTCTCTTTGTAATCCGCATTTATTGTGAGGAGTTTTTCATTTTTCATTTTTTGAACACGTCTTTGTACCCATTTTTTTCAATTTTCTCAATGATTTCTGGCCCGCCGCTTAGTACTATTTTTCCATTGCCCATAACATGCACGTAATCCGGTTCAATATAGTCAAGCAAACGGGCGTAGTGAGTGATTATTAGCGCGGAGAATTTGGGTGATCGAAGTGCTTGTATTGCCTTACCAATTGTTTTCAAAGAATCTCTATCTAAACCGGAGTCGGTCTCATCGAGAACTGCAAGGGATGGGTTTGTCAAGAGTAATTGTAGTACTTCTGTTCGTTTTTTTTCTCCGCCGGAAAAGCCAACGTTTAAATCACGGTCAAGAAAGCTTTCGTCAAACCCAACTTTTTCTAGGTTGTCAATAACGTGCCTTCGAAATTTAATTGGCGACAGCGACTTTGTACGCGTTTTAGCCATTTGAAATAAGAAATTAAACAAGTTTACCCCGGATATTTCTAGTGGATGTTGAAAAGCTAAAAATATTCCAGCTAAAGCGCGTTCCTCGGGTTTCATTTCCAACACGTTTTTACCCTCAAACTGAATCTCGCCGGCTGTAACTTTATACTTTGGATGACCCGCTATCACATAGCTTAGTGTACTTTTGCCACTGCCATTTGGGCCAAGTAACGCATGCACCTCGCCTGGTTTAATTCTAAGCGTAACACCGTTTAAAATTTTCTTACTTTCAACTTCAACGTGTAAGTTTTTTATTTCTAACATTTTATTTTCAATCCAGTAGACTTGTTTTTTTCATTTTTCCAACAACAAAAAGCGCCTTTTACATGTTCGTTTAATGAATATTCAACGGCGAGTGGTTTTTGTTTTAATATTTTTCTTTTGACTACCCCGCTTGCTTCTAGTTCGTCTAACCTCTGTGAAAGTACGCCTTGAGTTATGCCTGAAATGCGTTTTTTCAATTCGTTAAAACCCAGTGGTTTTACGTATAGCTCTTTTACTATTCGTACGCTCCACTTTTTTTCAAATAAGTTCAACCAATTAAAAAAGGGGCAAGCTCTAAGGGTATTAATATTGCTTTTTTTCATGTAGCTTTCGATTAGAAAAGGGAGTTTAAGGTATTAAAAACGTACTGCCTTAGCTTTTACTCCCGTTTTACTCAAAGAAGTTTAAGTTAGCTTATTTGCACAATAAACTAGGAGGTGGAATAGCTTTTTATCCTACTTCGCGTTTTGTTTTATTTATGCATAATAAATGCGGAGCAAAGGTTTCAATTATAGGCGCCGGTTTTGTAGGTTCAACTGCGGCGTTTACTATGTTGTTGCAGCGTGTGACTAATGAAATTGTTTTAATCGACGTTCACAAGGAGAAAGCCGAAGGAGAGGCCATGGATTTAAAGCACGGCTTGGGTTTTGTTGAAAATGCAAAAATAACTTTCGGCGATAACTATGAATTGTGCGCTGGTTCAGATGTAGTGGTTATAACTGCTGGCGCTAGTCAAAAGCCTGGTCAAACGCGCCTTGATTTAGTGAAAACAAATGCAGCTATTTTTAAAAAAATCGTGCCACAAATAGTCAAACACGCGCCTGATGCAGTTCTTCTTGTTGTTACGAACCCAGTTGACGTAATGACCTTTTTAGCCCTTAAATATTCTAAGTTACCTGCAAACAAAGTTTTTGGAAGCGGCACTAGTTTAGATACCGCTCGTTTTAGGTGTATACTTGGAGAA
>JAHFHC010000001.1 GCA_023247085.1 Microcaldota archaeon | reverse complement strand
ATTGCAGAGTTTCACGCATTTAATGATGAAAATGCATTAGGACCCCAGTTGCGTAACCATTTTATCCATCCCAACAAAGTGAACACTAAAAAAGTTAAAAAAATAGTGTTGCAAGTTAGTGCAAAAATGTATAAGCAAAATTTGGCTAAACTATATAACTCTCTAATCTAATTTTTCTGCTACTGCAATTAACTCGTGCGAAAATACAGGCGAAGCTAATTCTTCAAGTGCAACCCTTAATTTTGGAAAAATAGTAAATGGTTTAAGCCAATTCAAAGTACAAGTTCCATAAGTAACACGTATGTTACTAAAACCAGAGTAAACTAATACTTTTTCCATTTTTTTCTTTGTAAATGGGTTAATGTGTGATGGATCGTCGTAAAAATGTTTGAAATGTCTAATTAAATCAGGAGTACGAACAACAACTATTCCACCTGGTTTAAGCACGCGTTTTGCTTCTTTTAAGATGTCCATTGGTTCAATAATATGTTCAACTAAATGAGAACAGTTTACTCCGTGCACGCTGTTTTTACTAAATGGTAATTTTCTGCAATCTGCCTTTATGATCGTTAATCCTTTTTTTCGTGCGGTTGCAATTTCTTCTTGGTTTAAGTTAATTCCTATAACTTTTATATTTGATGGCGTGCATTCCATAAATTGGCCATAGCCACAACCTAAATCCAGTACTGTTCCATTAGAAAAACTTGACCAGTGTCTGCATTTTTTTAAGGTATAATATTCTTGCGCTTTTTTGTCAATCCAATTAGAAAGCCCTGGAATTAACCCAAGGATTCTTTTTATTAGTCCTGTTCCTTTTGTATACGGGGTATATGGTTCTATAAATTCTTTCATGTTTTTTACTCAATTATGTAATGAGCTGTGTATATATAACGTAAGATGATTTTTATTTAATAAGTTGATTAAAAATGCCTAAATCAGATGTGCTTTCAAACAGTTCAGTAATAGCCGTAACTACTGTTTTAGCTAAGATCGCATCGTTTTTCGGAATTGCCTTAGTTGCACGTAGCTTATCCGCCAATGAAATGGGGGCTCTTGACCTTGGTATATTTTTATTTATGAGCATATTGCCAGTAGCAGCATTTAATTTACCAGTTACTTCGACGGTGTTAATTTCAAAATCAAAAAAACCAATTGATTTAGCTTTTTCAGTTTTTGTAGTTTTATCCGTTATTTATGGAATTTTTAGTTTACTTTTTTTGTTTTTAATACCTTATATTTCACAATTACTTAGTCTGGGAATTTCCAGTTCGATTCCATTGATAATTTTATGTAGTTTTCTTTTTGTGCTCTATACTTTTTCTATATCTGCCTTTCAAGGAATGCAAAAATTCAAATATTACGCTTTTTTTGTAGCGCTTCAGCCGGTTATATTTTTAGCGACGCAATTATCTGCTCGACTTAGCCCCTTCTTCTTTTCATTTTTTTCTAGTTCGGCTGATGCAGTTGTACGCGCTTATTTATTTAGTTATTTATTACCGGCTCTAGTTGCCTTTTTATTATTGTATCAAAATAAACAAATATTTAATTTTTCAGCAGCGATGAATGTCATTAAATATTCAATAAAACGTCTATGGTGGCCGCTTATTCTTGCTGCAATGGTAAGCTTCTATATGCGATCCTTAATTTTTATAAATGATCCAATTAATAATGCAATACTTCGAATACTTGACCAGTATGGTCAGTTATTGATAATTCCTTTTTCAGCACTTTTAGCAGTCATTTTTCCAAAAATGGCTCAACAGACGAGTGTAAAAAATCACGGGTCAGTTCAAATATGGTTAAGAAAATTTGTGGCTACTTCTTTAATCTCAGGGCTTTGTTTTTCATTTATTGGAATTATTATTCTTCCGATAATTTTTGGCGCTAAATACGAAATTGCAATTCCATTTTTAGGATTATACGCTGGTTTTTTAGTGATTTCATTGCTATCTGGTTTTATTACGAATCTGTCACTAGCTAATACAAAATGGAATTATATATGGACAAATTCCGGCATTTTTCTTAATTTAGTAAATCTGGGCTTAATAGTTTTATTTAGAAAATTAGGTGTTTTAGAAACAATTGCGATATATGCTTTTGACAGTTTATTTTTAATTGGGTATTTCTTTTATGAAACGCGTAAAGAGCTTCGACTTTATATACTATTTTTAAAAAATATAATTTCATTTGTAATCGCTACGGTTGCATTTTTTACAATGTCTCTTTTTGTAAAAGAAGCATTTGTCATAGTGCCTATTTTAATAGCAATAACTTTGTCTGTTATGCACATAACTAAGTTTATGACGTTTAAAGAGCTTTATGAACTAATTTTTGCAATTATTTTAGGTCCAATTAACAAATTTAAAGATGCACAAAAATTAATGAGACTAAAATAGACTACTAATTTTGAGTAGGATTAACCTAATTTACAAATTTATAACTCTAAGTTATCCCATCCCCTTATACTTTTTATGCTCTGATCTTGAGGCATTGGAATATCTGCGTCTTTTAATTTTATTGGCTGGACTTCTGGTGTAGTTATTTTTGCTAAGTCATAATGTGAAATTTTGCGCTTACCGGTTAGGTGTATTAATCCAGTCACTTTTTTTTCTATAACGCCTTTTAGCGCCTTTGCCAATGTATCAGAAAAAACACAAGTAGAGAATCGGTCTATATACGCGCCAGGATATCTCCATTTTGTGCGTTCAACAAAATCCGTGCGAATGATCAAATGATTTGGAAGTTTTCTTACTGCTTCTTCAGCTACTACTTTTGTTAAACCATAATAATTTACTGGGTTTGGTACATCTTCTTCAGTATATCCGCCACGTTCGCCGTTGAATACACACGCACTAGATATGTAAATAAAATAACAATTTGGGTTAACCGCAAATGCAGCATCGACTACGTTTTCAGTGCCGCCGACATTTACTTTCCATGCTTTTTCATTATTATTTTGAGATTCACGTACATCCACTAAAGCAGCTAAATGTATTACTGTATCTGGTTTGTACTTTGCAAAAAATTCAAAAACGGCTTGTCTGTTTGTTACATCTAACTCGGTATGAGGCGGTATAATCGCGTTAGACATTTCTTTTGCTATATATTTTCCGAGCCTACCTCTGCCGCCTGTGATTATAGTAGTCATTATTTTGGTTCACCTATGCAACGATAGCTAAAGCCTAGGGATTTAAGTTTTGTTTTATTAAAGAATTGTCTTCCATCTATGACGATGGGAGTTTTCATTAAATCTTTAACTGTTTTTAAGTCAATAAGGTGAAATGCGTCATGATCAGTTATCAACATCAATGCGTCGCTATTCTTGAATGTATCTTCAAATGAATTTAATTCGTAACGTGAATCATGCTGTTGAACAATTGGATCGTAAATTACAACTTTAGCGCCTTTACTTTTTAATATTTTCACAATTTCGAGAGACGGGCTTAAACGGGTATCGTAAATGTTTTTCTTGTAACTTAGCCCCAAAACACTAATTTTACTGCCACTTATTTTTTTTGAATGTTGAGCTAACTCTTCTTCAAGTAATTTCACAGTATGAGCGGGCATTGAATCATTTACTTCACGAGTCACTTTAAGCAGTTTTGGATTAAGCCCATTTTCTTCAGCTTGGCGAATTAAATACCAAGTATCAACGGGGATACATTCTCCCCCAACTCCAGCTCCAGGATAATGTGGTAAAAATGCAAAAGGTTTCGTTTTAGCGGCGTCTATAACTTCGTATACGTCAACGCCAAAAGTAGGAAAAATGGTAGCTAATTCATTCACAAGTCCAATATTAACGTCTCTAAAAATATTTTCAAGTAATTTTGTGGCTTCTGCAGTTTCTATTGAAGAAACTTCTTTTACTTCGGTTGTTATAAATTCTGAATAAATTCTTTTGGCTAATTTTAGGCTTTTTTCATCTGATCCGCCAACTACTCTGCTCACCTTATCTATTGTATAATAAGCTATATCAGATTGTTTTGAATTGTAAATTACTTGAGGGAGAATTTCGCGGGGTAAGGTTGGGTTATACCGCTCAGGGCAATAAGCAATTCCTATGTCTTTTCCAATTTTTAATTTTGTATTTTCTTCTATTCTTTTAATAAGCGTTCGAGTTGTTCCAATTGAAACTGAACTTTCGTAAATTACAAGCATGCCTGCTTTGATGTTTTTTATAATTGCATCCGTTGCACTAAGAAGGTTAGAGTTATTCATTGCTAGGTTTTCGTTTAGCGGAGTTGGAACGCAAACAAATACAATTTCAGCATCTTTAAGCGCATCTGAACTTTTAGTTGTCGCGCGCAATTTATTTAGTTTAACTGCTTTCTTTAATTTGTCACTATATTCGAAAACAACCGTTGCATCATTTATTTGCTTAACTCTTGCTTCATTAATATCTAAGCCAGTTACGTTATACCCCGCTGAAGCCAAAAAAGTAGCTAAGGGCAAGCCAATTGTACCTACGCCAATAACTGTTATATTAATCTTTTTTTCCTGAATTTGTTTTAACGCTTGAGTTAAATCTCGTAAATATAAGCTCATTTTTTATCCCTTAAGTGTGCTATGACTGAATATAGACCGTCTTCTAGTTGTACTGAAGGCGCATAACCTAATAATTTTTTAGCTTTTTCAAGAGCAGGTACCCTGTGTAAAATTTCTTTTCCACGTGCTCTTTCTGTATTAGCAAACGGCACAATTTGTAATTCACTTTTCGAGTTTGTTAATTTAATTATTCGCTGTGCTAATTCCTTCATACTAACTACTTCTCGATCATTTCCCAGATTAATTATTTCATTATCTCCTCTTATAAGCGACAATGAAATTCCTCTAATGATGTCGTCAATATGACAAAAAGCACGTATTTGTGAACCATCCCCGTGGATAATTAATGGCTCATTTTTAATTGCATTGGCAACAAATCGCGGTAATACAAAATCAGTTAATTGATCCGGACCATAAACACTGAAAAATCTAAAAATAGTATATTTTATTCCATACGCTTTTGCGTACGCCTTTATGTATTCTTCACCTGCTAATTTAGCTATTCCATAAGTAGTTATTGGAATTGGTGAATCGCTTTCCTCAATTGGAATTTTTATTGGTTCACCATAAGCTTCTGAAGACGAAGAATAAATTATTTTTCGTACATTATTTTTACGGCAAGCTTCTAGCACGTTTTTTGTGCCAATAATATTAACATCTAGTGCTTCTGCTGGACGTTCTTCATTTTTTTGTACGCCAACAACCGACGCCAAATTTATGGCTACTTCTTGACCTTTGAGTGCTAAACTGAGCGTATCAAAATCCATTACTGTGCCTTTTATGTAGTTTACGCCCAGAATTTTTGTTGGCATTTGATCTACTATGGTGACCTTATGTTTCTCTTCGAGTAGCTGCGCTGATAGGTGCCTACCAATAAAACCAGAACCACCCGTAATTAATATGTTCATTTATTTTTGTCTCTTTGTGATTTTAATTTGAGTTTATTTACAAATAGCTAAGTTAGTATATGTTGTGCAACATTTTAAAGTTAATTGGTTTTATAGAACTCTTTTGCCTTCAAAAGAAGCTTAAATTTAAATTACATTTTTGTTAAAGTTTTATATAAGCGCTAAATTAAGGGATAAATTAATTTTAAGTACTTTTGAAATAATTTTGCCATTATATTATGGTGTTTTATCTCATTTGGTGAAATAGAAATAAATAATTCAAAAAGTTTTTTATCACCCGTTCTTTTTTCAGATTGACTTTGACGTCTTTTTTCTAAAATTTGAGTTATATTAGTTAATATCCATACCCAGGCATTTATACGCCACTGAAAGTAATTCCACTTCCCAGTTAAAATCAAATTTAATATTCGGCTTGTTATATAGTGAATAGCTATAATTGGTAAAAGTAAAATTATTGTTTTAATGTTAAGAAACCTCAAAAAGTTTAGTATATTGTTACGTTCGGAAAGAAACACTGTTTTTTCTTTTAGTTTAGCAGTTCCTTCTGAGCCTGTGCCTTGAAATTTATAATTAGTTTTAAGGCAAACGATATTTTTCTTATTTTTTAGCAGTGTTCGCATTCCTAAAAAACCTTCGTCCCCATAAATAAAGTAATCTTCATCATATGGCTTATCAAAATATTTCTTATTGACTGCGAATACCCCGCCAGCAACAGTCATTAGCGAGGTTACTTGTTTATTATTGCATGGTGCTACTATACCTAATATATCCATGTAATTTCCATTTACGGACTCAGATAAATTTTTGAAATATCCGAGAGATCCAATTACCCCGGCATCAGGCTCTTTTTGAGCCGTTTGCATAACTGCGCTTACCCAGTTTTTATCAAGAATAACATCATTACTCATTAAAGCAACCCACTTGCCTCGGCTTTTTTCAAATCCCATATTATGGCCTTTACTATAGCCAATATTTTTATTGAATTGAACTATTTTTACTTTTTTTTCAAAATATTTTTTGACAAATTCAATTGATCCGTCAGTTGAGCCATTGTCTACGAGTATGATTTCTATTGGTTTGTATGTTTGTTTTAATACAGATTCTATGCACTTCTTTAGTAGATGTTTGCCGTTCCAGTTTAGTATTGAAATTGAAAATAGTGGTTTTATCATGAACATATTCAACTATATTTTTTCTCCTCGTATCCAATATTTATGCCAAAGTGCAAAATTTAACAAGATCCATGTGCGGAAGCTAGTGTTTCCAATTTGTTTTGTTTCTTTGTTCTTTATGATTTCCAGTGCTTTTTGTATATTAAAGAATTTAGCCATTTCGGGGGTTTCAAATTCATTTTCTGCTATTGAGCGTATGTCACTTCCCATATTTTCGTATACTGGTACATTGAATCCAGTTTTCTTTCGGTGAATAATTTCACGCGGTAGTTTATTTTGCATTGCTTTTTTTAAGATATATTTTGTAACTCCATTTTTCAAGTGTATTGAATATGGCGGTACGGTCATTTCGAATTCAACTAGTTTATAATCAAGAAATGGTACCCTTGCTTCAATTGCGTGCGCCATTGTAAATTTATCCACGCGCATCAATAGTAGTTCCGCTATGCGTGTCTTTAATTCAAATATGCGCTCTCGTTGAAGTAAATTATCCGCAGCGTGGCGTTTAGTGTTGTTATTATCTGCGTTATTTGTTTTAGCACTTTTAGTTGTTTTTTCTATTAATGAATATGAGTTTTCATCATTTTCATTATGTTTTATCTGTTTAGATAACAATTCTGGTTTTTCGTATTCAGTAAAACAAAGCACCGTGTGCCAAGGGATATCCTGATTTTTTGCTATACGGTCAAAATAATCTTCTATAACCGCGGGCATTGTGCGGTATTTCTTTGAAGCAGCTATTTTTGCTACTTCTTTGCCGACAATTCGTAAAGGTGCGGGAACTTTTTGTAGCGCGTGTAATAGTTTGCTCATTTTTACTTCTAAATTATAAAATGGGTAACCGCAAAACAATTCATCGCTTCCTTCTCCTACTTGCAAGACAATTACGTTGTTTTTTCTTGCTGCTTGTGATAAATAGTAAATTGGAATATTTACTGGATCTCCAATTGGTTCATCTGCTTGGTATATTAAAGTTGGAAGAAAGTTTACAATATCTAATTCATTCATGTGAATTTCTTTGTGATTTGTATTGAACTTATCAGCTACAATTTTAGCATATTTCAGTTCATTGTATTTTTCACTTGTACCAGTAGCTATTGAAAAAGTGTTAACTGGTTCTTCACTTAATTCACTCATTAGCGCAACAATTGCCGATGAATCTAGTCCACCGGATAAGAATACCCCTTGTGGAACATCTGAAATCATACGTTGTCTAACGGAATCAAGTAATTTTTCGCTGGTTAAGTGCTGTGCTTTTTCTTCAGTCATTGAAAAGTCAAGTGGAAAATCAGATACTTCCCAGTATTTTTCAATTTTGAGTTTATTATTTTGAATAATTGCAATGTGCCCGCCTGGTAGTTTATTTATGCCTTTGAAAAGTGTGTTGGGGGCTGGAGTAGTGATGAATGTCAAATAGTGATAAAACGCTTCTAAATTGACTTCTCTAGGTACAAAATCTGCAGCTAAAATGGACTTAATTTCTGAAGCAAATAACAATTTGCCATTGATAGAATTATAGTAATAATAAAGCGGTTTCACCCCAATTCGGTCTCTTGCTAGCATTAGCAGTTTTTTGTTTGAATCCCATAAAGCAAAAGCAAACATTCCACCGAATCGCTTTACGCAGTCTTTTCCGTATTCTTCATAAGCATGCAAAATGCATTCGCTATCAGTATGACTCTTGAACTCATGCCCTTTTTCTTCTAAATCTTTTCTAATGCCCGCAAAATTATAAATTTCTCCATTAAAAGAAACCCAAATAGTTCCATCTTCATTTGACATTGGCATCTTACCTGCAGGTGAAAGATCAATAATTGATAATCGTTTATGCCCGAGAGAACATAGCTTATCAGTATAGATTCCTTCAGCATCTGGCCCGCGATGATTTATAGCTGATCGCATTTTTTTCAATAAAGATGCATCTTCAAAACCATAGAATCCACAAATGCCACACATAAAAATCACGAAATATATATACTGCGCCAGTGTATTGAATACTTATAAAACGACGACGCTGATACAATAACCATGCGGTTTCAAACAATAAAAAGATATTTAGAACACTATCCTACGGGATTTATTGTTAAAAAACTAGTGTCAACACATTTTTCAAAACAAAACACACCCACTAAGTTGCCAAGCAACTTTGAGCCAGTTAATCTAATTTATTTTTCTCACTTCTGTAAAAATGGTACATCCCTTAAAACTGCAAAACGTATTGTAAACAGTCGAATACCCGTTTTTGGTTCAAGTACAAGCGATAAGATAAATTGGAATGTAGATTATGTATTTGGTAAAGTTTTTGGCGAGGCGCAATGCGATGTTCGTATCGTGTGGGAATTAAATCGTTTTCATTTTGCGCCAGTATTAGCTGAAGCTTATAACAAAACGCAGGATAAATCATTTTTGCTAGCATTTAAGCAATTTACAATTGATTGGATTGAAAAAAATCCAGTCAGTAGTTCCCCAAATTGGAAATCGTCAATGGAAGTTTCTATACGACTAATAAACTTATGCGTTGCTGCTTCGATTTTTTATAAGTCAGATAAAAAAGACATTATTTTTTGGAACAAGTTTTTTTTAGCGTTGTTTGTCCACGCTGATTTTATTGTCAATCATCTTGAATGGAGTCCAAAGATAAGAAATAACCACTATTTAACAAATATTTTAGGTTTACTATTTGCAGGTTTACTATTTGAAAAAACAGAAAATGGTAAAAAGTGGCTTGAATTTGCATCATCTGAAATACAAAAAGAAATGCAATATCAAGTATTAGGTGATGGGGTCGATTTTGAAAAAAGCACTTGGTACCACGGGTTTGCAACTGAAATGTTTCTAGTTGCTTACTTGCTAATGAAGAAACGCAACTTAAAAATTGACAAGAGTTTTGAAAATCAACTGACAAAAATGTTTGTATTTTTGAAAATAATTACGCGATCAGATGGTTCTCTTTTATCAATTGGCGATAATGACTCTGGCAGATTATTTAAAAATTATTTAGCTAATGGTTTTGAAGATGTAATAGAACTTGGCAATAAATGTTTGAAAATACCAAATTCAACATTGGGCTTGTTCACTTTTGCTAAAAGTGGATTTTGCATTTATCGCGATGCCGAATTACTATTATCGTTTTTTGCTGGTCCAACTGGAACGCTTGAAACGGGAGGGCACACGCATAATTCGAGCCTTGCGTTTACTCTAGATGTAAACGGGAAACCAATTTTCATTGATCCGGGAGCTTATATTTACACCGGTAATCCAAAAATGCGAAACTTATTTCGGTCAACTGCGTATCATAATACCGCTCAAGTTGACACTCGTGAACAAAATTACTTTGATGAAAACGAATTATTCAAATTATTTGACAAAACAAAAGCTGAAATAACATTTGCAAATAAAATTGGCAATGCTATTGTAATTGCTGGAAGACATTATGGCTATAGTGACCGGCAAATCGTGCATGAGCGTTTGATTAGAATAAATCTAGATAAAAGATCAATTGAAATTCGAGATTGGTTCAAAGGCACTGGAATTCACAACTTGCAATGGAATTTTCACTGTGGGAATTTAAATGTCAAAAAAGCGGCTAATGGATTTAAAGTTGATAATATTTTGCTTGAAAAACCCCGTGAATTAGCTGGAAATATAGAAAAAAAATGGTATTCACTTATTTTTGGTGAAAAAAAAGAGGGTAAAGCAGTTGTTCTTAAACTAGAAAGGGTTTTAATGCCTAAAATGTTCAGTTTCAATATACGATATTAAACCTGTGATTAAAATGAATCAACTACTAGTAAAACACGGTAAATTGTCATTAGAAGAAGAGCCAACGCCAGTTGCAAATGATGACGAAGTTCTCGTACGCGTAGAGTATTCTTTAGTCAGCACAGGAACGGAATTATCTTCAGTTAAAAAACGTCAAAGCGCGTTTCTAGAAGTTTTACGAGATAAAAAACTAGTTGAACGTTTTAAAAAACTAGTTTCTCAACGCGGGTTTTTACAAGCGTTGCAAATCGCTAAGACTAAGATAAACGAGCCATCGCTATTAGGCTATAGTAATTCCGGTATAGTTGTACAAGTTGGCCGGAATGTCTCACATGTTAAACTCGGAGATCGAGTTGCTTGTGCTGGCGCAGGTTATGCCGTACATGCTAATTATGCTGTTATTCCAAAGAATTTAGTTGTAAAAATCCCGCAAGGGGTTTTAACTTCTCAGGCGTGTTTTGCAGGCGTAGGCGCAATTGCACTTCAAGCTGTTCGCCGTGCAGATGCTAAAATTGGCGATAAAGCGGTTGTATACGGACTTGGGTTAGTTGGATTACTAGCAAGTCGTATACTTCAATTAAATGGCGTTGAAGTAATCGGCGTTGATATTTCAGCACAAAAATTGTCAAAAGCAAAGAAGCTAGGAATAAACGCGGTTACGCCAAATCAATTAGGAAAAGAAGTTGCCAATTTTTCAAATAACAACGGGGCGGATTATGTTCTACTAACCGCAGCATCTCCTTCAAGTGAATTAGCAAATAATGCAATTAAATTATGTAGACGAAAAGGAAAATTGATCATAGTAGGCGACGTTGGACTTAATTTAGATAGAGAAGCACTTTACAAGCGTGAACTTGACGTGCTTATTTCAACTTCTTATGGTCCTGGTCGATATGACCAACAATACGAAGAAAAAGGAGTTGACTACCCATATGCCTACGTACGTTGGACTGAACAGCGTAACTTACAGGCGTTCGTAGAACTCCTTAGTAAGGGACTTCAAGTTGAATCTTTAGTTGACAAAATTTGCGAGCCTCAATACGTATTGAAAAGTTTTAGCGAATTACAACGCGGAAAAATAAATGTTTTAGTCATTAAATACCCGCTTGTAGAAAAAACACATCATCTTGAGCTTAAACCCGCTTTTCATTCTAGTCGGGCTTCACTTTGTTTAATCGGACCCGGTAACTTTGCAAAAAGCACTTTGATTTCAGCAATTGCAAAATCCGGAATTTCAATTACAAGCGTTGCTTCTATGACCCCCTCTAATGCGCGCTACGTTGCAGAATTATGCAAGTCAAACAAATGCTATTCAAATTACGAAGATGCATTAGCAGATAAGTCTACAAATACAGTTGCAATAACAACTCGCCATTCTACTCATGCTGATTTAGTTGTAAAAGCATTAGAACAAGGTAAACACGTATTTGTAGAAAAGCCACTTGCATTAAACGATTCACAATTAAACAAAATCGAACACGCATTGAAAAAACATTCTAAAGTGCTAGTTGTTGGCCATAATCGCCGTTATTCGCCAGTATTGCAAAAAGTTAAGGAATTTATTGGAAACCGGCCAGTTGTTGTAAATTATCGTGTAAAAGCGGATTCACTTTCGTTGGATCATTTCTTAAATGACTTAAACGAAGGCGGACGAATAATTGGAGAAATGGTGCATTTCTTTGATGTATTTTTGTATCTTTGTGATTCACAAATCACTTCGGTATCTGCTTCTACAATTGACTTTCAAAATGTGGCAGTTGCAATAGTTTTTGAAAATGGATCACTATGCAATTTGTTATATACTACTAGCGGAAGCGATAAAACTGAAAAAGAAAAAATTGAAGTATTGTTTGGAAATACAACAATTGAATTAACAGATTTCCATAATGTTATTGCTAACACAAATGGAAAACGCGAAGTTCTTTACAGTGGAAAACAAAACAAAGGGCATAACGAAGAAATGCAATTTTTTGCAAGAGCGATTCAAGGGCAAGTTGATCCGTTGCCAAACCTTAATGCTGCATTTACCGCTACGCGAATTGCGTTCAGGGTAAGCAATCAATTGCATGGGATATAAACTAAATGACTATGCCTGAATTACACTTTCTATTTCACTTGCCACAGTCTTAAAACCCTTTTCAGTACTGTTGTACTTATTTAGTTTAGTTGTGATAAATTGCTTTAGGTCTATTTTTGAAGGATTTACATTGTGTATCATATATTTTTCTTTAATTAGCCATTCGTCTACACCGAGTGAAGGGCCACTGTATGTTGATAATACTTTTGTTCCAAGTACAACTGCTTCTCGATTCATACTTCCGCCTGCGCCTATTAGTATCTCAGAATTAGCAAGAAGGTTTTGACCATCAAGTGCGGTTTCGGGAACAAAAACATTTGGAAAAGCAGCACGAGTTTTTTGTTCTTCGTCTTTACTGCGTGGAAGGTAGATTACGCTAAACCCATTTTCTTGAAGTGTTTCTATTATAGCTGCTTCATTTTGTTTTTCGCCATGGAAGTAAACGGCGTGGCTTGGTTCAGAACGAATAACCGCAATTTTTCCACTTAAACCTATTTTTTTGAAGTAATTTTTATCTGGTTTAAATCCATGCAAGTAAAAATCTTCTTTTAATCCTTTGAAAGTCACTATATGGCTTTTCTTTACTCCATGTTTTTCATAAAAATTAATATGACTGTATTCAGGTAGAAAGACTCGTGTTGCAAAACGTGCTCCAAAATTAACCATGTGCGCACTGATATCGTTGTCAGTAATCCAAAAGCTTGGAATTCGAAGTAACTTTGAAGCGGCCATTGCATAAGGAGAACCTGCGGCTATACATGCGATTGGCTTTATTTTTTTTATATGCAGCGTGAGTGCTGTAACGCGTTCAGCCATTCCAACTGCTTTTGCAGCTAAATTTTTTCCAAAATGTCGCCCTACACTGTGATATTCGATACCACGATTGTTAAGTATTTCATCTAACCGGTAAAATTGCCGTGTAGTTACGTGTACATTAAAACCCTTTTTTTTAAAATATTTCATAAAAGGCTCTAAGAAAAATACATGCGGTGAATTAGTTACATCAAACCAAATTGTTTCGTTCATATCCGTTTTTATACCTGGTTTTACTTTATTTACTATATTTACTATTATTGGTTTAAAATGAGTTGTTCTACATGAAATTATGCGTAGTTGGATTAGGTTACATTGGTTTACCTACTGCATGTCTTTTTGCAAAAGCAGGCGTAGATGTAACTGGAATTGATATTGACTCTAAGAAAGTTGAAAAAGTACAGGGGGGAGTTGCACCTTTTGAAGAGCCTGGTTTTGCAGAACTATTGCCGAATGTTGTAAAGGCAAAAAAGCTAGTTGCTTCAGTTGATGCATCAAAATGCAGTGAAGCTGACGTAATAATAATTTCTGTTCCTACGCCCGTAAAAAATCGAAAAATGGATGCTGTGCCATTACAAAATGCTGTTTCTTCAATTGCTTGCTTTATCAAAAAAGGCGCGCTTCTAGTGATTGAATCAACTATTTCTCCAAATACAACTAGCGTAATGGTACGTGAGTTAATAGAGAAGAAAAGCGGGTTAAAAGCAGGTAAAGATTTTATGCTAGCGCATTGTCCTGAACGGGCATTTCCAGGTAAAACACTATACGAAATTGTGAATAACGATCGGGTTATTGGCGGAATAGATGAAAAAAGCACTAAAACGGCAGTTGAATTTTATTCTAAAATTGTAACTGGGGGTAAGATATATCCTACGACCGCTACTACGGCTGAAATAGTGAAACTAAGCGAAAATACGTTTCGAGATGTCAATATTGGCTTTGCAAATGAGCTGGCGCTTCTCTGTGAACAGTTTGGAGTTAATGTATTTGATGTAATTGAACTTGCAAATAAGCACCCGCGAGTAAATATTCATCAACCTGGGCCCGGTGTCGGTGGTCACTGTATTCCAAT
>JAHFHC010000025.1 GCA_023247085.1 Microcaldota archaeon | reverse complement strand
TAGGTAAAATTTTTCAGTTAGTTGACGAGTTTGACGAAGCTGAAAAAGCGTATTTTGGCAAAAGCGAGGCACAGAGTGAGAACCGAGAAGAAAACGCAAAGCGAATGTATGACTTAGCCATGTCAAACATACCGAAAAATAATCCAAATAGAGTTTCGTTTTCTTTTGCAGCTCAATTATCGCAATTAATGTCAATTCCACTAGCACTTCAAAAATTAAAAGAGTTAAAACACATACGCACAAAAGAAGACGAGTTACTAGCGGAGACGCGATTGTTAGTTGCAAAACAATGGGTTGAACTATATGGAAAAGAACACAAGCTATCAATCTCTACACTGCAAGAGGCAAAAGAAAGAAAAGCGAAGTTCAAGGAATCGATAATTTCTTCTTTATCTGAATATTCAACTCATTTAAAAGAAGGCGAAACAGAACAAATGATAGCGGTTAAAGACATTTGCAAAAAACACAATATAAGCATTGCAGAATTCTTCACTGCGGCGTATACTGTTCTAATCGGAAAACCCCGCGGGCCAAAACTATATACTTTAACTTCGGTAATCGGCCAAAAAAGAGCAGCTGAGTTACTCGCCTAGTTTTTTTTGCAGCAGCCTTAGGTATGTTGCATTTAAGCTAATACCAGAAGGTTAAAATGGGTTTCAAAGCACTAAATACTCTTACAACTAACTCGTTCTAACTAAGTTAGCTAATTGTTGAAAATTTTCATGTCACAAGCTGAACTTAACATTGGCACCATTGGGCACGTTGACCACGGCAAAACAACACTAGTTTCAACGCTTACTGGTATATGGACTGACACGCACAGTGAAGAGAAAAAGCGCGGCATTACAATTAAACTTGGCTATGCCGATGCAATTATTTACAAGTGCAAATGCGGTGAATACGGCACGCTTGAAAAATGCAAGAAGTGTAATTCTACAACTGAAAAAGTGAAAAAAATATCTTTTCTCGACGCACCCGGCCACGAGACCCTAATGGCAACTGTAATTGCAGCAAGCAGCGTCATGGATGGCGCGTTGTTTGTAATTGCCGCAAATGAAAAATGTCCACAACCACAAACAATTGAACATTTGGGGGTGCTTGAGGCAGCTGGCATTAAAAACGTAGTAATTTGTCAGAACAAAGTCGATTTAGTTTCAAAAGAACAAGCTAAACTAAGTTACAAAGAGATCAAAACTTTTCTAAAAGGGTCAACTCTTGAAAATGCTACAATTATCCCCGTAAGTGCAAGTAGCGGGCTAAACACTGGAGTGCTACTAGATGTACTATGCGCCGAAATAAAGCCAAGACCTCCGCAAGAGGGTAGCAAACTAATGTATGTTGCCCGTAGTTTTGACGTAAATAAGCCTGGGGCAAAGCTTGACAAAATCGCAGGTGGAGTAATCGGGGGTTCAATTGTGCGAGGCGTGTTTAAAGCCGGTGATGAGATTGAAATCCTACCTGGAATAAATCGGCCAAAAAAAGATAAAGAAGTGCTAATTCCTCTTAAGTCTAAAATAGTTGCTATTCATGCAGGTAAAGAAGAGCTACCTCAAGCTACAACTGGGGGATTAATTGGCTTTTCAACAACTCTTGACCCTAGCCTCACGCGTGCAGATTCACTTGTAGGTTGTTTAGTTGGCAGCCCCGGAACGCTCCCACAGCCATTAACTGAATTAACACTTGAGTTATTCCCGTTAAAACGCCAACTTGAAAAATTTGTTGATACGTTTATCCAAGCTGAACCTCTTGTAATCGGAGTGGGCACTGCGACTACTGTTGGTTTTGTACAGTCGTTCAAAAAGAACAAAGTTTCACTTAAACTAAAAAAAGCAGTTTCAATTGACAAAAGCGCAAACATAGCAGTTATGCGCCGCTCAAAAAGCAGATGGCACTTATACGCATCTGCAAACCTAGCTTAAGGAAACATTTAACTTCTTTCGTCGTTTGTTTTTGTGCAATGGCTAATCTATCTGAAAGTGAAATTGGCAAATTGCGTGAGCGTATCACCGCGGCTTTTTGCATCAGAGGGACTTCTTCTAAATATCCACTTGGGGCAATGCGCGAAGAGGCGGATCGCACGCGTTCATACCATAGATATTGGGTGCCAACAGATGCCGATATTCCTCATGCTCAATTCATGAATTTATTAAAAGCCACCATTTCAGCTGCTGTTGCTAGGGGGATGGAGCACACGCAAGAAGTGGGTCGTCGAAATTGGACAACGTGGGACAAAGTGCCACACGAAGTGGAAATTCGTTTTGAATCAGAATATTCCGATTTTACTGTTGGGGAGACCAAGCTGCACTATCGTGCATTTGAGCCCGGTCCAAAAACTAGGCACGTGCCGCATAGGCCGCAGTATGAAACCGCGCTTGTAAATGGAAAAGTGTGCCCGACGTTTCAAGAAACCCGCACATTTGAGCAGCAAGTTAAGCCATGGTTTTCAATTCGTTTAACTAAAAAAGAGGCACAAGTACTCCACAGTCAAGCAATGCAGATAACTGAAAATTCTACAGAGCATTCGCATTGGGAGCATAAACCAGTGTTGGACCGAATGGCTGCTCAAGGTTTCGATAAACCGTTGGAATGGACTTCTGAAACTTCGCTGATTCCACACGCAAGTCCATATGACTATGTAATTTACGAGTTGGCTAGGCGGAAATTAGTCAACAAAGCACTTACCCTGTTAAAAAAAGAGGCTAGGAAACTCCCGAGATAGAAACAATTTAATCCACTATTAGTTGCTTGAGTTCAATAAGCTTTTAACCTACCTTACAGAAATATTTGTACATGGCTAGTTTGACGAGTTTATGGTTCAGCGCGTGGCAAGGTAGGCTGCGTCGTGCTTCTCACACTAGTTTACGCAATAAAACAGTTTTAACTGCTTTTAATGCTGTTGTTGACAAAATCATCGTTTACGATGTAAGGAAGTTTCACTCTTTTTTTGCGCATTTCCAGCCAGAACATCGTTCAATTCTACGCAAGTCCAAAACTCAACTTGCGCGAGTAGATTCACCTCAAGCGCTTATCTCTACGTTTATTCACGCGTTTAAAACAGGCAAAGCAATTCATGCGCCAACAAATAACGAGTTGCTGGACTTCCTTGCAAAGAATTATTCAACCGGCACTTCGCTTGGCGGACAAGCTGGAATAATTGCGAATCAATTCGCTCTCCTTGGCGCAATGCCAATTTTGTACACTCCACAACTTTCGCTTCAATTAGCCGGCTTATTCTCGCCGCGTGTGAAGTTTCCAGTTTCCAATAAAAATTCGCTTTCATTTAATTCGGTTCGGCATTCTGTTAATGCAGATAAAGCAAAGATTAATTTCATAATTGAATACAAAAAAGGCGACGTGTTTAAATTTGCAGGAAGCATCTACGTTGCACCGCGCTCGAACCGCATAATTCTTTCATCTCCTTCAACTACTCCGCCGTTGTTCTCCACAAATTTAGTACACGTGTTGCCTGAATTAGGGGAAGCAGTTGATGCGGCCATTATTTCTGGTTATCACTCACTTCAACCTAAATACGAAGATGGCACAACGTTTGAATACTATCTATCGCTTGAAGCGCTTTACCTCGAAATGCTAAAGAGTCACAAGAACGTGCCAATTCACGTTGAATATGTTTCAACTCCTTTCAAGGAAATAGACGCGGCGATTTACAGCCACATAACAAAACACGTTGATAGTTTAGGGCTAAATGAAATTGAGACTATTGAACTAGCTGAAAAACTTGGGTTTGTAAAAGAAGCGCGTGACATTGTGAAGAACGAAAATGCGGTTACGCTTCATGCTGCTGGAGAGAAGATAATGCAAGCCTTGAAGCTACGCCGGCTTCACATTCACAACCTTGGCTACCACTTGATTTTACTAAAGAAACCAGTTGACGGACATAAAATCGCCCACCAAGTAAATGCAGCACTTTATGGCTCACTAGCTGCAACTTCACGCGCGTTAAACGGAAAGGAAATTGCAAGGGGAGATTTAGAAACCGCGTTGCAAATTGGTGTAAGTGAAATCACATTGCATCAAATGACTCGTTTTGCAGCACACCAGTCGCTATCGCGTCACCGTGCTGAACATGCTTTGTTAACTGGAACATTTGACGTTGGCAACCACGTGTTGTTAATTGTACCGGGTCAAGTTTCGCCAATAACTCGCCGCACAGTTGGCCTTGGCGATGTCGTTTCATCATGCTCCTTCCTAGCGGGGTTATAAAATTATTTAGTTCTACTCTACTAAAGTGACTTCCACTATGTTTAAACTTTATAACACTTATTCGCGAAGAAAAGAAGAGTTCAAATCTTTGAAAAACAAAGAAGTGCGCATGTACTGCTGTGGCCCAACCGTGTACAACTATGCCCATATTGGAAACTTGCGTACGTATGTGTTTGAAGACGTGCTGCGCCGCTTTCTCAAATATAGCGGGTTTACTTTATTTGAAGCGATGAACTTAACCGATGTTGATGATAAAACAATCAAACGCTCTCAAGAACAAAAAATTTCACTCAAGGAATTCACTGAGTTATATTCAAAATATTTTTTTGAAGACTGTCAAAAATTACATATTGAAAAGCCAGAAGTAGTGTGCAAGGCAACTGGCCACATAAAAGAAATGGTTGAAAATGTTAAGAAGTTAATAGACGCTGGAATGGCTTACAAAAGCACAGATGGTTCGATTTATTTTAAAGTGTCCGCTTTTCCAGAATACGGCAAATTATCTCACTTAGATTTAACTGAATTAAAACCAGGCAATCGAGTTTCAACAGATGAATATGAAAAAGAGGGCGTTAGCGACTTCGCTTTGTGGAAAGCGTGGACAAAAGAAGACGGCGAAGTTTATTGGGAAACCGAATTAGGAAAAGGAAGACCCGGCTGGCATATTGAATGCAGTGCAATGTCCGCTAAATACCTTGGCGGGTTTTTTGACATCCATTGCGGCGGGGTTGACTTGATTTTTCCACACCATGAAAATGAAATTGCGCAGAGCCAACCATTAAGCGGTAAGCCACTTGCAAAATTCTGGGTACACGGAGAACACTTGCTAGTTGATGGCCAGCGTATGGGAAAACGATTCAAAAACTTCTATACTCTTGGAGAATTACGCGAAAAAGGGTTCGACCCGCTTGTGCTTCGCTATTTTTACTTATCTTCACACTATCGCCAACAGCTTAACTTCACTTTTGACGCATTATCAAGTTGCCAAACTACATTGCAAAAACTACAATTATTTCTTGAAGACATGCGTAGTAAAAGCGGCAAAGGCAAACCATCTGAAAAAGTAAATGAAGCCACTTCCGCTTTCTTGTCTCGGTTTGAGAATGCCATGAATGATGATTTAGATTCGCCGCAAGCACTTGCAGCATTGCACGGGTTCGTAACTGCCATTAATAAATTGAAAAGGATAACTGCCGGAGACGCAGCTGAAATTTTAGGAACTTTAGAAAGAGTTGATTCAGTTTTTGGCTTCTTTAACTGGCAAGAAAAAACGATAGAAAAAAGCTTGCGTAGTGAGGTGGAATCGTTGTTAGTCAAGCGCGAATCGTTGCGCAAAGAAAAGAAGTTCAAAGAAGCTGATGAAATCCGTGCCCAACTTGCAGCAAAAGGAATAATCGTAGAAGATGGCGAAAGTGGCCAAAAGTGGCACGTTGCCCCTTCAGCTTAAACTATTTTTTACTCCCTTCATTTTTTTAACAACTTTTTTCTGCCCAACTACAGTTGCATTTGCATCTTGAACCATAAGCGCTTGGTCAAGGCCGTCACGTAGTTGTTTCAACACATTGCGCGCTAAATCGCCGCCAAAAATCACTTGCTTGTTGCGCGTAATATCTAAGTGTATAAACTCAGGCAAATATTCCCGTTTTTCCTCGTCAAGCACTTTTGGATACTTAATTGGCTTTATCTTAAAACTCAATTCACTCGCGTCACTGTTGATTTCCTGGTTCGCTTTAAACACGCCAGGCGCTAGTTTTTCAAGAGCGAACAAAATAACGGTATTTAGTACAAGTAACCCAATGAAAAAACCGGCAAAATAGAAATCCGCCTGTACGGCTGTGATTATGATTGCAGCTATCCCAGTCCAAAAAACTGCGTTTATAGCAAGTTGCTTCAATGCGTTTGAATGCTTCATAAACAAATAGGCTTGTTTCGAGTTATTAAACTTTTTCGGAAGAGCAAAAAGTTTATGCCTTTGGTTTGTCAGGGTAAACCACTTGCGGTACAAGCCTGACTTTTTCATAACCTTGCCTTATCATTTGCTCGTATGCGCCTGCAACGCAGCCGCCAACAATTGGCACCCTGCGGTTTCGGCCAAGCGTCATTTCGTATTGTCTTATCAGCTGGTCATCTATCAGCCTGGGCGTTGGGTTCGTGTGCAGTGCATAACTGCCCGCTATCAAGATCGTTCTTGCACCTGCGGCTTGCAATAATTCATGTACTTTTCTCCATCCAGCAACTGGCGTTGGATCTGCAATTTTAGTGCGCACGAAAAATGCCCGTGCCTTAAGCATAGCTCGAGTCACGTGCACCCTATCATGTTCTTCTAATATAATCACCGGGGCTTTGCTCTGTTTTATCAGTGCATTTACTCTGTCAAAATATTCGACTGGAAAAGACGTCTTCCAATGGTCATAAAACGGATGTACAACTACCACTACTTTTCCCTTGCTTTTAGCAACTTCGCTTTCGAACTTGCTTTTCCTGGCGAAAATGTCATCCTTGGATTTTCTGAAAGATTCAAACAGCGACATAAGCTAATTTTAAGTCTTGACTTCGTTTTAAATCCCATGCCCGAAATCCACAGCCAAAAAATAACCAGAAGCGCCGCTTTACTAGAAAAGTTATACGGCGAGCCTCAGCCATGGATAGCCGATACGCCGCTAGACTGTTTAATTGCAGTGATTTTATCACAAAACACAAGCGACAAAAACAGCTTTCCTGCTTTTGCTAAGCTTAAACGACAATTTCCCACGTGGGAACAAGTTATAGTTGCAGATGAGAAAAAAATAGTTGATGCAATTCGGTCAGGCGGCTTGGCCAATGTGAAAGCCGAACGCATTAAAAACGTGCTGCGTGAAATAAAAGAAAAAACCGGCAAATTAGACTTATCTTTTTTGAAAAACTTGCCAATTGAAGAGGCGAAGCTTTTTCTCTTGTCTCTCAATGGAGTTGGGCCAAAAAGTGCAGCTGTTGTACTTAGCTTTGCGTTTGGCATGGCTGCTTTTCCAGTTGACACGCACGTGTACCGCGTGACGCATCGGCTTGGGTTACAAAATGAAAAAATTCCAGAAAAAGCCCAAGAGAAATTAGAAGTGATTGTGCCTGATGCGTTAAAGCAAAGCTATCACTTGAACTTAATAAAATTAGGCAGAGAAATTTGCGTGGCGCGAAAGCCAAAATGCGCAGAATGCCCGCTTAAAAAAGAATGCAAGTATTACAAAGAAGTGTTTTTGAAGAATTAGGCTTTTTCAACTGCTTTTTCTAAGTCTTTTAGCTCTTTTTTGACTTCGTCAACTGCTTCAATTAATTGTTTTTTTGCCCCTTTGCCTTTAACTACAATAACCGGGTTGCCTAATAACGGGTGGTCATCGTTGCAACCAGCAAAGTCAACTGTTTTGTTAGCCGCGAGTTTTTCAACTACGAGTAATCCAATTGAAGTGTCTTCGCCAACTAGCTTTACGCGTACTTCGTCTTTTTCATCTTTTAAAAATTCAAGCTTCATAATAAACTAAACCCCCCAATTTGAGTAAATAATAAAAACAAGTAAAAAATAAGGCGAAAACGGGTTTAAAACACCGTTGGCTTGAATCTTAACTATGCAAATTTAGCGTTTCTAATGCTTCGTTAGCATCATTAAGCCGCCAAGCCCAAGTAGAACTCCAACAACTCCAGCTGCGAGTTGAAGCGATAAAAATCCGCCAGCATAACCAAGCAACGCAAGTGCCATCAACAACTTTGTGCCTGCTTTTATCTTAGCACAATTACAGTTCTTCCCACCGCACATGTGGCAATGATCTGGAACTTTTGACTCTGTTTTTCTAACTGTTTTTTTAACCATTTTTTAACAAACCACCTTTTTGGTTTAACGATACAATAAGTAAATGCTTACAAATATATAAATCAAGTTAGTGAGCTGCGTGAAACTGTGGGGGTTTAAGCACGTTGAGGTGGTTCGTTATAGTGTTGTACTATTTGTACGTCGTGTCTGAAGAAGCGTGACATTTTGCGTGCTAGTTTCTCTGCTTCAGGTTGATTATGTTGTTCGAATACGTGCACCTTGTGGCCAACAAGCTCTCCAATTTTTATGCTTCCAATTTGCCTAAGTTGTTCCACTGCTTTTGCTCGCTCTTCTCCAGGTATGTTGATTAGTGGTTCAATAACTATTTCCGGTGTTTTTTTGGTACCCGCGCTATACCTATAGCTATAGACTATATGTGGGCGGAAATGTTCGTGGAATAATTCCGTTCTATTTGGGAAAAACTGGGTAATTCGATCGTGCCCCATTGCATTTTTCCAGCCTTCTATTTTCATTTTGTTTAACATTCTTTCTATATAATCGCTATATGTGAAGTTAGTTGGTCTAAATAGCTTCACATCGCCTTTTGCTGCTCTAACAATCGCTATTCCATGATCAGTTTTTTCGATTGCGTGCCATGGTCTGGTTGTAGTTGGGGTCGTGTGTCTGACGTGTGCCATTGCCTTGCTAATGACTTTTGCGAGTGGCGCTTGTGCTTTTGGAATTCTTTTTAATAATAAGTTCAATGCTGCGTGTGGTTCTAGACTAAGCCCATCTCGCTGTAAATTATTTAGCGCGGTAACTGCATCGTCGTAGTCTGATTTTCCTTTGCGGTCTGCAACATGCTCTTTAATGCGGTTGCCTAGTTCGCTTAGTTCTTTTTCAGTGATTTGTTTTGCAACGAATCAGCGGTGCAAGTGCGCTTTCATTTCTGTAGATAAGTAGCCGTGACGTTTCACGTGTCTATCGAAAAATTTAGCAACGTTTTCTGGCAAAGCCATAATTATGTAAACGCCTTAGTCGTTTTTAAACCAATTATAATGGGCCCACCCGGATTCTCGGCCGATCCCTTTTTCTTTTGTAAAGAAAAAGGTCTAGGCTTTACCCCAAAAAGAAACGCTGTTTTTTGCGTTTTTCTTTTTTGGAGCACCTAGCTTTTTTCTTTTTTTAAAAGAAAAAAGATGGGTATCGAACCGGGGGTTTCCTCCGTGTGAGGGAGGCGTCTTAACCACTCGACTATGAGCCCATAATTACTGAAGTACTAATGGGCGGTTCAAGGTTAAAAATAATTGGACTTAGCGTTTGCCATTTGCGGAAAGCGGTGCATTTAAATTATACTTAATCGTTGTTTTTTTATGGTAGCTCATAGGATTTTATGGTTTTCAATTGGTGGTAAACGTTTTCACTTATTGAAACTCGCAGGTGCGTTTTTCATTTTTGCTTCAGTGCTAAAAGTAGCTGAATCCGCCTATCAAATATTCGTAACGGCTAACAAGGCTATTTATGCGCAAATTGACCCAACGCTTATCCCTTCGCTATTTGGCTGGGCAATGGGTGCAAATCCATCTGGTGGTTCATTCTTAACTGAAGATGTGGTTGGTGTTTTACTTGGCCCAGTTGCAGTGTTCCTCTTTTGGCTTGGCCTGGCGGTTATAGCTATTATGGTTTACCAGAGTGGAAAAGTTATTCTTCCAATTGAAGAATATGAAACGGTTGTAAAAGAGAAGCACAAGGCTCTGATTCGCAAAGCAATCGCAGCGCACCACAAGCGACGCTAATTCGCGTTTATTTTTCTTTTTACAGTTTTCCAACTTCTTCAGCTAGTTTTTCAGTTGTCCAAACTTTTACTCGCTTTTGTTCTTTGAAACCAGCATCGTGGGTCCAGATATCTGCGTTTTCTTTCAGTGCACATGCTAAGTAGAGCCAATCTTTTTTGTCGGTTATAAGTGAAGCAGCTGCTGGAGTGAATGGAATTAGGGTTTCGTCGGAAATTAGTTCAACTTGTTTTAACAGCAAGTTTTTCATTTTTTCAAATTCTTCATCAGTGCCGTTGAATTTTTTACGCAATGTTTGGCTGTGTTTTTCAAGTTCTTGTAAGATAAATTCAGGCGCACATAGCTGAATTGATTTACTAAAGCATAGCTTAGCAGTTAGTCCATTTCTAGCTAGTGCTGCGAATAGAATATTAGCGTCTACTACGAGCTTCATTTAACAGCGCCTCGGCATGTTTTCCTGCCGCTTCGTTAATTTTATCGGCTATTGTCATTGCTTCTTTTTCAGTAAGTCGGCTCTTTTTTACTAGTCGTTCAAATTCTTCTAATTCGCCAAGCTTTTGTTCAATAATAGTTCTAATTGCCATTGACCAGCGCATTTCCTTGTGCTCGTCCATTTTTCGCTTTAAGTCATCTGGAATGTATAAAGTTATGTTAGCCATGTGAAACCACATAATAAATATGTGGAACCACGTTAAAAAGCTTTGGGTTTTCATCTTGGCTTTATGGGTTTAGCTATTCTCATCAAACGCTTGTTAGCTTATTTCTTTTTGGTTTGTTGGTTTTTTCTCGCGGCCTAGTGAAGTTTCTGATTGGCCGGCTTTCCATACTGAGCCATATTTTTCTGATAGTTGTTCGTCTATTGTTCTTCCCCTGTGGATTGCGACTTTAACGTGGGTTTCGTCGATGAACTCTGCTTTTTCGCTAACTGCGTTGTCGCCAGCGAGTCGGATTATTCCTGATAATTCTCTTAAGCGTAATGTCAAGCCATCTACTTCGTCGAATATTTTTGCGCGTCGTTTTGCTTCTAGTATGATGGCTTCAACTGCTTTGTAACTCGCGTGTGGTATTTTGCCATCGCGTTTAATTTCTTGTGCTATGAATTGGCATAGTTTTTCTCTGTTGTCAAAAGTGTCGGGCATGTGTGTGTCAAGTAGCACTTCGTAACCGTTGCCAACGATTCTCGAGTGCAATGGGGGTAGAATGTGTGGTAAGTCGTTGATGTTAGAGGCAGCCACTAGTACGAAGTCGCATGGTACGTCGTCAACGCGTACAACTGCGCCGCTGCTTTGTGGGTTCTTGCCTGAAATTGGGTACTTGCGTTCTTGCATTGCTGTTAGCAAGTAGCGTTGTAGGTTTTGCAGTGACGAGATTTCATCTACGAATAAGACTCCTTCATGTGCTTCGTGTATGCCTCCTGCAACTACGCGTAAGTATGGGGCTGTGCCGATTTGAGAGTGGCCGCCGTATGGGTCGTGGCGTACGTCGCCAAGTAGTTCAGTTTCGCTTGAGCCAGTTGCAATTACGAATTGTTTTCGTTTAATTGGAACAATGACTTTGCGTGGCTTTTTGCGTTTTAAACTATCTAAGTGTTCAAGTGACTTTTGGTCAAGTATCCTTATTTTGTCTCCTTCGCGTTCGTACACAATTATTTCTTCCATTTCATTGTCAAGTTGGCGAGTTGTGTGCACGCGGTCAGATCTACGTGGGTCTTCAAAATACGGTGCTAGTAAGTCACCGAATGGAGAGCGTGTTGTTAAGAATTTGTCTGCCCCGCATTTTGGACAAGCGTTGACATTTGCTTTGCTGTTTGCACCGCATTTACGGCAGCGGAATCCTAGTTTTTCAGCTACGAAGTAGGGTACACTGCTTGGCTCAACTAGTTTGCCTTGCACTTGGCGCGCGAGTTTTTCTTCGTTTGTAATTTCACTAACGTTTTTTACTTCTATTGTCGGCCGTTCTGGGTTTTCTGGATTATGTAATACGCTTATCTCTTGCGTTGGTTTAGTTAAATGAAATGCAATTGCTTGTGCGATTAAACTTTTGCCAGTTCCAGGCGGGCCAACGAGTAATAAATTGCGGCGTTGCTTTGCAACTATTTTAGCTAAGTTAACTGCGTTATTTTGCCCAATTATTTGCTGTAGTGGGTCTTTTGGAATTTTAACTTCTGTAGTGTTTTCAAAAACATTGAGGAATTCGTAGTTCATCAGGATTTTCACGCTATAATAATTCAAAGAATGAGTTTAATTAAAAAACCTGTGTTGAATGCCGCGTGTTGTTAAGCGAATACTGTATTGGATAATGTTGTCCGCTTGTATCGGATGAATTAAATTTAACATTATCCGATATTGCGCCGAGCGTACAATCTATTGCCCGGTTTGCACATTGACTTGTTTTGAAAAGCAGTCGCCTTTAATTGTTATTACCCCGATTGCTTGTGTTGTTGAAACAAGTTTTACTCCGAACTTTGCCTCTGCATCTGGCGGGACATCGTCGGCAGTGTAGTATTTTTCAATTTGTCCACCGTCAATAGCACTTACGATGCTTTCGCTTGGCTCAACTTTCAAATTTGTAAGCGAGCTTTTGCCATTGTTTTGAATTGTAACGATGGAGGGGCAAACGTTTTTTCCTGCTGCGCAGTTAAGTGAACTTGGCGAAACAACTACTTGAAATGCAGGGATTGTTGTGAATCTAACTGTTATCCCTTTGTTTGTCCCCTTTATCCTGATTTTTCCGTTTACTGACGCACTAGCGTTTGCTTTTGTCATGTCAATTGTAAGAGTAGTGTTTTCACTTGACCCTGGTGCAACTGTCACTGGAGTAAATGTAAATGCATTTTGCAATCCGCCTGAACCGATTAGTTCAACTTCTTCAAGGTCATCGCCGTCATTTTTTACAGTTATGCTTTGTTGCTTTACGCATGTTGGGGTGACTTGACTTGAAACTAGTTCGGGCGAAAGGGAAAGTTTAGTTCGCTTTTCTAAGCGGACTATTTGGTCGAGGTTTTCTTCGCTTTTAAGTTGAATGTCCAAATCACTTGTTGGCTCGTAGTTTTCAGTTGCTGCACTTGTGTCAATTGATATTGTTAGCGCTCGATTTGCTGGTACGTTTGCAAATGATACTCTTCCAGTGTCATCGGTTAAGCTTTGGTAGCTGTCGGTGCCAGTGCTTGGCAGTATTTGCCCGTTTGAATCTTCTATAGAGACTATTGCGCCGCTCACTTTTTTGTCGCTGTCAAGCTCGGTTATAACAATGGAGACGGAGCCGTTTTTTGGAAGATTAACGTACCAGAATACTGCGGCAGCTATTAGCAGTAGGAGAATTATTTTTGCTATTCCTATTTTGTTAATTGATTCGTTTATTTTTCCAAATTTATCTTCTTCTATTTCTTCAGGCATTTGTATCACACTTAATTTGCTATTGGTGGTTTATTTCGCTTTCGTTGTGTTTGATGCTATTGAATTTTTCCATTTTGTTTGAGGTCAGCCATTATTTTGTTTAATTGGCTTGGTTCAATGTTGACTTTGTACTTTTTCATTATTTCGGCTATGTTGCCTTTTAGTTCAACAACTATTTTTTTGAGCGATTCTCCTTCTATTCGTTGTAAGTTACTTTGGCTAATTGCCTTGCTTACAGGTATATCTGCGTCGGTGCTTAATATTTTAAGTAGCGCCGCTATTCCTGGTTTTGCAATTGTGCTTTCGCCATATTCTTCAAGGCTACTTACTAGTTTATCGTCGGTTATGTCGTCGACTTTTACCCCTTCGCGGCGCAGTGCGGTTAAGGTTTCAAGTATTGTGACTGCTGCAGTTGACGCATCGCATTTTGTCTTGCTTGTAATTTCTTCGAATAACTTGTATTTCGGGTGGGATGCCATTCTGCGTGCTAGTTCCTCATTTAGTCCTAGTGTTTCATAACGTTTTACTTTGTCTGCAGGAGACTCTACTTTTGGTAATGTTGCGAGTTCCTCTGTTGTAATTATGCGCGGGGGCAAGTCAGTTTCAGGGTATAATCTGCCTGCTCCAGCAAGTGGCCGCATGAAGCGCGTGTTCTTGTCGTCAGTTTTTCTTGTCTCTGCTGGTACTCCTTGTAGTGCTTGTTTACAACGTTCAATAACTGATTGCAATGCTCGTCTGCTCGTTGATTCATTATCAACACAAATGACAAACGCGTTTTCTCCGCCCGCATTAAGCAAGTCTTCTAAGTTCTTCCGCTCTTCAAGCGTTATGCCGACTTTTTCCAAGTTTTCGTCAGTATGCAAAATTCCTTTTACTCCTGCTAATTTAGCGTGGTCATTAACTTCTTTTCCGAATGTAAATCCAGGCAGTATTTCAGTTGCAAATGCGCCGCAAAAACCGTCGAGTTTTATTGCAAGTACTTTTGCACCGCCGGCGATTCCATTAGCAATCAATTTACTGCTTGTGTTTTGGAAAATTTTTGAAACATCAATTATTTTGCCGTCTATCCTTGCTTTTCGAGAGTTAAGTTTCTCTCTCAGGTCAAGCAAAGCGTGTTGGCGGGAGATTTCATTTTTTACAATGTCATCAATTGCCTCTAAATCTTGGCATCCTTTTATCTCGATGCGTTGGCCTTCTGGAATTGAAATATTAACATCTTGTCGAATTGTGCCCAACCCGCGTTGTACTTTGCCTGTATTTCGCAAGATCTCTCCGAGTTCAAGCG
>JAHFHC010000024.1 GCA_023247085.1 Microcaldota archaeon | reverse complement strand
CCAAAAAGAATTTCTGGATTTTGTTTTTATTTTTTTACTATGTGGCTTGATTTTAAACTTCTACTGTGCTAACTATTTTAATGGGACCATGGGGTAGCCTGGCATCCTACGGCCTTGGGGCGGCCGTGACCCGAGCAAACCCTTTTTTCTTTTATAAAAAGAAAAAAGTCTTTGAGCCCAAAAAAGAAAAGGTTTCGGTAATTCGAAACGCAAAATTAACTCGTTTAGTTTTGCGCAGATATCTCGGTGGTCCCATTTCAAACTTGCTTTTAGAATATTCAGTTGCTTTAAACGCATTGAACAATTCTCTTTTATTACTTACTTCACCTAAAAAATAATACTCAAATGCGGTCGTAGTCTAATGGTATGATTCGAGCTTTCCAAGCGAGCCTTTTTACAAAAAGGTTCGATCGAAAACTAAAAACTAGTTTTCCGAAAAAAGCTTGAGGCCCGGGTTCGATAAGCCTTTTCTTTTTATAAAAAAGAAAAGCCTGTTGGGAAAAGAAAATTTTCCAGCTACGAAAATCCCGGCGATCGCATTTTAAACTTCTACAATATCTTCTAGTCAATAAGTTTATTAGTTAAAAACAGCTAACAAATTTTCATGAGAAGAAAACTTTTTTCATTTGTATTGTGTTTTGTTTTATTTTTTTCAACTGTATCCGCTATTTCATCCGGGCTATATTCAACTCGCGGCGCTGGCGCAGAAGTTCAATTTATAACCTCTTATGATGGCTATTCTTCTGAGGAAATCATGCTTGCGGCGCTTGGGCCAACCATATTTTCTAGCGTTTCAAGCAACTCGCTTTTACAGTATTGCCCAAATGCCGAAAAAGTAGCTGATGAAGTTGAAGTACTACTTAAAAAGAATAATTTCAATTATGCCACTATGTGTGATTCACTTGGAAATATTTCAAGTGAGTTTGAAAGAAGCAGAGATTATTGCGAATTAGTTAAGACAAGCAAGCCCAGTGACGCGACTTGTTTGCCTAGTGAGAGTAAACTATTTGACTTGTGTAAGCAACGATTAGAATCAGAAAAGCCCTTAATAGACTCCACTGATGAGGCAATTGCTTGTCAGGCTGAATTTCAGAAAAATCAAGACGAGTTAACGCGTTTTTGTCGTGGAGAAAATCATAGTTCTTTTAGTTGCCCTAATTTAAATTTAGCAGTTGAATGGAAGAATGACTGTAGCGCAAAAGGAGGAATTGCATCTGTTTTTCGTTCAATTGACGGCTGCGAGTACCCGCGTTGTGATGTTCAACAATCTCGGTTTGTTGTAAATGACAGTGCAAGAATATGCCCCGCTAAACCGGTTTGTCAATACGGTATTTCGGTTATGAATGGGGTAGATTCCAACGGGTGCCAAACTTATGCGTGTGGCGTGGCCGCTTCAGTAAATAACTCAATAATAAATCAGTCAAGTGAATCTTGTCCGCAACAAACGTCGATAATAAATTGTGTTAATGGTACAGTTACAAATACGTATAATTACACTACTTCTTCTGGACGTAATTTAGCTTGTACGACCTTAGTGTGTAATGACAATTGTCCTTCTGCGCCAGCGTGTTCAACTGGACAAAATGTCGTGCAAACTGGAACCACTTCTATTAATGGAAAAAATTGTCCAACATATACTTGCAGTACGCCTACAAATGATGATTGTACTAAGCAAACGTGTCCGGTATTTTCCCAACCAACTTGTGCGACGGGAGAAGTAGTCAGTTCATATAGCTATTCTTACAATGGGCCAAATTGTCCATCTCCTTCTTCTACATTACAATGCTCAGCTTATAGGTGCCAAAAAGACCCCGCAGTATGTGCCAGTACTCCCTGCCCATCTGATGATGGAACGCCACTTGCTGGAAACTGGCAACGCACGCTCCCATCTTGTCCCGCTGGTCAAGTTGTAAAAACAGCCACTTATAGCTATTCTCCATTAGGATGCTCTGCTACTCCAATTCAATGCCCACAATACAAGTGCGATATAGATTGCGCTACTGCTCAATGTCCAGCGCATAATACGCAGTGCTCGGCTGGGGGGGTTGTTTACCAAACAACTCAATTTGATTACTATCCATCCGGTTGTAGCAATTCAATTAAATGCTGGTCATATGGCTGTAAGTGGAATTCAACTCAAGCGCCCCGTTTCGTCACTGGGTTAGTGGTTAATGGTACTGCCGTTGTTTCTACAACTGAGCCATTGTCTCCTAATACAATTCAACCAATTCAATTATCAGTATGCACAGCAGATGAAAAAATCGATCGAGATGCGTTTATAGCTCAGTGTGCTTCATATAGACGCGCGTATGCGTACGCTAGTTACTCGCGTGAAAGCATAGATGATAAATGCAAGTTAGAAGCAACTCGAAATGTTCAAAAACTACAAAAAATATGTGAAGCACAAACAGATCCGTATCAAAAATGCAAAGAACAAGCAGATCAAAGTAAAGACAAGTTGAGTCAAGCTTTCTCGCTATGCAAACGCTATAATAGTAAAGAAAAGATCAGAATGCTAATTCTTAGAAAAGCTGAGCTTGAGTGCAAGAAGCGATCTCTAGGTGAAGATAACTTTTTCAAACAGTTCAATTCAGAAACAGTTGATTTGCCAGGTGTTGACGCGCATGAAGTTGAACTAACGAATGACAAAATAGTGCTTACAAAAACTCAATTTGAACAACTTAAGGTAGAGCTAAAGAAAGATGTATTAGTCGAATTACAAGCGCAGTTTGCTAACTTTTTTGGAGCTAGAGTTGAACAAGAGAAACTTGAAGCTAAACTCAAGCAAGAGCAAGCAGATAAACTTGAAGCTGCTGCAAATGCAATGTTTGACTTATGCGCAAAAATTACCCGTGAAACATTAAAACGTGAGTGCGATGCAAAAGGAAACGAATTACAAGCTCAAGGCCGCTCACTTGCTAATGAAGCGACTGCGCAAGAAGCAGGCGCTGGCGGAATATTAAAAATGATGGTTCGCTTATTTAAATAATTTTCATGCGTTTAGTTTTTTTTTGACCAAAGACCGTTTTAAGTATAGCGTTTGTCACTTCTTCTTCGCTTTTTCCATTAGTATCTATGCTTATTCCAATTTTGACTTTTGACACGAGCTTGTAAACCGCTTTTGTGGCCGGTTTTCCGTACGGTTTTTTTCGCTGCGAATCCCGCTTAATACAAACTGCAAGCGGCGCTTTTAGTGTGAATATAAAATGTGCAAATGGCAATTCTTCGACAAGTTGAACAATTTGTTCTCTATTGTAAAAATTTCCATCAAACACTACGCACTTTCCAGTTTCCAATATTCTCTTCACTCGAGGTAAAACAACTTTAGTTGCTAGCAAGAAGTTTTCAACCGGAATATCTCCCCCCGTCCGGTCAAGCTTTTTCTTTGACAGTAACGCATCAATAACAATGTACTCTGCTACAAGAGTTTCGGCAATTTTTTTGGCAATTGTTGTTTTTCCAACGCCAAGCGGCCCGCGAATAACAACGAAAAAATTCATAAGAATGACAATGGCATCTTCGCTTATAGCCTTTTTCTCTTTTTCTATTTGTTCCTTTTTCGAACCACAAATTTGTTAAACTCCTTAACCTAAACGTATTATGATTAAAGCAGTGTTTTTTGACCTCGATGGTACCCTGGTAGATTCAGACAAACCAATAGTACGCGCAGTACAACTAGCATTTACGCGTGCAGGTTTACCTAAGCCAACCGCGAAGCAAACTTTAAAGTTTTCTGGTTATTCGACCCTAGATTGGATTGACTGTCTTTTGCGTGAATTGCAATTGAATTATGACCCAAGACCGCTTGCGGAGTCGATGCTCGGCATACTTAAAAGCGATTTAGAAAAGCACGGTTCACCTGTAACTGGCGCAAGAAAAACTCTCAATGCGCTAAAAAAACGGGGTTTAAGGTTATTTGTTGTGTCAAATGCCTCAGAAGATTATTTGCCAGCTGGCTTACGGAGATTAAAGCTATTCAACTATTTTGAAGATGTTATTGGAGCAGAACGGTTAATTGTACCAAAACCAAATTCAACTTCACTTGTTAAATTAATTTCGAAATTAGAGCTCAAGCCTGCAGAGTGCCTTTATGTGGGCGACACTGAAGTAGACGCGCAATACGTTAAAGGCGTTGGCAATGGCATAATGCTTGCATTGTTAAAAAATTCTCGCAATCAAGAAGTAAAAGCAGATCATTACTTGGCGAAGTTTTCAGATTTGTTGAAAGTTGTGCCACAAAGCCATGCTACTGCTAATTAAATTATCCGAAGTTTTTCCACCTTTGCTAAAGAACACCGACAAGCAACTAGAAAAAAATTTAAAGTTATTATTCGCAAATGCATCGAGCGCAAAGTACACAACATTTTGCTTTGCATTTACAATGTGCGCGACGATTATTTCAATACCTTTCTTGTCACTGCTTTCCGTTCCCTTACTTTTTGCACTTCCATTTGCGGCAATGGCATTCATTTTCGTTCTTTTACTCCCAAGCCTAGATGCTAAATTGAAACTAAATAAAATTGATTCAAGTTTACCGCTTTTAATCTATTCACTTGAATCTGAATTAGCATGTCGGACAAATCCATTAATCGCATTAAAAGAACTTCGCCACTTCCCCGCGCTTAAAAGCGAATACGTACAAATCATCCAATTAATTTCAAAAGGTTCTCCGGCCAACTTACTTCCAAAGCTCGTAGTAACTCCATCTCAAAACTTTTCAAAGATACTCCACTTAACAATAAATAATGATTGCGAGGCATTGAAAAAATTTAGAGTGGATTTAGTGCAAGAAAATAAAAACAAGTCAAAACAATCCGCAGCTAAAGCAAATCTACTCGGCACTTTTTTCATAGGAGTAGCCGCAGTTTTACCTGCCTTATTTTCTGCAATCGCTTTACTTGGACAAATAGTTGGATTCACACTAACAATATTCCAAATAATTTTTGCATTCGTAATCTTGTTTCCATTATTCGACGCTAGTCTACTTTACTACCTAGAATTAAACACGTTCAAAGAAAATCGGTGAACTACTCATGTATGAATTTCTACTCCTGCTTTCAGTCTTTGCCTTGCCCGCACTAGCAAACGCAGTCAAACAATTCAAAACTGAACGCGAAATAAACTCCATAGAAAAAACACTCCCAGATGCACTACTTGCATTTTGCAATTCTACCAATTTTGAAACCGGCTTGCACAATGCCGCTTCCCTAAAAACTCCCGCCAGTATATTGTTCAAAAAAACTTTAGGATTATCGCAAAAAGGCGCGCCCATGAGCATTGCACTTTCTAGAACTTTTGTACACTCTTTCACAATTCAAAAAACTGGAAACTTACTTGCTAAGGTTTACACAAACGGCAACTCCGACATACAAACTGCAAAACAATTTGCACTCGAATTATCTGACTCAAACAATGACCGAGAACAAATCGAAGCAGACGCCTCCCTACAAAAATACTCCCTCTTGCTATGCTGTGCGTTACTTGTACCGCTCGTAATTGCGTTTATTTATTCAATTTCAACTAAAGCATCGGTATTTCTTCAGCCTAACGCAATGGTTTCCTTACCAATTATCACGCTATCCATAAACATCTATCTCATCTTGCTAGCCGTAATTTCATCCTATTTTTTATCCAAGCAATTTTCCGCGCACTTTTTAACATTCTTTTCAATCACTGCGCCAGTTTCTCTACTTGTGTTTAATATAGCTCCATTTTTCCTAACGTAAACAATTTTAACCCGCGTTCCGTTACCAGTACTATGACTCTTTCACTTCGCATAGTCGATAAACCAAAACTCCAAAACCCAATTATAATAGAGGGATTCCCCGGAATCGGCATGATCGGCACAATTGCAAGTAGCTACCTAGCTGAAAAACTTGAAATGAAGCTAATTGGCTACTTCGCTAGCCCGCACTTTCCCCCAATTGCAGCAATACACGATTACATTCCAGTATCGCCAGCGCGCATATATGCAAGCGAAGAACACGACCTCGTAGTGATATTTTCCGAACTAGTAATCCCAGCTCAGCTTGTTATCCCCTTGTCAGAACAAATAATAAATTTTGCTGAAAAAAACAACGCTAAAGCAATTTATTCATACGCCGGCATTGCCTCTCAAACCCCTGACGACAAAACATACGTAATAACAAGCACAAAAAAACTAGCAGAAGATATGCGTAAACGCAAATTTGAACCAGTGAAAGAAGGAGCAACACAAGGCGTTTCCGGAGTGCTAATCGCCGAATGCGCAGCAGCTAAATTCCCAGCAGTTAACTTCATGGTACAAACCGCAGCTCCACTAGACCCCCGCGCAGCAGCCAAACTACTTGACAAAACACTAGGATTACTCGACATTCAACTAGACACGCGTCCACTCGTACAAGAAGCAGAAAAAGTCGAGTCAAAACTAAAAGAAGCAATGGACAAAATGAAACAAATGCACTCAGACTACTCAAAAATGCAAACAAACCCAATGTACGGGTAAACCGCGCTTGTAGCTTTTAAAATGCTAAAAACCAAAAGCAGGAAAGTAACCAAAGTACTTTAATCTTTTAACTTCCCTACTATTAACACTATAAAAACCTGCAGGGGTAGCAAAGCTTGGTCAAACGCGTAAGGCTTAGGACCTTATCCCGTATGGGTTCGAGAGCGAGCCTTTTTCTTTTGAGAAAAGAAAAAGCATCGATGGAAAAAGAAAACCGTATGCTCCTCGAATTCAAAAAACCCGTCGGAAAAATATCCAACGGAGAGTGAAAATCTCTCCCCCTGCATACTTATTTGACCCTTCGTAAAATAGTTGGTTTGAATTCAATCGAATTGTCTACTTTGAACCAGAACAGTATAATCTCAGGGGAGTAAGGTTTTAGATTGAATTAACTTAAGTGGCATATTAACTCAGCTCAGATGGCGCCTTGGGAGACCCGCGGATGTTAATAATAATATCCCTGAATTTTTTTTTCGAGGGATATATACAGAAAGTCATCTTTGTTCCCCATTTCTTGTTTATCTTTTGAAATATCCTGCTAAGGCCTATAGCATCTAATTCGGTGAAATGCATGAGACCAAGGTTCAAATCAAAATCATACTTCGTAGGTTTTCCTCTGTGAAACTTTAGCGGAATCCGGCCATACAATTTGTATTTGAAATTTTTGAGTTCTTTAAGAACCTCATCTAATAATCTTTTACTAGAAAACGGTTCCAAAGGATCAAACTTCTTCATAGCAACACCTCAGATATCAATGAATAGCTTCCCGTTTTTTTCCTTCACGCTGTAAGTTTTAATCGGTTCTGTTGCAGGCCCTGTTGTTACTTTGCCGTCTCTACAATCAAAAGCCGAACCGTGCCATGGGCAGACTACGGTAAATTTGTCTATTTTTCCTTCACAAAGTGGACCCCCTGCATGAGTACAAACGTTATCTATGCAGTAGTATCTTCCTTCAATATTAACAAGAGAAAATTTTTTGTTCTTAATGGTGACACAACGTTGTGCGCCTGGTTTAAGATCCGGCTTTTCAATTGAGACAGTTACCATACCTAAATGATTCATATAACCTAATTATATTCTCCCTCTTAATCCTTCTTCTGATTAATTTCAGTCTATTCGATTTAGGTTCGGTGCTGTCCCGCTCGTGGGAGTCGCAAAAGGAGATGCTACGTCCTTTGACGTCGCTGATGTTGAGCTAGGCTAATCGTGAAGGTAGATATGGTTTTGGGGCTATCGCCGAAAAATGTAAGATTAAGCCCCAGGCAATACGGCTGCTTGCGAAAATAATTTCGGGGCTAATGTGGAAAAGACCTTTATGGGGGTTGCCTGTGGGTTACTTTTGCTAAGCTAGCGCTAGGTCATGTTAGAAGTGTCTAAATATCTTTTGGACTTTTTCGTAACAATTCGTTTTTTTATTTTTTTAGACTTTCTTTACTTTCTTTGCGCGTAATCCGCGTTCGCCTTGTTCAACTTCGTATTCAACTGAGTCGCCCATTGCGAGTGCAACGCCACCTTCAACTTCTGAAGTGTGTACGTACGCGTCTTTACCGTCTTCGCCAGTGATAAATCCAAAACCACGTGCAGCGTTAAACATTTTTACTTTACCTTTCATTAAAATCACCATTATCGGTAAACATAATTTGGAAACAGCTAGCTTATAACTTCTACCTTTTAATAAAAAACAGCGAAGTTACCCCCTCTTTTTTTATACTCCCGGTTCATTTCTTTATTGTTCATTTATGAAACTAGTTTTCTTTAGCTTAGTGATGTTGTTGTTTTTGCAATATGCCGCTGCTTTAGAACAATTTTCTGACTCATCTTCTCCAGATACCGCCGCAGATACGTTAGCTAATGTTCAACGTATTTTTTCCCTTGCGGATAAACCAACGGATTTTGTTTATACTCGTGTTGTTGCTGTGCCTTTTAATTCACAAACTAGTGCAGGTACGCTTACTGAAAATGCATTTTTTAAAATAAGCGGTAGGCTAAAGGAAATTGATCCCACTTCAAGTGACTTGACTCGCTATTCTGACCGCGCATTTGAACTGCTAAACGGTACTGTCGAGTGGCGTTTTCAAGAGGATTCAAATGATGCTGATCCAAAGTGCACGCGTTCAATTACGGTAAGTGGTAATGGCAAGGACTTCATTTCAAATTTAGACGTAGTTGTAGATGTTAATGATGGCAAAGATGCGAATGGAAACGTAGCGCACTTAAATGGGTATGACTTGCGTTTAACCTACAAGAAGCAAGGCCTCAGTGGTAAACCTGAATTTGCACTTGCTGGCCAGATTCTAATTCCAGTTGACGTTACGTATATCACTACAGTTCACCAGTCGGCCACTGGCGTCCGCCAAGTTTGTGATGGAAGCACAGAAAGTACAACTGACACTCGCAAAAAATCTATTCCAGTTCAATTTCCAGTTACTTTACTTGACTTCGACACAAGTAAGTTCAGCCAATCCGGTGAATTAACTGCTAATGAGCCGTATGGCAATGAGTTTGAAGGCAAAGTCACTTCTATTTCAGGTGCGCAAGAAGCGAAATTCACTACGTTTGTTACAACCACTCCAGTTAAGATTCTAGGAAATGATGGACCTTGGAAGGTAACGTGGAATATTGAGTTGCCAAATGCAATGAAGAAATTAGAAGAAGCAATTGAACAAGATTCTGACAATGATGGCTTAACAGATGTTGACGAAACGAGGTATGGTACTAATTCAAACAACCCCGACACTGATGGTGATGGCTTGCTTGATGGCTGGGAAGTGAATGGGGTTTACAAAAATGGAAATAAAGTAGTTGACTTGCCGGCAATGGGAAGTGACCCGTTAAAGCGAGATCTATTCCTTGAAATAGATTGGATGGCTGCAAATGCATCTCACTCGCACAAGCCAGAAAATGCAGCTATTCAACGCGTTGTAAACGCATTTGCAAACAAAGAAATTCGATTACATGTAGATGTTGGCCAATGGGGCGGAGGAAACCAAGTAAGAGAGCAGCCTAATGCTGCGTGGAGTGAGTTTAAGTTTATCAATCCTGATGAAAAACCAAACTACCTAGCAAATGGAAACAAGTATTTATTTGACATTAAAAAGGCAAATTTTGACAAGAACCGCATTGGGATTTTCCACTGGGGTATATTCGTGCACCAGCGCAATGATTCATCTGGACAAGCTGAAGTTGGCGGTAACTTTTTTGTAGCACTGCCTGTTAATGACACGATAGCGGCACAATCTGGAACTCTAATGCATGAATTTGGCCATACTTTACAACTTGGACACGGTGGGCGACAGGATAAAGAATTACAGTATGACAATACGCATTTTAAGCCAAATTATCGCAGTGTAATGAACTACCATTTCCAGTTTAACGGGGTGCCGTACTTCAATATCTCAACTGGTAAATTGAACTATAAATTAGATTATTCAAATGAAGATCTTTCAGATTTAGACGAGTCAACTGGGTTAAACGAAGCACAAGGATTACGGTCAACAGAACAACAAGCAGCTTCATACTACTCATGTTTCGACACTGGCCACGGCATAGCCCCTGATGTAATGTACGTTTCTACAAAGAACAACAAAAACATGATAGTGTGGTTTGTACTAAATAATTCACCCGTCGACTGGGACTGCGATGGAAGAATAGGCGGCTCGCCAACAGTCAGCGTAAACGGATATTACGATGATCCGTTCAACAACACCGGTCCATTGGATTTACTTGAAGGCAGAAAAGACTGGAATAAAATAGTGCTGCAAATTGGCTGTCCTGGATATGGAATAGAAGATAATTTAACTGAAAATAATTTAGTTAGGCTGGGCAACATGCAAGGCAACTGCACTGAGCTAAGTGACATACGCGCCAATTTAGGGTTAGCGTCAGCGGAAAGCGAACAACTCCCTCCAAGGTATCCCTTTCTAGGCGAAGCATGTGACGGCCAAGACAATGACGGAAACGGTAGAATAGATGAAGGTTGTTCTGACCGAGATAGCGATGGCGTAGTGGATGACTTGGACAACTGCCCAGCCGTTGCTAATCCCAATCAACTTGATTCAAACCATGACTTCATCGGCGACGCGTGTACGGAAACTATACGAGTTGCAACGCAAAGCGGAGCTTCATCTACACTTCCAAATTCAACTAGCATCAGCGGTTCGAACTTAACAATTCCATACTCGCCGTTAAGCCAAGAAAATCCCAGTGGTTTACTTAGCTTCCTTTCCGGCTTTCCATTTGAAATCCTCGGGCTAATAATTGTAATAGTAATTATAGTTGGAGTTTTAGTTGTGGCAGGAATAGCTTATCTTCTACTAAAGAAATAAACACTAAGCTAATCCTAATACGATCTATGATACAAATATGAAAAAAGCTGGACTTGCAGGTGCATTACTTTTTGCCTCTACACTGCAGTTTTTCATAGTTATATTCATTGCACAGTCAATGATTCCAGGTTACAGCATTTACGATAGTTTCATAAGTGAACTTGGAGTTGGCGAAACCGCAGCGTTGTTCAACACTTCACTTATAATCTTGAGTTCGGCTTTAATTCTGTCGGCGTTACTTCTCTATTCAATTAGCACTACAAAACGATTTGCCTTGTTAATTGCGGCAATTGGGGTTTGCGGAATCGGCGTTGCGCTATTTCCATTGGACAATCAGCCATTGCACGCGATAATTTCCGGAACGGCGTTTATCTTATCTATTCTAGCAGTTATGTCTACGTATGAAATGCTGCCCAAGCCGTTCAATCTCACTTCCATACTAATTGCGCTAGTCTCTTCAGTTGCACTTTTACTGTTAATAACGAACAACTTTTTTGGACTTGGCCAAGGCGGCATCGAACGAGTGTTTATTTACCTAAACTTAATTTTCACGGCGTTATTTGGATTATACTTAATTAAAAAAACTTAAAGCAAACTTAAAACAAGCGAGCCATTTTTCGACCTAAAATCTTTTGATTACGTTTTTATTCTCTATTTGCTTTCCATTTAACATGCTATTCGACTTCGTTTTGTCCATGCCGTTTCTACTTAGTCCTAACTTTGATGTGCCATTTTTACTTAATGTGATAATTGTACTCTTAGCCATAATTTTCTTTTACTTGCTATTCACTCGAATAATTTTGAAGAAACCAGTTGCGTACATTGAAGAAGCACCAGATTATTCTGAAGATGAGATAATCGTACAAGAACGCGAACTCAGACTTGAAAACTTGTTGCTTGACCAAACAATCAAAAAAGCCAAGAAAAAATACTTAAAGAAAAAAATCAAAGTCGCTGAATACAAAAAAATAGTGCAAGCGGCAAAAGATAAGCTTCAACAAAACCAAGCTAAACTAAAACAACTAGGCCGATAGAATGGCGACTATTTCCCAACTAGAAAAAGAAATCACCGAACTAAAACAACGCAATAAACGCGTTGAACTTGACAAACAATGGGAAACTAGTCGCGAAAGAAAAGCGATAATCGCAATTCTAACTTATTTTGTAATAGTTATATTCATGTGGTCAGTTGGAATTTCAAACCCATTCACCAACGCAATTGTCCCAACTATCGGATTCCTACTCTCGACGCTGTCATTGTCGTTGTTTAAAGACCAATGGAAGCATTCATTTCTCCGAGGGCGAAATGCCCGGAAGGTTTAAATAGGATTTTAAAGTCAATAAGTAAGCTTATCAGTGCTTTTTAGCGCTGCTATTTTACTACGTACAAATATCCTGTCTATTGGCTTTCTGGTCAATTTGACTTATTGGGGTAAATGCAGTCGTAGTTACATCTTAAAACCAGGTGAGACCGAAAGGTATCCCAGTTTTAGTGCAAAAAAATTTGAATACAATTCCTTTAGTGGATTTTACGCAAAGTTTTTGCATTTAGATTAATGAATGGAAACTTGAATAAACAGACTAAGCTCCATGACTTCGGTTATGGTTTCTGTCTTGAGTTTGACGTAGGAAAACCAATTAGAAATACGCAAAATTAGTAGTATACGGTTGAGAAAATAAATACGAGAAAAGTGTCAACCCAGTTAATTTCAATTCCTAACAAAAGTAACTCAGTTGCAGAGTGCAAACTCTGTTGTTGAGGTACTTGCGACTCAGAATAGAATGGGAATGCAGTTTGTTCTGCATTCCTCAACACCAGTTGATCCTGCTGGAGGACACCGCTATCGGATTGCGATTAAGCCATGCAAGTCTAAAGACTCGACTTCGAGTCTTGGCGAACGGCTGAATAACACGTAGTCAACCTACCCTAGTGAGCGGGATAACGACGCGAAAGTGTCGTCAATACCGCATCGCTCTCTTCACCTGGAATGGGAAGCGAGTTAAATGAGCTGCAAATTGTAGTAGTTTCGCTCTAGGATGGGACTGCGGCTGATTAGGCTGTTGGAGGTGTAATGGACCCCCAAACCTATAATCAGTAGGGGTCATGGGAGTGATGGCCCCCAGATGGGCACTGAGACAAGGGCCCAAGCCCTCCGGGGTGCAGCAGGCGCGAAACTTCCGCAATGCACGAAAGTGTGACGGGGGTAATCCGAGTGATTCCCGAAAGGGATTCTTTTGCTAAGCTTGAATAGCTTGGAGAATAAGTGGTGGGTAAATCCTGTGCCAGCCGCCGCGGTAATACAGGTAGCACGAGTGGTGTCCACGAATATTGAGTCTAAAGCGCTCGTAGCCGGTTTGGAAAATTTCTTGTCAAATCTCTACGCTTAACGTAGAGGCGAGCAGGGAACACTTCCAGACTAGGGAGTGGAGGAGGTATGAGGTACTGCAGGGGGAACGGTAAAAAACCCTTTTCTTTTTTAAAAAGAAAAGCGTGTTTATCGGAAAAGAAAACCCGATAAGGTTTACAATGTTGTAATCCTTGCAGGACCACCAGTGGCGAAAGCGTCATACCAAGACACGTCCGACGGTGAGGGGCGAAGGCTAGGGGAGCAAACCGGATTAGATACCCGGGTAGTCCTAGCAGTAAATTATGCAGACTTGGCGTTGCATTTGCTTCGAGCGAATGCAGTGTCGAAGGGAAGCCGTTTAGTCTGCCACTTGGGGAGTACGGTCGCAAGATTGAAACTTAAAGGAATTGGCGGGGGAGCACCACAAGCCGTGGATGCTGCGGTTCAATTGGACTCAACGCCGGGAAACTCACCAGGAAAGACAGCAGAATGAAGCCCAGACTAAAGATCTTGGCCGACAAGCTGAGAAGTGTTGCATGGCCAGCGTCAGCTCGTGCCGTGAGGTGTCAGGTTAAGTCCTGCAACGAGCGAGATCTTCGTCTACAGTTGCTACTTTTGCAGTGATGCAAGAGGCACTCTGTGGAGACTGCTTACGTTAAGTGAGAGGAAGGAGAAGGCGACGCTAGGTCAGTATGGCCTGAATTTCCTGGGCCACACGTGGCATACAATGGTAAAGACAATGAGTTCCGACGCCGAAAGGCGAAGGCAATCCCCAAAACTTTACCCAAGTTCGGATCGAGGGCTGAAACTCGTCCTCGTGAAGCTGGAATGGCTAGTAATCGCGCGTCATCATCGCGCGGTGAATATGTCCCCGCTCCTTGCACACACCGCCCGTCAAGCCACCCAAGCGAGCTTTTAGTGAGGCTCAGTCCTATGGACTGATTCGAGCTAGATGTTCGTGAGGAGGGTTAAGTCGTAACAAGGTAACCGTAGGGGAACCTGCGGTTAGATCACCTCCAAAATTTTTTTAATTTTGGAAGACTAACAGTAATAGGAAGCGCAAGAGAGTTTTGACTCTATTTTCGTATCTTTCAATTCAACCTGGTATATTACACAACTGAGTATTTTCGACAATTGGTTTTCCTAAAAAAATTACAAGTATGGGCTCGTAGCGCAGTGGTAGCGCGCCTGCTTTGCAACAACCTTTTCTTTTTACAAAAAGAAAACGTTGACGAAAAGAAAAAAATTCTTTTTCAAAAAAGCAGGAGGTCGCGGGTTCAAAAGGCCTGGTCCGCAAACGTGTTCGTTTGAGACCCTGGCGAGGCGCTAAAAAGAAAAGGCAATGTGCCATAATGATGAAATAGTTTTCATTTCTTTTGGCCACGCCTGGCCTTTTCTTTAGAAAAGAAAAGGCATGGCGCGGAATATCCCGTCGAGTCCATGAAACCCTTTTTCTTTTTACGAAAAAGAAAAAGTCTTCAGCATTTTGCTGAAAAGCAAAATGACTGAGTCATCGCTCAAGAGCGATGCTCATTCAGCCCAAAAAGAAAAAATTCGGAAAAAGAAAGATAGTTTGTTGAAATTATTTTTTTATGTTTTTTGTGTGGACGCGTTGTGCATTCATTTGCACTGTGTTCAAAAAAAAGTTAAGTGGGTTTTTCAAGTAATCAAGTCCTCTTCCAAGGGGGTTTTGAAAAATCCAAGAAGGCTGACACAATGACAAACGTGTTA
>JAHFHC010000008.1 GCA_023247085.1 Microcaldota archaeon | reverse complement strand
TCGCCTGTCTTGCCTCATGTACCCAAAATAAGGTGCAACAACAGTTACTTTTTTGGCGCCTAATTCCTTTGCAGTGCGAATAGCAAATAACAATTCAAGTAAACTCTCATTTGGAGAAGGAGAAAAACCCTGCACAAACACAACTTGTTTTCCCTTTACGTCAACATTGAAACGCAAGCGTAATTCTCCATCTGGAAAAACTTCTTTCCACAACTCAGAATACTTTACCCCGAGGTGCTTGGCTAGTTTTTTGCCAATTTCCCCGCCATTTGAACACGCTATAACTAGCATATACTCATAAAAGTCGCACAAGTATAAAAATAACATGGGACAAAAAACGCAGACGCTATTTAGCACAAAGAAATTACGTGCGCTTTGTTTAGATGCACTCAGATTATCTGCTAAAACACTAGAGTTAGCTGGAAAAAAAGGCGTAACCAAAGTATCTGCAAATGGAAATTTGAATATCGCCACACGCGCAGATAAGTTAATTTCAGCTGCGCTCTGTAAATTTTTTAAAAATAGTAAATTGCCAGCAATTCTTTACAGTGAAGAAACTGGCAAATTGACTTTAACAAATAATCCATTATATACTATTGCTATTGATGATTTGGATGGGACTGAGAATTATCTTCGCGGGTATGGCAGTTTACCATTTTGTACAGTAGTTACTATTTTTGATTCCACTTCACCTTGTTTCAAAGACGCAATTGCTGCGGGAGTGATTGAACATAATTCTGGAAATACTTGGATTGCGATACGAGGCAATGGAACTTATTTTAATGGCAAGAAAATTATAAAAATGAAAAACGAAAAAATTAACCGATTGTCATTAATCACGGTTGACCACTATGGTGCGCAGAAGAACGTTGTTAAACTGAAGCGTATTCATCACGATGCATGGGTTAAAAATTTTGGCGCAGCCGCTTTTCACCTAGCTGGAGTTAGTAGTGGAATGTTTGATGCATATGTAAGCCTAGCTTGGCAAAAAGCGCATGAACTAGGCGCGGGGTATTTATTGGTAAAAGAATCCGGCGGTGCAATAACCGATTTGAAAGGTAAACCAATTGACAACGTAAAATTTGACTTTAATGCAACATATGCAATAGTCGCAGTAAGCACGCCATCGCTATTAAAACAAATAGTAAACCGAATTAGCAGATAGTCTTACATAACTTTGGTGGCTTTTTTCACCAGTTCGCTTGAGCTTTGAACTTTGCCGCCTGGGCCGATGTTGAACACCATTCGGATGCCTAGACGGTTGCATAATTCGTATTCGGGGATGTTGTCAGCTTTCCTGTCGCCACCGTTGGCAAATATATCGGGTTTCAAGAACTCAAGTTCACGACAAACAGATAAATCAGTAGTTCCTTTCTCGTGAAAGGTCACTAGAACTTCGTCTACAGCTCTAAATGATTCAATGATTTCTTTGCGTTCCGCCTCTGGCATGAACGCGAACCCTTTCTTTAAGCGGAGCCAATTGTCATTATTTAATATAACAACTAGTTTATCGCCCAATTTCTTTGCTTCGTTGAACATTCGAACGTGTCCGATGTGCACTGGGTCAAATCCGCCGCTTACTGCTACAACTATTTTTTTGCTCATACAACATCTCGTGCTGCCGCCCTATATATAATTATTGGCGTTATCGCTAATAAAAAAATAGTAAGCGGCATTAGAATATAATTTAGCTATCGATTTGGAAACCAACATATTTGCGCCAAGGTGGTTCAAAGCCTTTTTCGCCTTCTTGAAAAACTTTTACTTGCTCAACATGGATTCCGAAACTCCCTTGTTTCGTCGTCTTAATTATTTCAAGAAATTCGTCAATGTCTTTCTTGCTACCATCGAGAAAAACTAACACAGATCCACCGTGATGATTTTTTGTCAAGCCAGCTAAGTTGAGTTCTCGCGCTAATCTAGCAACAAATGCACGAAACCCAACCCCTTGTACTTCACCACTAACAACTGAAAAAACTTTCACAGTTTAGTTACAACTCCGTTGATGGCGTCAACTTCTACTTCGTCGCCATCTTTAAGCCACTTTGTTGCAACTTTAGTGCCAATAACACACGGAATTTTCAATTCGCGAGAAACAATTGCAGCATGACACGTAACTCCGCCTTCGTCAGTGACAATTGCACCAGCGATTTTCATGATTGACAACAAATTAGGATTAGTTGCAGGAGAAACTAAAATGTCGCCTTTGTGAAACTTCGACATGTGACCCACACGCGCAATGATTTTAACAACACCAGTAGTTTTACCCGGATATGCTGGAGACCCCCGAATTTCCTTAACGTCAGTTGAAGTTTCTGACTCGCGGATGAATTTGGCAAGTTCAACTGCTTTTTGCCCAGTGTAGATTTCAACTTTGTCAGTTGCAGTGATAACACAATATTCAGTTCTCCGATTAACTTCAGCAACGTCAAATGCTTTACCGTGTAAAGCGTCTGCAATTTCTAAGTGTGTTGAAAACTTAACTTGCTTTTGCGTCAACTGCAGCCGCTTTGCTACTTCTTTGATTAAAAAATGCGCGATTCCACTTGCTTCTGCAACAATATCTTTACGCAGCGCTTTTACGTATCCAAATTGCTGAGCTACTTCAATCCAATACCGTTCCTCTCGAGTTAACTTGAGTTCCTTTGTAAGTTGAATTTGTTTTTCTTTAATTTGCTCTTCGTGTTTCAAGATTTCCTCTAGCTTGTCACTAGCTTTTGCCCCTTCGTTTAATAAAACGCGAAGATTTTCAACAAAATAACGTTCGTCAAGAACTGTCGGTCCATCGTAGTGAAACTGGCTCCACTTGTGCAACGCAACGTGCTGACTTAAGAGTTTCTTAAGTTTTGGAAATTTTGGCAAATTTGATAAGATTTCATCAACGGGCTTTTGAAAAGTTTTTACTGATTGATTGTCTTTTTCAATTTCGGCTAATATTTTCAATAAATCAACATCTTGCACGCGTACTTCGCTGCGTTGGTTTGGAGTTGCCAACACGCCAAAAACTTCAGAAACAGCATAACTTAACTTTGCAGTTTCAATTCGCTTTTTGAGAAATGCGTTTATTTTTGTTGATAGTAAAAAGTGTTCAAAATCAGCTAGGTTAACTACGTGACCCCATAAGTTCATTTCAACCCATAAGTTAAACAAATCAACGTAAAGTTTTGCCAAGTCTTGGTTTGACTTCTTTGACAAATCAGTTTTTTCAAGCTTGTGGACAAATTTCTGAACTGCAAATATAGCTAATTCGTTTTTGTCAATAACTGTTTTGAAAAATTTCTTGTCCTCGAGTTTTTTTAACGTGAGTTCACCTAAGTGAGTAAAGTCTCGAATGTGTTCGCTCCAACGCCACGAACTTCCACCTTTGCAATCGCAAATTAAATCGTCATTTTTGCCGATTACTTCACTCAAGCGAGAAGTTTCAGCCAAGCAATAAGCAGCCATGTGAAAGTAAACACTAGCGTGGTCACGCGCGACTATTTTCCACTCTTCGGGATTAGCACGATTCATAAAAGCAATTAGACAAAAAACGTTATTAAAACAATAGCACGTGGTTACTGCGCAGCTATTTATTTTCTTGCAACGAAAAAACTCTTATGGTTAAGCGCGGGATTATAGGCAGAATTAAGACAGAAGAAACTCCAAAAGGTTCGGCTATAGGGTTTACTTTTCGGCAGGCTAAATGGCGCCGGCGCGAAAAACTACCGACAATTAATAGAAATAGTGTTTACATTCCACTTTCAAAACAACAACTTAGTCGACTTGCGGGATATACTAATAAAATGCATGCTATGGCCTTTCCTGAGGATTTGCCTGGTAACTCTTTTGGATACGCATCTGTATTGATTCACCCTAATAAAAAACTTGTGATATGGTGCGACTTTGTTCCATTTGAACGCAAATGGACTTCAGTAAAGAGTCCAACTGGAATCGGAATTGGTGACTTAATACACTACGCAATTGTAAAACATTTGAAAGAACAATATAAAGACTACACTATTAGCCACGTACATGATTCGGTTAGTCCTGAACGGAAAAAGCAACTTACGCGTATGGGTATAGACGTTAAAAAGCCTTACAAAATGTGTGACTACCGCGACAAAGTCCGCGCTTATATTGAAAGAGTTAGACGAGAAAAACGTGCGACAGGAAAAGAAGAAAGAGCCAAATAAGTAAGCAAATAGAAAAAAAGGTACATGGGATTTTTCTAAAACACTTACGGAAAATGACAAAAGCTTTAAATATTGCAATAATTCATTGTAATAAAGTGTTGCAATATGTACGTGAATATACCTGTAAAAGAAGACACTAAGAAGACGCTAGATGCGTTTCGGGAAGTGTTCAAAACAAAAAGCTATGATGAAACAGTAAAAAAGCTGGCACAGTCGCGCAGTTTCTTACTTATAAAAGACCTAGAAGGCAGTTTGAAAGGATTACCTCCATTTAAGCGGGATAAGGATGACTGGCGAACTTTTGATTGACACCTCAGCCTTGATAGATTTCTTTGAACAAAATAGTGCTCCGGAAACAAAAGAAATTCTAGCCACTGCCGATTTAGTTATATCGGCAATTACCTACGGCGAAATCTACAAATTCCTGTTAAATCGCGGCAAAACATCCGAATGGCAGAACATTAAGACAAAACTTAACAACTATAAAATTATAGATGCAACTAAAGAAACAAGTGAAAAGGCAGCAGAACTATCTCACCGGTTTGGCTTGTCATTTGCAGATAGCCTGATTTATGCAACCGCAATAATCCACGATTTAAAGCTTTTAACCAGTGACAGTGATTTCAAGGGAAAACCGAACGTCATACTCGGAAAGAGAATTCAAGGCTAGGTTCTCTCGATAATTATCTTTTTTTTTCAACTTCTACGGTTAACTTATAGCTTTTAGCACATACTTTGAATGCCTGCGCTAGGAAGAGATAAAAATAGAAAAAAAGAAGTGGGGCAGAGGGGCGTTTTCTATTCAACTGCCATTTCTAGGTCGACTTCGCCTGTTCCGCATGGGATGGTTTGACCGATGATTATGTTTTCGGTTATTCCGCGGAGTTTGTCGTTTTCGCCTTTGACAACTGCGTTGATTAAGTGTTTTGAAGTTTCTTCAAAAGCTGCTCGTGCTAACACAGATGCTTTTTTGCCTGCTAGCCCGTGTCGCCCGATGCTTTCAACTGCTCCGCCAACTGTCATTGAGTCAGCGATTAACATGATGTGACGCATGTCAACGTCTAGATCTTGTGCTTCCATGACTTTGAGTAGTTCAACTATTATTGCATTGCGTGCAGCTTCAACGCCAAGCACGCGGCAGATTTCAACGATGTCGTTGGTGGTTGTCCTGCGGGTGTCAATTGCTTGGATTTTGAAAACTTCTGCTAAGTTGCTTCCTTCAGTTGCGAGAGTGTATTCGTTGCCTTCTTTTTCGATTATAATCGCTCTGCTGATTCCTTCAATTCCTTTTAGTGTCATTTCACGTAATCGGTTGGTTATTTTGCGTACGTTACGGAGTGTTTCAACTTTTGGCTTGATTGTAATTGTTTTTCCACCTTGGCCTTCGTATGGTGCAACGGTTTTAATTTTTTCAACAACTGCGTCTATTGTTAAAGCGTGTTCTTTGAGCATTTCTTCGTTGAATTTTATTTGAATTGCTTTTTTCTCAAAGTCTTCGTTAACTTCAGCTACTTTTTCTAGTGTAACTTGTTCAATTTCAGCTGCTATTTGTTTAGCTTTATTATAGTCTTTGTTGAACGGCGCTTGAAGATATACTTCCATGACTGGTTTCTTTGGAGATTTGCGTGCATCGACGATTTCAACTAGGCGCGTGAACCCAAGTTGTGCTAGTGATGCTACTCCAGCGTAGTGGAATGTACGTAAAGTCATTTGGGTGCCTGGTTCGCCGATACTTTGTGCAGCGGTTACTCCGACTGGTTCACCGTAAGCGATTTGTTTGCCATTCGTAATGTCAAGGGAGTCGTCACCGTATTTGAATTGAACTATTCTGCCTTCTGCGTCGCGTACGGATAAGTCTGGTTTGACAATGAAGTCTTGAATTGCATTAACTAACCTGCGTTGCATGTAACCAGTTTTAGCTGGGTTAACTCCTTTGTCAACTACTGAGTCTCGTCCACCTGCGCCGTGGAAGAAATATTGAACTGGAGTTAAGCCGGTTTTGAATGATCGGTCAACGAACCCTCGTGCTTCGTCAGATAAGTCTCCGCGTTTAAAGTGCGGTAACAAGCGGTTTTTGTAGCCTGATGTTGGACGCTTGCCTCTAATGGCTTGTTGGCCTACTAGCCCAGCCATTTGGATGACGTTGATTTTGCTTCCACGTGCACCTGCAGATGCCATCATAAGCGCTGAGTTAACGTGGAATGTTTTGTCGTTGAAGGACACGTGGCGATTTTTAATGTTTTGTGAAATTACACTATTGCAAGCTGAACGTGCTTCTTCAAGGCAGTCCATTATTTGTTCTTCAAGCGTCTCTTTCATTGTCTTGCCGGGTTGTCGCTCGAGTGTGTTTTTGCGGTATTTTGAAACTAGGAATCTAACGCGTTTTCTTGACTCCCTCACTATTTCTGCAAGTTGCTTTGTAGCGGTTTCGTTTAATTCATAATCTTCAAGTGAAAGTGATAAACCAAACATTTTGACAACCGTAGAAGATAAGCGAGTTGCTTCGTCGACGTATTTGCCTGCAACTGTTGGCCCGTGTTTTAGGAATAAGTCACGTACAATTGCAGTTGACACTTTGCTGTCAAGGTAGCCGTCTAGGAGTTTGCCTTTCTTGATGATTGTTTTGGTTTTAGATTTAGTTGTGTATTCGCCTGAAAAGTCGCTTGGCAATAGTAGAGAAAATAATTCTTTTCCAGTTATTGTGTTTTGTGAAAATTCTTTTTCAATATTGCTTTGAGATAATACTTCCCATGCTTGTTGGCGGTCGAATACGTAGTCAAAATTAGTCATTACGTATAAGCCACTGATGTGGTCAAGTGACGGCGTAATTAACGGCATGCCGTTTCGTGGTGATAGCATTTGGCCTTCAACTTTCATTAGCATTTCTGCTTCGCTTTGTGCCTCTTCGTTTTGTGGCACGTGTACGTTCATTTCGTCTCCATCATAATCGGCATTGTAAGGAGAACAGTCTGCTACGTTGAACCTAAATGTTTTTCCTGGGAGTACAACTACTTCGTGGCACATCATTGAAACCCTGTGCAGTGAAGGTTGTCGGTTGAATATAACTAAGTCGCCGTCGATTAACTGGCGTTCGATTTGGTAGCCAGGAGTAATTTCTTTGAGTATCTCGTCGAGGTTTGCAACGGTTAGTTTCTTTCTGCGTGCATCTGGTCGAATTACGTAATTGATTTTTCCTGGGTTCAAGCGCACGAATTCTTTAATTGAATCGAGATTCCATTCAGTTACGCTTACTGGAATTGTTAATTCTTGTGCAATTTCTTGTGGTACTCCAAGTTGGTTAATTGAAAGCGCTGGGTCTGGAGAGACAACTGTACGTGCTGAGAAGTTAACACGTTTTCCGCTTAAGTTGTAACGGAATCTTCCTTCTTTTCCTTTTAGTCTTTGGAATAAGGTTTTGAGTTGGCGTCCGCTTCTGTGTCGAGCAGGAGGAATTCCAGCGGTTTCATTATCATAGTAAGTAACAACATGGTATTGTAGTAGTTCCCATAAGTCTTCGATGATTAATTGTGGTGCGCCTGCGTCGATGTTTTCACCAAGGCGTTGGTTAATGCGAATGATGTCGACAAGCTTGTGCGTTAAGTCATCTTCACTGCGTTCGCCAGTTTCAAGTGTAATTGATGGACGTACATTAACTGGCGGGACAAGTAGAACAGTTAGAACTGCAAGTTCTGGCCTTATTTTAACACCAAGTTGTTGTAAGTCTTGGTCAGGTATGCGTTCGAGGCGCTCGCGGATTTCATTGGGTAATAATTTGCGGTCAGCTTCATAGTAGTTTGTTGGTTTAACGAATTTGATGACAACTTGTTTTTCGTTACAGTGGGGACATTGCGCTGCGCGTTTAACTGCATCTAAGTCAGTTGCATTTGTCATTACTCTAGAGCATTTTCGGCAAACTGCTTTTAATAATTGGTAAACAGTTTTGGCGAATCCAACGTGAATAACTGGGCGTACAAGTTCAATGTTTCCAAAGTGACCTGCACAAGATTTCATTCTACCGCCGCATGACTTGCATTTTAACCCAGGGTCAATTACCCCAAGGCGCTGGTCAGCTAACCCGCCTTGAATTGGGTAGCCGTCTTCGTCGTAAGTGTCTGGAACAGTTATTTTCACTGAACTCATTTTCCGCACTTGGTCAGGAGAAAAGAGAGAAAATTCAATTGAATCAATTAAACGCATTTTTCATATCACCAGTATCTGTCATTAAGCTTGAGATTTTAGTTTTAGCTTTGGAAATATTCCAATGCTTTTCATTTCGTCAAGTAAAAGCTTGAACGCATAACTCATTTGTACTTCGTGTACTTCGCCGGATTCACATACTGGACAAAAGCGTTTGTTCTTAACTTTGTCATGTACAGCTAATGAACCACAGTCACCGCATACGAGTTCAGTTGTTTTATCTGAAGAGTCAATCATTCTTTCTTTTAGCAATGAAGCTGCACCGTAGCCAATGAAACAGTCACGTTCCATTTCTCCTAATCGAAGTCCACCTTCGCGTGCTCGTCCTTCAGTTGGCTGGTGGGTTAACATTTGCACTGGTCCGCGTGAACGCGCGTGCATTTTTAGTGAAACTAAGTGGTGTAAACGTTGGTAGTAAATTACGCCCATGAAAATCTTAGCGTGCATCATTCTTCCAGTTTTTCCATCGTACATTGTCTCGTGGCCAGCGGGGTGGAATCCTTGTTCAATTAGTGAAGCTTCAAAATCAGTTTGTTTGTCTCCACGGAATGAAGTTCCATCTTTGAGTGCGCCGTCAAGGCAAGCTGCTTTTGCGCCAAGCATTTCAAGCAAGTGGCCTGCAGTCATACGTCCAGGAATTGCATGGGGGTTGATGATTAAATCGGGTACAACTCCGTCTTTTGTAAATGGTAAGTCAACTGGATCTGCAAGTAGTGCGATTACTCCTTTTTGTCCAAATCGAGATGCGAATTTGTCGCCGATTTCTGGAATGTTTGTTTTGCGTACTTTGATTTTAACAACTTTGTTTCCAGAGAGGGTTTCAGAAAGCATAACTGAGTCAACTATCCCTTCTTCGTTTGACCTAACTGTAAGTGAACTTTCCCTGCGTTTTTCAGTTTCTACATCGAGGGCGCTTATTTCTTTTAAGAAGCGAGGTGGAGAGGATTTTCCAACGAGTACAGAGTTTGCTTCAACTGGCTCTTCTGGCGAGATTAACCCGTTTGAATCAATTTTTGAATATGCTTCTGGGCCTAAGTAGCCTTGCACGTATTCTTGTGGAGTTTCAAAATTATCTTTTTGGCCTCCGGGGTACCTGCGTTCTTCGGCACTGTAAGTGCGTAGGAAGACGCTTCTGCCGAGTCCGCGGTCAATTGCTGAACGGTTCATGACAATAGCGTCGTTCATGTTGTGGCCAGCATAAGAAAGTACAGCGACTACAAAGTTCTGTCCGCTTGCGCGCTTGTAAACTCCTAAGTTGTTGTAAACGTCAGTTTGGACAATTGGCCTCTGCGGGTAGTAAAGTAAGTAACCACGTGTTTCTGAACGTAAGTTGTAATTTGCAGCGTATAGCCCAAGGCTTTGTTTAGTGTGCTGGCTTGCCATTAGCACTCTTGGTGCCATGTTGTACTCTGTGAATGGAACTTGACTAGATGCAAAGCCGAGTATTGAAGAGGTGTCGATTTCTAAATGAGTGTATTGCCTTTCTTCATTTTTTAATTGCTCTGAGTTCAATGCAATGAAAGCGTTTTCCTCTTCTTCTGCATCGAGGTATTCAATTACCCCTTGTTTAACTAGTGACTTCCAAGTAGTTTCACCAGTTTCAATTTTCTTCAAATGATCTTCAGTCAATGCAGTTTTATTGCCTTTGACAACTAGTAATGGACGTCTTGCTCTGCCTTCGTCAGTGTTGATGAATAATTCACTTGTTAGTGGGAAAAAAGCTACGTTTACATCTGACTCTAATTGGCCTTGGCGTCGCTTCTCGCGTAATTCCTTTGCCAATTTTTCTCCGTTTTCAGAGAAGCCAATAAAACGCCCGTTTATATAAACACTAATTTTTTCCATTTTTTTCAACACCTTAAAGTTTTGGCGATACGCCGAGTTGTTTCAAAGCATCTTCAACCCCTTTTTCAGATGACCCAGTTGTAACTTCGCAAAATAGAGCTAAGTTTTTAACTAAACCACAGTTTGGTCCTTCTGGAGTTTCATTTGGGTCAAGCCTGCCAAAGTGAGTACCGTGTAAATCTCTTGCCTTGTGGTGCGGGTGCTTCTTTGCCAATGGGCTAGTTACACGACGCAAGAATGAAACCGATGAAATGTAGTTATACTTATCAATTGGCTGACAAACTCCAGTGTGCCCGCCAACCCAGTTTCCAGTTGCAAAAGCATACTTGATTCGGTCAGTTAATGCATCTGGCCTAACAACAACGAACATCGAAAGTCTCCTGCCGCGTACATTAGCGCGTTCAATTTGGTAACTGATGTCCTTGATTAAAAATTGAAATGCGTATTTGAATAACTCTTCCATTAATTTACCGGAAATCTTAAGTCGCTTGTTTGAATAGTGATCTTTTGACTCGCTTACACGTTTACCGTATGCAACTTTAATTGCTCGCTCGCTCATTCGACATAAGTAAAAAGCTTTTGCAGTTCGAGTAGATGAATCCACTCCAATATGGGGGAATAAATAGTGGTCTAAGAGGAGTTCAGCACGGCGCACTTGATAGTCAACTGGCTGACCAGGTGCCGCACGTCGACCAATTGTCTCTAATGCATCTGCCTTATTCTTTGCTTCAACTAATTCAAGATTAAGTAAAACATCGTTCTTCACTTCGGGATCTTCGCTGAAAGATTCAATGATTTTATCAGTTTTGTCAAACCCAAGCGCTTTTAGAACAAGTATTAATTCAAGGGATTTACTGTAAGATGGCATTGAAACGCTTATTTTGCCTTCATTAGTGCGCTCAACAGTGCATCTGCCACGGAAGCCCATGCGAGTTGAAAACACTTTTGCCTCAACTGACTCTTTTGCCTTATCCCGGCTTACAAGCACTCGGTTTGGAGCAAGGTCCTCAAGAGTCATCAGCGCTTTTTCAGTGCCGTTGATTATAAAGTAACCACCAAGATCCATTGGATCCTCGCCAAGTTTAATCAACTCTTCCCGAGATTTTCCATACAAATAACAAATTTTACTCTTAAGCATAACTGGGATTTCGCCAATGAACACGTCTTCGGTTCTCTTTTCAACCCCCTTGATGATTGGGGTAATTTCTAGAAAAACAGGCGCAGTGTAAGACAAGTCACGCATGCGAGCTTCCATGGGATATAGCGGTCTACGAGAGCCATCTGCTTCAGTGATCATTGGCTTCTCAACGCGAATGCCGCCTAGTTTTAATTGCATCCCTTGAATCTGCGGCTCAATAAGCGGCTGCGAGTTGATTACCTTCTGCATTCCCTCTTCGATGAACTTAACATAAGAGTCAATAAACTGCTTTACTAAACTATTATCTTTTAAGTAAAGCGCCATCATTTGAGATTCTGCAGATTTAATCATATTTTCATTCCCTCAATTTATTAACGCGCATAAAACCAGCGCAAAGCAACACCACATTAAATTAAATAAAAAAATATTTTGAACTTATTCCCCTATGACTAGGCGATAATAAGGATTTTCAGACGCGTTGATTAAGCTCTTGCGAGTGAATTTCACTACGTCTCCGGGTCGTAATTTTAGATAAGCGATTGAAGCGTCTTTTGAATTAATTAAAGGTAATTTGTCGCGAGTAATACCTAAGCTGCCGGCTAGGGTTTTTAATTCATCTTCAGTTGCTTGTTCAGTTTTTGGAACTAACACGTGGTCAAGAGGAGTATAGTTTATAACCTCTTCAACTTTGGCTTTTGACTTTTTCTTCGTTGTCTTTATTGTCTTAGTTGTTTTTTCAGCCATTTTAACCTAAACACCCAAACGCCCATAAGGCGAACATCATCGAAGGCAAAGAATATAGTAGACTACGAAAAACAACTATGTTTACTGATAAATTAAGTTCAAGCCCCGTGATCGCCCGCAAATTTGCATAAAATACGCTAGTACTTCCAAAATGCAATTTGGTAAAGTAATTTACGCATACCAAAGTTTAAAAACCTTATAGTTAGCTTAACTTTTTCGAAGTTCGATACAAAATGACGAGTTTTGGATCACTTGAAGGACGAGAAGCAAACTGCCGAGCAACTACAATCGCAGATTCGGACTTGAAACCACTGTGCAAAGCAGTTGAAAGTGAGCTATCCTCGATGCAAGATATCGTACCGCAACTTGTAAAGCAAGGCGAAGCTAGTGCGAAGTCAACGTCGATGCTATTATTCACGTGGATCACCGCACAATTAACTTCAGCGTTTCAAAATACTCTTGCAGGAAATTACTCTGCAAGTGTTTCCAATTTACGTTCGGCTTTTGAAGGGGCTGTTTTTCTAAAAGCGTATTCAATTGATGCCGATGCCGACGAAGCATGGTCGCAAGACGTTGACTACGAGTCCGACAAGGTAATGCCTTTACTTAGAAAAACACTGCGCGACTCCAAACAATTCAATGCATATCACGAGCATTACCGTAACTTGTCTAAAATGGCGCACCCGTACCCAAAAGTTAGGTTCTTGTTGTCAAAAGCAAGTGGAGAAGATGTAATGATTTCGCGCGGTGGTTATTTCCAAAAAAACTGGGCAGCAATTTTGCTTGTTGAAAATTTATTCATAGCAACTGAAACACTGACAACAGTTGTACCTTCACTAGACCGCAACAGCCAAATTGCAATCGAAAAATACAAGTCGGATTATTCCAAATTGTCGAAGACATTGATTAAAAACTAATTCTGCTAAACTCCGTTGGAAGCAGTGAAGAATCTATTTGCCAGTGACTTGGCAATTTCAACTGTTGCAATTATCACTATAATTGTAGCAAGAGGATAAAACCAATCAGACAAAGAAAGTGAAACTAACCCAAAAATACTTTGCAATGGACTATAATTAAGTACGACTAGTATAATTGCAACGGTTGCACCCGCACTTGCGAGCATTAGTTTATTTGACGCAATGGGAATTTGTGATAGTGGCTCGTCAAGTGACCGAAAGGCAAATGGAAGCACCGCACTGAGCAATGCAATTGTGACAAAAGTTATTGTCCTTGCAGAGTCTAATTCTTGCGTTGGGTTATTAGCCATGAAAACCGAGAAAACACATAGCGCTATAACCGATGCGACCATCGCAACTATAAATGCATTTCGCGGCTTGAAGAATTGTTCGTTTGGAGAACGGGGTTTTTTGTTCATAACTGAATCGCGGCTCGGGTCAAGGCTAAGAGAAATTGACGGCAGAGTTTCACCAATTGTGTTTATGAATAAAATTTGAATTGCTAATAATGGCGCGTATTGAAAACCAAGAATAGCAGTGGTTAACAACAAGAGTATTACTTCAGTGAAGTTGCGTGACGTTAGATAAGTGAGAAATTTTTCAACGTTATTGTAAATTGTTCTCCCTTGTTTTACTGCTTCTACAATTGAAGCGAAGTTGTCATCTTGTAACACCATTGAACTAGCTTCTTTTGCCACTTCAGTTCCAGTTAAGCCCATTGAAATGCCAATGTCTGCTTTTTTCAACGCCGGCGCATCGTTCACTCCATCACCAGTCATAGCAACAACATGCCCTTTTTTCTTCAAAGCATCTACAATGCGGAGCTTCTGTTCTGGCATTATTCGAGCGTAAACATGCACGCGGTCCACAACAGTTTCAAACTCTTCGTCAGTTAATTCAGCTAACTCTGCACCAGTAATTGCGCCATCACTTACAATTCGCTTCACTTTTTCATTTTTTAAGTCACCGAAATCTATATTTCGCTCATCAAAGAGGCCGATTTGTTTTGCAATTGCCTTTGCGGTTTCTTCATTGTCGCCAGTAATCATCAATACTTTTATTCCGGCGCTTTTGCACGTTTGAATTGCTTGTTTGACTTCTTCGCGCGGGGGATCTTGCATTGCAACTAGTCCCAAAAACACTAGTTCGCCTTCTGGATCTTGTTTACTTTTTACTTTGCGATAAGCAATTGCAAGTGTCCTATAAGCAGATGCTGCAAATTCGCTATTACGCTGAAGTATCTCACCCGCTTGTTTTTTAGTGAGCTTGACAATTACGCTGTTTTGTTCAATGTAAGCGCAATGCGCTAAGACTGTTTCAGGCGCGCCTTTTGTATACGCAATTACTTCTTTTGGTACCCCGTCATTTTTGTGGATAGTAGTCATTGACTTGCGTTCTGAAGTGAATAAAATCTCCTCTATTCTAGGAAATGACTTTTCTAACTCATCTTTCCAGTAACCTGCCTTTGCAGCAACCACTACAAGCGAAGCTTCAGTTGGATCGCCTATCACACTCCACTTTTCATCGGCTTCTTTTACAATCGCGTCATTGCAAAGCGCAGCACCTTGAAGTAAACGCGCTAGCGTTTCATCCGCATTACTTGAATTTTGCAATTGAACTGTTTTTCCGTTTAACTTGAATTCTCCACGTGGATCGTAACCAGTTCCAGTAACTTCAAATATTTTTCCGCTTGAATAAATTTTTTCAACAGTCATCTGATTCTGAGTAAGTGTACCTGTTTTATCAGCGCATATAACCGTAACACTTCCCAGGGTTTCAACTGCCAACATTTTCCTAATAATGGCATTATGCCGCGCCATTTGTTTCATCCCATAAGCCAACGTAAGCGTAATTGTCAAAGGCAAACCTTCTGGAACAGCTGCAACTGCAAGAGCAAGCGCAATTACTAGCAATTCAAAAAACGGTGCACCGCGGTATAACCCAATTAGAATTATAAGTATACACGCAGCCACTGCAACTAACGCTAGATTCTTTGAAACATTGTTTAAACGTTTTTCCAGCGGAGTTTTTTCATCTATACTTTGAATCAACGCCGCAATTTGTCCAAGCTTCGTATTCATTCCAGTCACCGTGACAAGCGCCTTGCATTTTCCACGCACTATTTGCGTACCAGCAAAAACAACATCGCCATTGTTTTTTTCAACTGCATTGCTCTCACCAGTTAAAATACTCTCATCTACCTTGAGTGAAGTGGACTCCAAAATTCTTGCATCAGCTGGAACTCTATCTCCAGTTTCCAACAACACTAAATCACCAGGCACTAGCTCAACAGAATTTACTAAAGTTACTGTTGAATCGCGAAAAGTTTTAGCCATCGGGTGAACTAACTTCTTGAGACCCGCCATTGCCTTTTCAGCACGATACTCCTGAACAAAACCAAGCACTATCCCAACTAAAATAATTGCAATAATAACAAAAAAATTAACTAACTCATTGAGCCAAAAAGACACTATACTAGCCACTAGTAAAATGTAAAGCATTGGACTAACTAATTGGCGCTTCAAAATATCAAAAGCAGTTAAAGGATTACTCTCCTTCAACTCATTCAACCCAAACTCCTTTAACCTGCTAAAAGCCTCAGCTGAAGACAAACCAAGCAAACCCTTACTTTCCACAACACTGTTCATTTCAAAAGATCCACAGAAAGTTGTACGAAGTTACAAAATAAAAAGCGCCAAGGCGAAGCGAACAAAATGGTTGTGAACTAGTTAGTACGGCATTTTGGCACAAAGAAAATAAACATGAGGATAACTCCGTGGAAGAAAAAAGCAGTAGAGATTCTATAATTAAAAGTGATTTTAAAGCTGCCAGCGCTATGGATTAACTAATGAAAAAGTGGACTATTATTGATGTAGACGAACTGAGCCCGTTTATTCACGACGCAGCTTACTTCACGGCAGCTTGTAATGCACACGATGTAACTGGAGTTAAGGAGCGCTGGATTGTGCAATATGCCGAAAGGCAGTCTAGGCCAGCTACTTTGCTTGAAAATTATGAAAACGCGGGTTTAGCAGTATTGAAAAAACTAGGTGATCGGGATTTCTTCGACAATTTAGTTTCAAAAAGCGAGAGGAGTATTGCAATAGTCGAGGGACACGGCTACAAAATGAATTCGCTTGAAGTAAAAATAACACCTTCAGATGAATTGTTAAGCTATTACAAAAAAATGTTTTTACTATGGGTCGAGATGAACAAATGGGGGCATATCATTAACCATATTGATTTCGAGCATTTTTCGCTTTCTAACAAGATAATGAAGGTCTTGGCAAGTAAAAAAGCAGTTCTAACTAAGCAGGTTTCAGTAGCCTTTGCCTTTTCAACATTAACAACACCAAACAAACGCACTAAACTAGCACAACAAGACTTTGAACTATACGCAATTTTAGCCAGCATTAAAAAGTCAAAGGAAACATGCAAACTATTCAACAGGCCACTGAGTGAGATCACCACCAGATTGCACGAATTCAAAGACATTCAAAACTTAGTAGACAAGCACGTTGAAAAATACAAGTGGCTACAATTCCAGTACGATGGACCGATGGTACTGGTGAAAGAATACTTCATTGAAGCGCTTGCGGCATTAGCTAAAAGCAAAGTAGAACCATACAACAAAATAGCCGGCCTCGAACTAGCAGAAAAAAATCTAGTTGCCGAACAAAAACGACTAGTTTCTATTTTAGAGTTAACTGAAGAGGAGCTTTACTGGATAGAAGTTACCAAGACATTTGGATATTTGAAAGCGCTTAGAAAAGAAGTTATTTTTGAAGCTAGTTGCAATTATTATCCTGTTTTAAAAGAAATTGCAAAACGCATCGGAACTTCACCACGTCAAGCGAGGTTCATGACTATCCAAGAACTTACAAACGCAATAAATGGAAAAATCGATCTTCAGGAAGTTACGCGACGCGCTAGTTTTTGCGTAGCCACTTTTGAAAACGACGCCGTATTTTTCACTGGAAAAACCGCCAAAAAACTCTGCGAGAATATTGCAGAACGCACTACAAATCTACTTGAACAAAACGAAATCCGGGGGTCAACTGCTTTTGCCGGCATTGCGTTCGGAGAAGTTAAAATAGTTAACTCAGCGAGCGATCTAGCTAAATTCTCTGCAGGCAACGTCCTCGTATCTAGGGCAACAAACCCAAATCTAATTTCAGCAATGAAAATTGCATCAGCTATTATCACAGATGACGGCGGAATTACCTGTCACGCCGCTATTGTCAGTAGAGAATTACAAAAACCATGTATCATTGGAACAAAAGTATCCACAAAGTGGTTAAAAGATGGAGATAAAGTACAAGTAGACGCAGTCCACGGAATAGTCAAAAAAATAAAAGAATAAAGCGCCTTGGCCGGGAATCGAACCCGGGTCGCAAGAGTGACAATCTTGAATGCTAGGCCACTACACCACCAAGGCATTGAAATGCACTATTTAACTAATTTTGTCACGTTTAGTTCAATTTTGTTTTTGTCACTATTTGTGTCACAATTAGATATTATAGAATTAGTTGTCAAACGGAAGTTTTTATATGTTGGCGCTGTGAGGCTTTGAGGGGTAATTATGGGCGAGTTTGTCGTACTTGTTGGCGGTGCATTATTTGCAAGTGGAAAGTTACTTACAGTAAAGCGTAGTGAGTCAAAAAAGTTTCTACCCGGCTTTTGGGAAATTCCAGGCGGCAAAGTTGAATTTGGTGAAGATCCAGTTACTGCTTTGAAGCGCGAATTTCGTGAAGAAACTAGCCTTGAAATAAATGCGCTTCAACCATTCAACGTGTGGAGTTGGATGAGCGGAGGAGTGCAATGCATTGAGATTGACTACCTAGTTACTTGCAATGATATTTCCGGATTACGTTTAAGCAATGAACACAGCGAATTTCACTGGTTACAACACGGTGAAAAAATTGCTTCTACAATCGAAATGATAAGGACGATTGAAAAAGCTTTTAGCGTGGTTGACCGCGGGTAAGTAAAACTGCTCGGCGTTCCTTAGGCGGGCGGCGATCTAATGGCATTGCAGTTATAAAGAACCCCGAAGGATCATGGTAAAGTACTTGCATTCCCATGTCAAGCTGGCTTTTAAGCGCGTTATCATGTTGAGTTGAAGCAAAAACGAGTTTAACGCCTTGCTTGCGAAGGTGGCGAATTGCCCTACCCCATAACCGTTTTCCAATGTTAAGCTTTTCACCTGCAGATTGTCCTGGCTGAGATTGATATTCGAGCGGAACTCCACGCCCTTCAATGTGGCCGACTAGTTCTTCTCCAGCAATTGCATCAAGTAATCTGAAGCGCAATTCATGATTCATAATATACTTAGGTATAATCCACAACAACATATGCCTCGCAGGTTTCACACTAAAGTCAATTACGCCATGTGTTCCAACTTGACCAGTAGGTTGAATATAAGTAAGAGGCACTTTTGCACTTCGGGCAATATCTTTTGAGAGAGCTGCCTTAATGTCAATGGGTTTTCCAGCAATTATTCTAAAACCAGCCTTGCGTTCGACGAATTGAAAAGGAATGCGTTGCTTTGAAACCATAGAAAAAGTAAACAAACCTAAATTTAAAAAGCAAGACAGTTAGTCGAAGCTTTTAAGGTGTTTTAAAAAGTCGCGCGCGGAATTTATCAAGTTCACTACTCGGCGATGTTTTGTCTCATCTATTCCCTTTAAACGATCAGTGTGAAAACGCTTGGCAAGTGCTTGCAAATCTTTTCTTACGCCTGCTGGAGTAGAAGCGGCGGATAAGCCTAATTTTTTAACCACGTAGCCAAGAACCGCTGGACTTGGTTTGTAGGCTTCAGTTGCAGTAAAAGCAGAAGCGATTTCATCATCTATTCTTTCATGAACCGCGTGAAATGCTGCATGGTCGTCTTTAATTCCAGATATTAAAGCCTGAATCGGCTCAGCAGGTTCGTTCACTTTTTTACTATGCTCGCCAAGAAGATGCTTGAACTCTGGCTTCAACCGGCCAGTGCGCATATCAATTCTTTCAAACAACCACGGCGAGTCACTATAATTTGAATGCGGAACATACGCGGTATCTGGATCTCCATCCCGCCAACTATAAATCGGCCACCCATGGTATAGCTAATGTACTCCCACTTTTGCAGCTGCATCCTTAAAGCCACGGCGTGGACTGCCCACAAAAACTCCACGGTGGGTGTAAATGGCTACTACACCCTTATTTTCGCTTAGCTGCCCTTTTATGTCCTTAGATCCAAATGAGAAAGTTGGCCGGCTATGCCTGAAATGCTCTCCTTGTGGACGGACAAAATGGTACCCCCCCACTTCAATTGCTTCACCTGGATCTTCTTTTAAGAAGTCTTCGTGCCCGGCAGTAACCTCTTCGTGTGCCGGTTTAACTGGCTTTGGAATAACAAGCGGTTTTCTAGGCACGATTACAAATGCGCGACTTTTTTCTGGCATAGAAAAAGTAACACTAAGCTCAATAAAAAACTATAGTCCCGCCTGTCGGATTTGAACCAACAACCGCCCCGTTTCTATTGTCTCACTTTTAAAAGTGAGATTACAGTGCTACAGCGGGGTGCTCTACCGTTGAGCTAAGGCGGGAACTTTCCAAGTAAAAATAGGATAAAGAGCGTTAAAAAAGCTATACACACTTTCTTTCCCTGCGGCTTTCTTTTGTAAAGAAAGGCGCGCGTTGAGTGCTCTACCGTTGAGCTAAGGCGGGAACTTTCCAAGTAAAAATAGGATAAACCATGTTAAAAAAGCTATACACATTTTCTTTGCAAAAAAAATAAATGGGGGATCTGAGATTCGAATACCTGCAACCTATTTTTCTTTTCATCAACATTTTCTTTTTGAAAAGAAAAGGTTGACTCAGGTCTCCAGCTTTTTTTGAGCGTACGGGTTTTTTCTTTTCCCGAGGCTTTTCTTTTTTGTAAAAAAGAAAAGGCTCTCCCAAAGCTGGAAGCATAGCCAGGCTAGCCCAATCCCCCATTGTGGCTTGTAGTTTTTTAGAGTGGTATTAGAATTAAAAGACTTTTATCGGAGCTGGTTACTTTTTCTTTTTGCCAAAGTTGCCGCGTGGTTTTGGAATTTTTATTTCGGGGTATAGTTCTCCGATTGTTACTGTTGATGGGATTGGTGGGAATCCTGAGTTAGATAGCAAGCTAAAGGTTTTCCATTCGTTTTCGAAGTCGGTTCCAGTTGGGAGGTTGGATAGTACGGTGAGTAAGTTTGCGTATGATTTTCTGGTTTGTTCGGGGGTAGTTGATGATAGTTGGGTTAAGTCGCCGTATTTTGAGTGTAGTGAGTTGTACATGCTTGACATGGTCATTAGTACTTCTTTTGGTTCTGCTTTTTGTACATCGACTTTTTTTACAATGAACCATTCGGGTAAATTTGAAGCGATTCTCACTTCTTTGTTAGTTGGCGAGCCGTTTTGGCTGAATTTTTGTGGGTAAACTTGAACAAACAAAGCGTGAATAAAGGCACTTACTGCGATTTCTGCAAGTGCTTTTTGTTTTTCTTTAAACTTTTTTAATAGTGATTCGTCGGTTGGTTCAGCTAGTTGAAGTGTAATTGCGGGTTTAACTAGTTCAAAGATTTTGGTTGGAGAAAGAGTGGAGAGGGTTTGTTTGAGGTTAGCGGGAGTAGTGATTTTGGGGCAAACGGCAGCTACTTTTTTGTAGTCGATTGGCGAATAAGCGTATATGTTTGCTGAGATGACGTGGCTGAAATTGGCGATTTCTTGAATCAATTGGGGTTTAGATGGGTTGTCTAACTTGGCTTCGTATTTGGCTGTTGGCAGGTTTGCCGAGAATAATGCGAAAGCCATGTTTTGGTTTAATCACTTAGTTTGTTGTCCTTCTAGGAATTTGCGTACTGTTTCGCCAACTGCAGTTTCTGGGGCGTATGCGCCGCCTGCGAATTTTGCTCCGCACGAATTGCATATCCATAGCGCGTTTGCTTTGCGTTTAACGTTTTTCTTGCCGCAGACTGGGCAACCGTGTTTAGCTCGCTGTACAACTAGTACTTTTTCTTCTCGTTTGCGTATAGTTCTACCGTATCTTGAACCCATAACTAAATTCTTACCTCTTTCAAATATTTATTGCTGTTTACTATGCATGTATTTACAATAGTTTCATTAATGCATGGCGTTGTTCTAGGCTCATGTCAATTAGTGAATCGAATTGTTCTAGTGTAAATGAAGCTAAGCCGCTCTTTTGGGCTGAGCAGATTTTGCCGGTTGTAGTTGTTCCAAATGTGAGTCTGCCGCTTGATGCGTTTTCTTCGTCGATGTTGGCATCTAGTAAAATTGACCCGTTGACTTTTTCAAATGTGCAAGTGACTACTGATTCTCCTAGTGGCAAGTGGTGTTTTCGTTCTTCGTGGTTAAGTTTGTACACTTCTCCGTCTTGTTCAACTTTTGGTACAATCGCGTTTTTTACAGCTGACATTGCGGCCATTGCTGCGGCGTCGGTTAAGTTGCCGTTATAGTCGAGGATGTAGAGGTCGATGAAGACTCCCATTACTTTTCCAGGTGCAACTACGAGTTTTGTTAAGTCAATTGTGTTTGCTGCGCGTATGCCTCGGTCAACAACTCGTGCGAGTTCAATTGAGCGTTCATCTGGAGGGCCAGCTTGGAAAGAAGGGTGTGCAATTGGAGAGAATTCGCATCCAACTGATAACATCCCTTCGTTTGGCCGGTCTGGAAACGGGGTAGCTAAGTCAATTTTAACTCCCGCGAGTACTTTTGTGTCGCCGATCTTGCAAATTGCGCTGCCTTCACAGTTTTCGAAAACGTTTTTTTCGATTTCAATTGGCCTGTATGCCATGAAGTCCCTGCCGTCGGCACGCTTGTTGTCTTTTATTAAATCTTTTATAAATTGAGCTTTTATTTGGTCAGAAATCATGCTATTTGTTCACCTAATTCACTTGCTACTTGTTCGTAGCGTTTTTTCAACGCAGCCACTTGTACTTCGCGAACTTGTACTGCTGCATCTTTTGCGAGTCGAACTGTTCGCTTTACTTCTTCTGGAGTAAGTAGACCTTCCATTTGAAAGAGGAGGATGTCGCCTGTGCGGGGGGATATGACAACTGCGGCGTCGCTTTCTCCATAATTGTCTTCGGTTTTGTCAAGGTCAACAACTAGTTCACCGTCAACTTTGCCAACTGCAACTCCAGCTACGAGGTCTTTCATTGGGATACCTGCATCTGCAAGTGCAACTGAAGCCGCAGTGATTGCGGCAATGCGTGTTCCACCATCTGATTGTACTACATCCATGTGAATGTCGATTATTGTTTTTGGAAACCTGCTTGTTAAAATCGCGTTTTCAAACACGTGTTTGGCAACTTTGCTTATCTCGATGCTCCTTCGGTTTGGACCACTGCGGCCGTGGTCTTCAAGAGAAGAGAAAGGCGCCATTACATACCGCGCGCTCACAAGTGCTTTTTTGTTGTTAGTTAAGAATTTTGGAAACACTTCGTGTGGACCGTAAACAGCTGCGATGATTCGGTTTTTACCCCATTCAATCATTGCGCTGCCATCTGCTTGTTTAAGTACGCCTGCAGTGATTTTCAGTGGCCTTAAGTCAGTGAATGACCTGCCGCTTAAGCGTTTTCCATTTTTGATTAATTGTGGTTTGTCTGGACTATTTGAGCTCATTGTGAATTGCCTCCGTTTTCAAGAAATTGTTTTATTCGGTCAGTTAAACCAGAAGTGTGTGACTCTCTACAAATTTTTAAAATCGCTTCAACTGCAAGTGACGTGTTGTTGCCTTTTAGGTAAATGCGGCCGTTTTTGCCAACAAAAATGTCAGTTGCACTGTGGTCGCGTATCATTGTAACCATGCTCATGTTCCTGCCGATTACGCGTGGAACTTTTGTTGGTTCGATTTCAAGCATTTCGCCGCCAGTTAACCTACGCGGGTCAGCTAGTGTGGCGCCATTAACTTCATCTACAAATGCGATTTTGACAAATACTACATCGTCAACTCGAAGTGGGTCGCGGACATCGCGGGCGGATAATTGGCCTTCGTAAGGAGAGTTTATTTCAACGTTGAAGCCAGAGAATCGCTCTTCTGAAACAACTCCTACAACGTAGTCGCCTGCAATTGGCAAGTATTTGCCTTTGAGGGGAACAACTTTTTCATCTTGACCCATGCTTACAACAGCAGCGTAAGTTTTGCCACCGTCTATAAAACAGCCGTCCATTCGCTTTGGCGTATCTGCTACTTCATCGCCTGGAAGAATTAACTTTTTTTCCATTTATTTTTTTCACCATATAACTGTTAAATTTTATTTTGTTTTATTTTATTCTATTTTATTTTTGAAATTTTGTTATAGTACTTTCGTTTGTGCTTGGCCAGATGTGAGCTTGTTTAACCGGTCAAAGAACTCGCCTTGCATTCCAGCAGGCATTTCACACACTATCAGGAGCGAACCATCGTTGCCCCACTCTTCTTTTTGTAACCCGTATTCTTTCAATGCGCCATATGCTTTTGCAGCGAATTGCCCAGGTATTTTAGCAGCTATTTTAGCTTGCTGCATTGAAATGGGGATTATTTCCCGCAATTTTTCAATAATGGCGAGCATTTGTTCTTCAGCTGGTTTAAACGCATCTACACTTACGCGCGCTTGTTCCATGGCCGCTTCAATGCGTTGTGGCGGATGAGGCGTTTTTGCGCGCGGGTCAACACAATTACGCGCAATTAACGCAATTATTTTCAAACGTTTTTCTTCAAGTATTTTCCTGCGCTGGTCGGTTGTTAACTGTAAATCCCCGTCGCGCATTATCAACTTAGCAACTTCAACTGGGTCAGTTGTGCCAAATGCTTTTTGGATTGCTGGCGTTGTTTGTCGTTCGCCTTTTTTTGCGTCTTTGAAAATTTCATCAAACATTAAAACGTTTTCAAAATCTTTCTTGGCACCAGTCTTGTAATCGTATGACTTTTTTGGGTCAACAAGTATTTCAAAGTGCTCGCCATTGCGTTCCAAGCGAGCAATTAACGTGTTCTCAATGCCAGACATAATTTATTACGCCGATGTTTATGTGTTACTTCTTACACTAATGTTGCAAGTTCTTCTTTTGAATAGGAACGACCAGTTGCACTTGTTTTTGAAATGAACATAACATCCACATATGACGCAGTTAGTTTCTCGTCTTGCGATAAGCTTTTCTTTAAAGCTTTAATTGCAAGCTTAACTGCATCTTGTTCGGACAAATTGTCCTTGTATTCTTTTTCCATTAATTCTTCTACTGTCTTTTTACCCGCGCCAATTGCAGTTACTTTGTATTCAAACAATGCGCCGCTTGGATCTGTTTCAAATAAATGTGCTTGTCCATCGCTTACCCCTGCAACAAGCAAGGAAACACCATATGGCCTTACGCCGCCTAGTTGAGTATAAAATTGTAAATGGTCGCCGATTTTCTTGGCAAGCATTTCAACTGAAATGAACTCATCGTAAGTAAGATGATGTTTTTGGCACTCGAGGCGAGCAAAGTCAACTAACTTACGTGCATCTGCAACTAAACCACTTGAAGCTGCTGCACTGTGTTTGTCGATTTGAAAGATTTTTTCATGTGAATCGCCAACAATTAAATTTGAAGTAATTCGCTTGTGGGCAACTAAAGCTACTCCGTCTCGACACACTATGCCAATTGAAGTGCTGCCGGTTTTCACTGCTTCGCGCGCATATTCAACCTGGAATAGCCTGCCATCTGGCGAGAAAACTGTGATTGCTCTATCGTATGCAGATTGTTGTGGAGGGTACATAAATGCGTAAGTTCACCTTTTGGTAATCTTTTCTTTTATTAAAAACGTTTACAACGTTTAAGTTCAAAAACTAAGCAGATTTTGGTAACAAAACCCGTTTTTTAATTTTTTTTCTTTTGTTCAGAATTACTTTGCGGAAACCGTCTTTTTATTACTATGCTTAGTAGCTCCAAACGTGCTTGATGCTTCCACTCATGCCTTGTAAACGCAGTGCTAAAGGCTTAGAATTATAGCTAGTTATGAGAGCAATTGCAGCGATTACTTGTTCAAGCTGGTCGGTTGCACAGCGTAAGACAAATTCGTTGGTTGGCGCATTGAATGCAATTAACTTGGCATTTGCTTCGCTTGACCCCATTTCGCCTATAAAGCGCGACACGGCTTTGCGTAGCACTGTTTTCAACGTCTTTTCGTCAAAGGTCTGCCCTTCAATTTTATAAGATAAATAACGCTTTTTCGCCTTCATTTTCGTTCCCCCAACACAACAGCAGCGCGTTTACTCATACGTAAACCAGAATGGGGCTGCTGGCTTTCAGCTGAATATGCCCTTATCGCCTGTCCATTTATGCGCCTAACCGCATTAACGATTTTCATCAGTGCGGGCGGTAATTTTCTTTCAAATATTGCGGAAAGCGCAGGGTTTTCAAGAAATGCGTGCACTTGTGGTGCATGATTGCCGCCCATGAATAGCGCAAATGGGATTTCTTTTGGAATAACAGAATGACGCTGTTTAATTGCATCAGCCATTAAAAAACTACGGAAGTGTTCGATAAAAAAGTCAAGTTTCTTATGCCGAGGAACTTTCGGGTCAGCAAAGGCAATTCTGGCATAATGTAGCATGTACATAGCTAACTCTTGCAATGCACGCGGAGGTAATGCTTCGTAAATATCATTTCTAAACCTGTTTGAATCTTTGCGCAGATAAAGAAATGGCGAGGTTAAGACAACCGCCGCATCCATTGCTTTTAAGGGCACTAAATAATTGAACCCAAATAAACGCTTAAGCTCTCGCTTAGTTGATGGTCTTTTTAAAACATTAGAAAACGCTCTTTCAATATCTTCACCTTCTGAAAGTTGCTCGTGTTTAAGAATTCTAGCTGCTTTTCGTTGAGTTTTTTTACCTTCTATTAATACAAACGGCGAATCGGTTGCGAACAAATGGCGGGTAGCCGCTATTGGAACCTTTCCTGGTCGGTAAACCCCGCCACCATGCATAAAACCGCACAAGTAAATCTCTCGGCCATCATATTGCACAGAAGGAAAACTCTTTTTTCTTTCGTTAGTCGCAGGGCGATTTACTTTTGCAAGCTCCATTTGTTTTTTCTACTCTTTTTTGTGTTTAATTAGGTAATTAGCCAATTCTTCAAAAGCTTTGCGTCTGGCAGAATACTTGTTTATTTCCTCTTGAGTCATTTGGCCAAAAGTACAATTACCGCCATTTGGAATAAAGATCGAATCATAAGGTAAACGCGGATGCGCTTCAGTTTTGTTTTGAGTTATTTGACCACTACATTTGCCAGTGAAAAGTAATGGCTCGGTTTCACCAGCTGGAAGAAAAGCAGCGATTGTAAGCACATAAGCCGAGTGGCTTTTTTCCTCTAGTAATTTAAGCAAGCCGTCAATGCCAATTGATTGCGCCATTTGTCTGGCTAATATGCCTGGAAAATTGCCGTACGCTTCAAAGTACCAGCCAGTGTCCTCCACAACAAGAGAATCAGACACTGTTTTGCGGGCTTCAAGTGCCTTGTGCTTCGCAACTTGAGCTTGATCTCCTTGTATTTCGGTTAGCTCCAAGTTGATTGAATCAACAGCGAAACCAAGTGGTTGAAGAATACTCTGCACTTCCAGTAGTTTACCCGAGTTGGATGTTACGAATAATAATTTTTTCATTTTAAGTTCGGTACTCATCTCTTGCTCTTTATTTTCATCTATTCTAATTTCGACCTCAAGCCAGCTGCTGCTTGTTCATATGTTAAGCCAAGCGTTTGACCAATTGCAATTAACTCGCGCGGAGAACGTAATTCAAATTCATTGTGAGCGCGTGTTGAAAAGCAAAACGGCACTCGCCTGCGCAAACAATTTTTAAGAAATATACGCAGTTGAAAGAACATTAGACTCTGGTTATCTGACTTTAAAATGTAAGATAATGGTATTTCAAAACATTTATTTTGCTCTCGGCAAACTTCTATTAATGCCGCGCTTTTATAAAAGTCAACTGCAGAAAGCGGGTTAACTAATTGAGGGGAATTTTTGCGCTTGCATTGTTTTATAAGCGCGTCGACATTGGCGGCTTCTAGGCTAGGTGCATTAACATGAACGTTTGTAAAGCCAAGTGAAATAACTTTTGGCTTTAAAGCGGCATTAGCTAAATTTGCATCTGTGAAGTTCTTCATTTCTTGAAAACATTAGCGCAGTACAAGTATAAAATTAAAACTTAGCGTGATTTTCTGAAAATAACTTCGTAGAATTTATACTGCCCGTCTTCACCGACGAAATATGAATTAATTGGGGTTAAGTTCAAAAAGTGTTTTGCTGCGCGCCTTTGTGCAAGTTCTTGCAAGGGTAACCCAGGTGGTTCAGTTTTGCGGTTCTTGCCTGGCTTCCTGCCTAAGTCTGGCCTGCGTTTCCTGCGTTTTCCCTTGGCAATTCTTGAACGTACAACAATGTAGTCTTGAGTGGCTTTGTAGCCAAGTGCACGTGCACGCAAGGGATTAAGTGGTTTGAGTACTCTTACAACTGACGGGGTTTTTCTCCAGTGTTCAATTCTCTTCTTGAGCGCTTCATTGCGGGTTTTGAAAGATTGTACAAACGCTTTTCGGACGTAGTTATATAATGACATTAAAATTTTTCACCGTGTTATACGAATTAGTTAAAATAGATTGAACGTTCAGTATTTTTAAAAGCTTGGGACTGAGGGCAATGAAAGTAATTTTTTCACTTGATGGCAAAACAAAGGAAATTCAAACTAAAACTGGCGCGACATTGGCAGATATTCTTAAAGCAGAAAAAATCAACTTGCAAACCGGTCTGATAAAATTAAATGGCAAATTAACTCACCCGACAACTGAACTCAAAGACGGCGACAAACTTGAGTTTGTCAACATTATTTACGGCGGCTAATTAATAGAGAATAATAGAAGGGGAACAAAAAAAAGTGGTTACTTGTACTAAGTGTAAAAAACGCGATGCAGTAGTTGATCTTGGCTATACCGGAAGTGACTTGTGTTCGCCGTGCTTTATCGCTTATTTTGAACACAGGGTTTTCAAAACAAATAGAGAATTTAAACTCATACAGCATGGCGACAAAATAGGGGTCGGGGTTTCAGGCGGCAAAGATAGCGCAGCATTGCTGTTCGTGTTAACTAAACTAACTAAACACGTTGGAGCACAACTAATCCCAATTCTCATTGACGAAGGCATAACTGGCTATAGGGATAAAGCTGCTGAAAAAGCGCAGGCGTTGTGCGACAAGCTCGGGTTAACACTGCATCGGCTTTCTTACAAGAAAGTTTTTGGCATTTCAATGGATGAAACAGTTAAAAAGCGAGATAAAGTCAAGTGGCGTGGCGCGTGTAGTTATTGCGGGGTTTTTCGCAAGCACGCTTTGAACAAAGCAGCGTTTGACTTAGGGTGCGATAAACTTGCAATTGGGCATAATGCCGATGACATGGCTCAAACTATTTTGATGAATTTTCTCAAAAGCGAACCAGCTAGGTTCATGCGCTTTGGTGCCTTTAGTGGAATAACTGAACGGGATAAATTTGTAATGCGAATAAAGCCACTTATGTATGTGACAGAACGAGAGTGCGCCATTTACTGCACGTTGCGCGATTTGCCTTTTCACTTGCAAGAGTGCCCGTATAGCTCTGATTCTTTTCGGGGAGAATTAAAAGATTTCTTGAACAGCGTGGAAGAAAAGCACCCCGGGAGTAAATTTAACATCATTAAGTCGTTCTTGTCATTAAAAGAATTAATGGTGGCAGCGCCTGTTTCTGAAAAAGAATTGAAGCACTGTGCAAAATGTGGGACTCCATGTTCTGGAGAGAATTGTAAAGCGTGCTTGTTAACTGAAGAGCTCAAAAATGCACCACAAGGGCAACTCAAAAACAGAAAATAAGTAAGCGCGTTAACGAATGTACCTTAGTGAGTCTTTTGGCAGTACTGGCGCTGCGCCGGGTATTGCCGGTTGTTCTTGCATTTGCGCTTGTTGTTTATTTAATTGCTCTAAATTAGCTTTTGCCTGTTCTGCTTTTTTCTTAAGTTGTTCAATTGGAATCTTCTTTCCAATCATTTTACCAACTACTTCAACTAATTTGCTTGCTGCAACTGAATCAATTGGTTCACCAGTTGTTTCAACTAGCAGACAAGTGCCAGTTAAGCCATATAGCGGCGAAAGGGTTGGGACAAGTCCAGCCATGCCCATTATTGGAACGTAATTATTATGTATTTTTGACCCGATTGTTTTCTTAAGCGCCTTTAATTGTTTTTTGTGAGTTGAACTAGCGTATATAGCTCGGTCTTTTTCACCCGGGTGAGTCACTAAACCCGCCATTGCGTAGACGTTTTGTCCCCCAGCTTCTTTAAAGAATTGCAACGCTTTTGCAGTTACTTCATATTGACCTTCAACAGTTAAGGGTTGTAAGTCTCCCTTAAGGAAAAAAACGTGTTTGTTCTTTACTTTCACGTAATAAAACTTTAATGTAAACGCTTTTAGGTTGCCTTTGTTAGTTGCAATAACTTGGTTTGGAAAATGGGGGGAGTAAACGGTTCCAATTCGCTGTGCTTTAAGTTGTTTAACTAAATGGTCAACGGCTAGTTTACTTGCAAATCCAACGCCAGGTAGCCCAACGAATAACATACCATTGGTTGACTTGGTAACTTTATGTTGGCGTATGAATGAATCAGTAAATTGCGGAAATTTCAAGTTAATTATAACACCCGAGTTTAATAGAGGTTACAGAAACGGAGTTAATTAAGCTATGTTGGATTTTAATTTATCGAGCTAAATTTTTCTCTGCGCCGGTAAATAGCGTACTTATCTTCTTTAGAGTACTTTGGCGGGTGGGCTGGAGAAGTATTTGTTTTGCATGCGAGGCATTGTTCAGTTAAAGTGTATTTATTGCATTGTTTGCATTTGAAAAGCATGTAAATGGTTTCAGCTCAATAGTTACTTTGAAGCGTTTTCTTTTTTGGCGATTTGAAAATCAACCGAGTCAGGGGCATTAGCAGTTAGTAGAGCTTGTGCTTTTGCGAGTATTTTTTCAGCGGCTTTGTAGTCAGTTGTAGTTATGTCAACGTAGTAGTTTGGAGCGCCTAGGTAATGTACTTCTATTTTTGTCTCGTTTGTAGAGAGGGTTCCGAGTAGTTTTAAGAGTTTTTTAATTTGTTCAACGCCGTCGGAGGCGTAGCATTTTAGTTTCAATACAGTGCGCTGAGTGACTTGTTTTTGTTTAATCTCAACTTTTGCAACAGTTGCTATGCCAGTTGCCCAAGCGGCTGGAATTGCTTTTGAAAGCTCTTTGTCTTCGCTTGCTAATTCAAAAACGGTGTAGAGGTCGCCGTACTCTGTTTTTAGGGTTGACTTGATGTCATTTAGTGCAGCGGTCGCAGCATCTGGATTTTTGTTGATTTTAAGTGCTACTCGTTCAAGTAGTTTTGCAGCGCGTTTATCTAAATTGTACGCTTCCATTTTGCGCTTTTTTTCAGCTTCGCTAATGCGTTTTAAGGATAAGTCAATTTGGCGTTTTAGTGTGTCAACGCGTATTACAAGTGCGACTATGCGTTGTCCTTCTTTTACGTGTTCGCGTACGCTTCGCACCCAGCCTGAAGAAACTTCTGAAATGTGTATAAAAGCATCTTGGCCAGTGAACTCATCTAGGGAACAAAATGCGCCAAAATCAGTGGTTTTCTTAACAGTAGCTACTACTATGTCGCCTTGTTGTGGATAGGGATTGTCTGCCATTATAAAGATTTTTCCAGTCGCAATGATTCAATTTTCAATTTAAGAAAAGTTGAAAAAAGTGAAGAAGGATTTTAGAGGATTTCAACGATTTTGCAATTGACTTGTGCTTTGCCACCGCGAGGTGAAAGGAGTTCTTTCTTGCAATTAAAACAAGTTACTTTGCTTTTTGAGTCTCCAAATACTACGCTTTCGCTGCCACAGTCACATTGTACTTTTAAAAATTTACTCATAAATATTTATCTCTCGAACATTTTTGCTTTATTTTTTTATTTTTCTTTTGATTTTTTTGTTTTTACTTTCTGTTTTTCTTCTCTTTCTTTCTCGTAAATTATTTTCTACTTGCTGGCTTCTGCTTTTTTCTTCATTCTGCCGCTGATGACTCGTTCATGTTTTTTCTTGCATGTCAAGCACTCGAGCATAATCTTGTTGCGAATACCTTGTTTTTTGACTTTAGCTTTGCCTTTAACTTTACCGTGGTAACCACGCAACTTTCTCTCGTGTCGGCGTGAACCCCAAGCTAGTGTGCGGCCGGGTTTGATTTTACTAGTAGTAACTTTGACTTTGTGTGCCCCGTGTTTTTTACAAGTCGGGCAATATGAGTTTATCTGCTTTGGAATAATCATGTGTAATTTCTCCTTTTTTATTTAGAAAAGGCTAACTTAAAATAGCTTTAGTTATTTTAACCAATGGCCAAACGCCAAGATCTAAACCACTCTTGCTGCGTTTTTTTCAATTAGCAGCTTTGCAATCTCTTCATCAACTTCTATTACTGAATTTTTGGAAAAAGGCCCGAACGTTTTACCAGTGGGAGAGACAAGTTCAGGTAAATCAGTTAAAATCTCTAGTTTTACTTCTACGACATTATCCGGTTTCGCTTGCTTTGGGCCAGAATAGATAGAGTCGTAATTTGTGAACGTTTTTATCATTGACACGTACAGTATTTTTTCTTGGCGGGTTAAGCCTTCAGTTGAATAAGCGTTGACTTTTGAGTCTTTAAATGCCTTGAGAATTATTTTTTGGCAACGTAATCTGGTTAATTCTAAGAAGACTGATTTGCAGTTTTCAAATGTTTTTGCGCTTTGAATTGAGAAATCGCCTTTTAATTCAGAGTAAAACTTTTCCATGTAGTTCAAATAAATGTCGTAAAAGTCTTCGTTTAGTTGGAAAAGCGTAGGAGTGTGTTTCTCTTGCAAGTGTACTTTGCGCAATTCTTCAAAACTGATTTCGTCCATATGTGATTGTATGAGCTTAGTAGCTCAAAGGGTTTTAAACCATCCCGCGGCAAGTTAGCAACACTGCAAGCGACAACGGAACTTCATTTTCTCCGATTAGGAGTTCGAGTGATTCGTTGTCGAACTTGAGTGCGAGTGAGCTCGGCAAGGTTATTTTTGTTTTTCCTTTGAATACAGTTGCATCGCGAGTAGCGTCGAAGTTTGACAAGCTTGCCATTGAAAGTGGTTTAGCTAGGAAGCCAGTGTCGCCGTGAAGTGTTCCGGGTACGCGTATTAAACGGTGGACATCAAAAGTAACTGGAGAGTCAACTTGTACCCCGTGAGTTTGAATTGTTTTTTCGAGGATAAGTTGTAAAACTTCTTCTGAACCATGAAAGAAGTCCCAGTTTCCGTTTTTCAATAAGTGAACTACATCTGCTAAGTGAGCTTTTAGATAATTTTCTTTTTTCTTTTGTAACTCAAATGGATTATTCAAGTAGGCAAGTGCGCAATTGAGAAATTCGGCTCGCCAGCCAGTTGTGGATTCGCTTGGCCCGTGCAAGGTAGTTGCGCGGTTACCAATGCCGCGCTTTGTCACTAGGTTGTCAACAGTTAACTCGTGTCCAGTTATGTAATCGACAAGAAGTCGCCTGCTGGCTGAAGATAGCTGTTGAACTGACGCAGCGCGTACGTGCACGTGGAACCCTTTTGACCCTGAGAATACTATGAGTAAATCGCTTTGCGATAAGCCAAAGTCACGCAGTAGAAAATCTTCAACTAGTTTAATTGTGTCGCCCCTGGTTTTATCAACGCAATTGTGACAAAATGCTTGGTTGTGTCCTTCTTCTGGTTTTGAGTCAAGGTCAAAAATCAAGTCGGCTGACAATAGGGTCTTTTTTTCCATTGGCTGAACCCAGGGAAATTCAAAGCGACCAACTGAATGCGATACAAACCTCGGCGTTTCATTTGAAAGAAATTGTTGAAACTCGCGTTGGGTTGAAAACGATTTGTGGCGAAAATTAATTTTTTTGTCTATTCCTACTCCAAACTCGCGTTGGCCAATTGAGTCAACGTTGATTTGGACATTAGAAGCATAGAATTTTTTGAATAGTTGCAAGTAATTCAGGCGATTTACATTATTGAGGTCATCGATTTCGGTCATTGGACGGCACCATTTGCACTCCATTCAGTTTTGTTACCTTTTCTATATAGCCATTCAAGGCACGTTAATGCTTCTTTTTCAGTGAATGGGTTTTTACTTGGCGGGCATGCTTTGACAAACCCCAGGATAATTTGTTTGGCTTCTTCAAGTGATAATCCATCTTTGAAGCACGCGCGGCATAGTTTCATGCATGCATAGAACCTGCCACCTTCAGCTACGCCTAACAGAATTTGCTTGATGTCAGGTTTTTCAAGGAACTTCTTTCCTTTTGGAATAGACGCGGCAAATTCAGTTGCGAGTGATTGTGCAAATTGCCTTGCTTCAATCGGAGGGGTTACATACTGCGGAACTGTCAAGGTTTTTTTGCGGACTTGGCGGCATAGTGCATCTAGAAAATCTTCGTAAGACAACGTAACATTTCCACTTTTTAACGCTACAAACGAGATGCTTTCTTCGCTTGCTAAGTAGTCAAACACGTTTATGGAATAAACGCCATTTTCGCTGGCAACAAGAGTCGGAAAAACTTCGCCGCTGAATTCATTTGCTTCGCTTGAATTTTCAACAAATCGCTTTCGCCATAAACGAGAATAATTACCAGAAAAGCGAGCAATTAGTTGGTATGGCGATAAAGATAGCAAAAGTTTAGAAGTCGCGAGTAGTTTAGCGTCTTCCAACTCGCTTTCAGTTACCGACTGGGGGCGCGTTAATATTTTTTCTATAAAGCGTTTTGCAATTGACAAAGTATCTGAATTAAGGGCAAAATCTGAAGTTAGGAGAATTTGCCTGGTTTTTTGAGAGAATGGAAGTGACATCGTATAATGAATATGCAAAGATTAATACTAAGTAAGAGTGAAAGAGACAGAAATAATAAGTTTAGCGCATATTAATGAATTAGAAAAAAGAGGGTGGAATCGACAATGAAGATAGAATTTATTGACAAAGCCAAAAATGGCGTAATCGGCGTAGTGCTTTTTGAAGGAACAGAGGCAAAAATATCAAAAACTTATTGTATACGACAGACAAGCGATTTTAAGGCAAAGGCAAACGCATGCCAAGTAGCAGCCATAGATGGAGACAAAACGATTATATTTGCTGGACTTGGAAAAGAAGCAGAGTATTCTAATGAAATTTTAAAAAAAGCAGTTGGTAAATTTGTTGCATGTGCTGGCCAGTATAAGGCAAAAGAATTGACAATTGATTGCACTGCAGTTGATGACGTTGCAAGCGTGGTTGAAGGCACTGTTTTAGCCGGGTATTCATTTTTGAAGTATAAGCCAACTGATGAAAAAGAAAAAACCACACTAGAAAAACTTTCACTTATTACAAGCAAACCAAAAAACACAAGTGAAAAAGAAGCGGGTCACGCGTTACTTGTTGCAAATACAGTTAACTATGTACGGGACTTGTCAAATGAACCAGCTAATGTAGCTACCCCGACGTTTTTAGCTAAGGCCGGCCAGCAAGTTGCAACAACTAGCAAGAACATCGCTTGCACTGTGCTTGACAAAAAGAAACTCGAAGAACTAGGGTGCAATTCGTTGCTTTCAGTTGCAGCTGGTTCAACACAACCACCAGCAATGGTTATCCTTGACTATAAACCAGCAAAGTATTCCAAGACAATTGCATTCGTTGGAAAGGGAATCACCTTTGATAGCGGCGGGATCTCGCTTAAACCAGGCAAAGATATGGATCAAATGAAGTTTGATAAAAACGGCGCATGCGCAGTGATTGGAAGCGTGAAGGCAATAAGTGAATTACAACTGCCAATACGTGTTGTTGGTGTTTTTGCAGCAACTGAAAACTTGCCAAGCGGATCAGCGTCGAAACCAGGCGACGTAGTTAAAGCATACAATGGAAAAACAATCGAGATACTAAACACAGATGCTGAAGGCAGGCTCGTGCTCGCAGATGCTTTGGCTTATACGGTTGCTAATTATAAACCAGATTACGTTGTTGACATAGCTACGCTTACAGGCGCGTGCGTTGTTGCTCTTGGCAATAGCTTTAGTGGATTAACAACTAACAACGATAAATTTGCAGAAAGTGTGCTAGAAGCAGGAATACAAAGTGGCGACCGGTGTTGGAAACTACCGCTTGGGACTGATTTTGACGATAAAATAAAAAGCGATGTAGCTGACATTAAAAACTTGGGGGCTCCAGAAGGGGCAGGCGGTGCGCTCACCGCTGCTGCGTTTCTCAAACACTTTGTTGGAAACACGCCATGGGTTCACTTAGATGTAGCTGGAACAGCATGGACAACCAGCCAACGTGATTACTTCGTAAAAGGAGCAACTGGCGTTGGAGTTAGGCTATTCGTAAAACTATGCGAAAATCTAGTTAAAACGTAATTATTTCTTTTTTGTAAGCAGTAGTGCTACCGGGTAAAAAAAAGTTACGGCATCATGCAATATTAGCAATTTTTCTAATTCAGTAAAAAACTTTCGCTTTTGATCAAACGGCATTGTGCTTACCCAAAAAAAGGTACTTACAAATTTCAAATAATCTACTTTAGAATAAGTCAAACTAACTGGAAAATTATGTACTTCTACTGGTTCAAATAGTAACGTATCTTCAATACGCTGCTTTTCACTTAAGACATATTGTTTAGACCCTGTCGCAGTTTTTGAATCATACCCATATTCACGAAATAGACTTGCTACTGGCGGATTCAAGCCAACTTGTTCAAAATTATACCAAAAAAGGGCTAATACACCCTCCCTTTTTAGCAAACGTGCGACTTTGATATGCGCCATAGCTGGATCTACCCAATGAAAAGCAGTTCCTGAAAATATCATATCAAAATAATTTGACGGCAAAATCGCAGCCTCAAAAGAAAAGGTAACATATTCAACGTTCGAAAAAGTTGAAGTTTTCCTTCGCGCAAGAGTGATCATATTGGCGCTTATGTCAAGCGCGGTTATGCCGCACCCTAATTTTGCAAATGGAAGCGTAGCTTGGCCTGAACCACAGCCGACTTCTAAAATCTTAGAAGATTGAGAAAGATTTGTAAACTCAATTACCTTGGAAAATAACTCTTTCGGATAACTTGGCCGAACTGCATCGTACAACTCGCTTAATTTTCCAAAGCTCTTGCCAAATTCAGGATTAAAATCCATCAATAATTCTAGGGGATAAAATTATATAATAAAGTAGATGACATAAAAAGAAGTACAACCGACACAAGAGCAAATAAAGCCAGATACTCTACGCCAACTTGTGCTTTGCGTTTAGAGAAGTGCATGAAATTACTAAGCAGTGGAAATAGTTAAGCTTTGCTTAGTTTAACCAGTGTAGACCTTCAAGTAGTACATAACTGTGATTCCAAGAACAAGCGCAATTATTTGAAATAAATTTTCTTTTAGTTTAACTTCTTTATTTAATTCTGGAATAATGTCAGAAGTTGCTATGTACAATAGGCCACCCCCTGCAATTGGCAAAAATAATTGAGTGAACTGAGCCAGGTTAGTCAAAAAGAAGTAGGTTATTAATCCACCGGCAATTGCGGTCAATTGAGCAACAAAAGTGTACAAAATAACTTTTTTTGGTTTTAGCCCAGTTGAAAGTAACACGCCAAAGTCGCCAATCTCCTGCGGTATCTCGTGCAAGATAATTGCAAATGTAGAAAGTACTCCTAGGTTAAAGTTATTTAGAAAACTAGCCGCGATTATAACGCCGTCAAAAAAGTTATGTGCGCCATCTCCAATTAAGACCATTGCGGGCGTCAATTTCGCTTCGTGCGCATCAATATGAGCACCCTTATGGTGGTGCCACAATAAGAGTTTTTCAATTATCAAAAAAGCCACTACGCCAAAAAGCAAGTAGAAAAATACCCCCGTATCACCAAGGGCAGCAGCGGACTCAGGAGCAATGTGTATAAACACGTCTCCAAGCATAACTCCAGCTGCAAAACTAACTACAAGTGGCAAAACAATTGCCAAGTGCGTCCGCTTAATTTTGAGAAGGAAAACACCTGAAAAAGCAAGCAAACTAACGATAATCGTAGCTGCAAGTATAAACTCAAGAACCATATCTATCAATACAAACAAAATGAGACAGTTAATAATATATAAACAAATTGTTAATAACTTATCTCGTTTCCTTTTTAAAAGGTTATTAAAATGACTGAAATTATAAGTGCATCTTTAGATGAATCTACTTTGAAAGAATTGAAAAAACTACAAACAGAATACGGTTTCAACGGAAGAAGTGAAACTATCCGCTCTGCAGTATTTTCGCTTTTAAATGAATCAAAAACACTGACACAATTAACTGGCAATATAGACGCCGCAATCATAGTTACACATCCAGAAAAGCAAACAGCCGCATTGTTCAAAATAATGCACGAGTTTCAATTGCTCATAAAAAGCCAAGTGCACTACCACTTAAACGAACATAAGTGCTTGGAGATGTTTATTTTGCGCGGTGAAGCACGTAAAATTGAACAAGTGTTGAAACTATTGAAAAAAGCAAAAGTAAACGTCGCTAAACTTATTGTGCTTTAAACACTGCACTGACCTGAATGCAAATATCCACATAAGGCAAAGCCTTATCAGTACCTTTTTTCCTAGAAATTCTTATAAATATAGATATCTGATTTTTCTTCAGGGCGTAAAAGTGTTTACTCTTTTTTGCATGATGCGACGCTTTCGTTTGTAACCGTAGAAAAACCGGATTACAATATTGGCAATATAAAACGAGAGTGATTAACAGAATGAAATTCAGCGACATGAGTCTCAACGAGAAAACGTTGGCAGCTTTAGACTCCCTAAACTTTTTTGAACCAACAGAAGTTCAAATAAAAACAATTCCATTACTTTTAAGTGGAGATGAACTAATTGTACGCAGCCAAACTGGAACTGGTAAAACAGCTGCTTTCGGCATTGCGATTATTGAACAAATTATAGCAGATAAAAACAAAAAAGGGCTAATTTTAGCGCCTACGCGCGAACTCGCTATTCAAATTACAAAAGATTTACGCGCAATTTCAACTAACCACTACTTACGCATATACGCTATTTATGGGGGGGACGATATTGGCCGACAATTTCGGGTGTTGAAGAACGGCTACGATATAATCGTTGCAACGCCTGGCCGGCTTCTTGACCACGTTCAACGCAAGACAATTGACTTGCCAAAATTCAACTTAGTTGTGCTTGACGAAGCTGATCGTATGCTGGACATGGGATTCCGTGAAGATATTAGCAACATACTCTCTCGCGTTAGTTCCCATAGGCAAATGATGTTATTCTCAGCAACTATTAGCCACGAAATTCAAGACATTGCTGAAGAATACATGCAAAGCCCAACGCTTATTGAAGTTGGCGATGCTGAAAGAAAAAACAGCATTGAGCAAAACATGATTCGATTAACTCGCAGAGAAAAGTTTGATAAATTAAAAGAAATTATACACAGTGAACCTGATTCGCGCATCATTGTTTTTGTAGCAACTCAACGAGTAGCTGAATATATTGGCGGTAAGCTAATGGATCAAAAAATAAAGTGCAATTATTTACACGGCGGCATGCGTCAAGCTAAACGTGAACGCATAATGCGTGATTTCAGCGAAGGCAGGTTTAGAATACTAGTCGCAACAGACGTAGCTGCACGTGGTTTACATATTGAAGACGTTGCACACATCATTAATTACGACGAGGCACGCGATAAAGAGACTCACTTACACCGAATAGGTAGAACTGGCAGAATGGGTAAAACCGGCAAAGCAACAACGTTTGTAGAAACTGACCAAGTTCAAAGACAACCATTTAAGCGACACGTGAGGAGATACGACCCAAGAGGCGGACGCTCACAACACCGCGGAATACACACTAGAACAAGGTACTAAACGCACCCAAATATTTTTCCATTAGCGCCAGCTACCTAAAAAAATTAAATTGGGACTTCTTGCTTTCTTTTAGTATAAACAACGTATAGACGCACAGCTTCAAGTATTAGCGTAAGGATTGCAATTGCTACAAAAGAACCAGAATAAGCGTTCAGCATTCCGTTTGCGAAATCAACTCCAATACTATAAGCGTGGAGAAAAATGAAGAGATACGCCACGTACACTAATTTGTGCAATGTAAACCAATGGTTGCCTAGCTTCTTCACTGCCAAGTCAAAAGAAGTGGCGAACAAAATGAAAAGAATAACAAACGCAATGTAGCCAACTAGTAGCCACGTGCCATTAGCGGTGAACATAAGTGAAAATAATGCGAGCATATCGTTATTGAAATTTACAGATAATTGAATTAAGTAATGAAAAGCCCCAAATACAAACGCAGATACGCCAATTGCTCGCCTCGCCATGTAAAGCGATGCGTTTAGCTCAAACCTGGGCCATATCGTACGAATTGGAGTAACTATAAGTGCTAAAGAAAGAAAAGAAAATGCCAAATAGCCAAACGCGTTCGACATCGGCATATCGACACTGCCGTTTTTGCTGAAAGAAAACCAAACAACTACAACTAGCAGAAGCGCAATTAAGTAAACAACCATGCGCGCTTTTTGCACTAGCCAAATGTTAATATCACGCAGAGAAACCGAAAGCACCATATCAAATCAACTAATTTAACGCAAGTAAATATTTAAAACAGCCAATAATCTAAAAAAAAGCAATTGCAATTTTCTCTGCTCACTTAAATAGAGTTGCAGCTAGATTAGCACAAAGTAAACCAAGCAGCAGTGGCTTTGGCAAGTTCAGCGCAAAACCTATAACCGCAATTAACGCTGCGACTATTCCGAAAACGATTTGTCCATCTACGCGCGGCGTTGTGGACTTCGGCTCAATAACCATGAAAAGTGCTAAAAATAGTTGCGATGCAATAAGTGAAATCGCTGAATTAAAACCGAAAGCTGCATTTTGCAAGAAGCTATAGCTAGCATTGAAAATAACAAATGCCGATAGAAAAGAAATCGACCCATATAACCTAGCTATACGGTAAGAGATGTAAATCCCTAAAATTAAAGCAAGCAGCGTGATTGAATTTCCCCACCATGCTTCTCCGGCTGGGAATAATAAAAATACTAAAAACATGCCTAAACCGGCAGGGTTAAACACTGGTTTATTCTTGTACCGAATCACGTGTTTTGACAATTGTGCAATTGCAGGTGCAGCTATTAAGAAAATGAGTGGCGTTTGGGGCGATATAACTAGAGAAAGCACCAATCCACTGATAACCGCAGTTTCCGAAACGTATAATCGCTTGAATTTCAAATAACCAATTGTGCTATCAACAATAACAGAAGTGAGAACAACAAGAAAAACGCTTGTGAGTACACTTATGCCGCCAACAGAGTTAAAATTAAACGCAACAAGCAGCAACACAGACGCAAGCATTACGTTGTACGGATCTTGAAAAAATTGTTTAACTTGCTCTATTTGCATTAAAATAATTCGTTCAACAACTTATTTAAACTATACGAACGTCTTCTATGCTATATGAAAATAGCAATCGCGTTATTTCTAGCTGCAACTATTCTACTAACTGGATGTTACGGTCAAACCGTACCGCCAGCAACCTCTAATTCTACAGGTACAATAACGGGAGCGAGCGTGGCAAGTGTTGAAATAAGTGGATTTGCATTTACTCCGGCTACATTAACAATCGCTAAAGGAACAACTGTAACGTGGACGCAAAAAGACGCTGCGCCACACGCGGTAACCGGCGGTACATTTGACTCGGGAACATTAAACGCTGGTCAAACATACAGTCACACATTTAACGAAATAGGGAGTTTTAATTATCACTGTAACTTCCACCAAAGCATGACTGGAAAAATAACCGTACAATAAAAAAAATACGCATCTCTTCAAATTAAAGGTGGCTTACAATAAAGCCGCCAAGGTAAAATGAAATTATATTTGCAGCTAGCGATGCTATCAATGATTGTTTCCAGCTTAATTTAGTAAAAGACAAGTAAATCAAAGCTTCTGCAATTATCACTAGTATTTCGCCGAAAAGCAAGTAATTTTCGGCAGGTAAAAAAGGCGGCAGTACAAACCACAAATAAGGCAAAGTAAGAACAGAAGCCATTATTGCAATTAAAATAGTGTTACTTATATCTTTTAGGCGAAAAAGAAATTTTGCTAAAAGTACAACCACAACAGTTTCTATAATTAGCGTGACGAGAAGCGCAATTAAAAATTTAATTTCTAATAGCATTTTAACAAGTTCCGCCAAATAAAAGTTTTAATAAACAAAATATATTTTCCAAAAAGTCTTTTACTCCTGAAACCGATACTGGTTTAGTGTATGGAACAACCGCGGGGCTCCGGGGGTTCTTTCCAGATAACAGTTTCTTTGTGGCAAGGTCAACTCTAAATTCGCAAACTTGGTTGAATCCCATATTTCCGCCGTCAATGCAAGTGGAAAAATCGATTGGCGAAGTCGAGTAATTAGAAATTGTAAAATTACTTTCTGGGATTTGTACTTGTAAATCGCAATAATCAATTATAATATAGTCCATATAATAATCACCACGTACTTCTGCACCATAATGCGGAGCAGTTCCGTGGAAGGAAAATACTTTTGAAATTTCGGAATTATTGCCATTTAACTCAGGCAAATTGGGATAGTTATACCGACCATAACAGTTAATTGCAAAATTTACTTTTTCATTGTACGGTTGGCCAGACTTTTCAAAAAACACTTTAGTTACAGTAGGATATACAACATCCGCGGACACTAGAACCGTAGACATCAAAACTAATACTGAAAATAAAAACAAGTGTTTCATAAACAACTTATCGAACAGTATAATAAAAAACGATCGTCTTGCGCTAAACTGAAATTCAAATACACGCTATTTTAATTACTGATTTCCAAATAACTAGCGGCTATGGAATCTAGACAAGCTTTGATGCACGTTCTTTCAAAAGGCATAGAACACCGAATTGAAAAGTCAGTTAGCAACTTAAGTGAAGATAACCGCATAAAAGCACACTTAACACACATGCCAGCTTTAAAGCACGTTTTGCGTTTTGGAATAGCAAGCGGCAAAATCCCAGAACACAACGGCACAAACACCGCTTTACAACTTCTACAAAGAGCACTACACGGTGCAACAATAGCAAACAAACTTGACGTCCGAATTAGAAGAAAAGGCGGCAAACCACCACACGCAGTTGCCGAACTACAACAAACTCTCCAAAAATACACCCACACCCACGAACAAGCTAGCAAATTAATGAAAGATGCGACTTTTGCAGCTTACCTACGTAAAATGGCGTTAAACCTCCACGCACTAGGCCACACAGCACAAGAATTACAACAAAACACTTTACTAGCAGAAGCAGTTCTAGACCACGTTACAACAGAATACCAACTAATGAAAGAACTACACGTACCGCCACACATAATAAAAAAACATGGCCACCAATTTACAATTTCCCAAGCAAACCAAATTTATAAAGACGCTACACGTATTTTTGGAGGAGACCCAGAATCAGCACCACTAGCCAGAACCGCCGCAATCCAACTCTTCACCAAAAAATACAATTCAATCGAAGAAGCCAAACAAGCATATGACAAACACTACAAAGACGCTACACGCATCTTCGGAGGAGATCAAGATTCTAGAACACTAGTTAGAACAGCTGCATTCCGACTCTTCATGAAAAAACACAAAAACATTGAAGAAGCTAAACGAACATACGACAAACACTACAAAGACGCCAAACGCGTCTTCGGAGCAAACCCAGAAACCGCACCACTAGTAAAAACCATTGCACTCCAACTCTTCACCAAAAAATACAATTCAATCGAAGAAGCCAAACGAACATACGACAAACACTACAAAGACGCCAAACGCGTTTTTGGAGGAGACCCAGAAACCGCACCACTCGTCAGAACAGCAGCTATTCATCTATTGATGAATAAATACTCAACCATCGAAGAAGCTAAACAAGTATACGACCAACACTTGAAAGACGCTACACGCGTCTTCGGAGCAAACCCAGAAACCGCGCTACTAGTTAGAACAGCCGCACACCGACTCTTCACTAAACAATACAAAAGCATCGAAGAAGCTAAACAAGCATATGACCAACACTACAAAGACGCTACACGTATTTTTGGAAGAGATAAAGGCGCAAAACCACTAGCCAGAACCGCCGCACTTCGGCTCTTCATCAAACAATACAAAAACATTGAACAAGCAAAACGAACATACGACAAACACTACAAAGACGCCAAACGCGTTTTTGGAGGAGACCCAGAAACCGCACCACTCGTCAGAACAGCAGCAATCCAACTCTTCACTAGACAATATAATTCTATAGAACAAGCCAAAAGAGCATACGACCAACACTTGAAAGACGCTACACGTGTTTTTGGAGGAGACCCAGAAACCGCGCTGCTAGTTAGAACAGCAGCAAACCGACTCTTCACAAAAAAATATAGAACTATTGAAGAAGCCAAGAGAGCATATGATAGCCGCGTAGCAGAACTTCATGAAACAGTACAGAACTGGTAATTACGCAGCATTCTTGAAACTGGAGAAAAAAACTCCGGTAAAATAATTTGCGTAATAATCTAAAAAGTTACGCGAGAAGCAGCAAAACCCGCATTTTCAAAAATAACAACAGCGTTACAAGAAAAATAACAAATTACATTTATAAATCTGGGAATAATAAGCATACCGTGAGCATAGTAAAATTATTTACTGACGGCTTGAAAGCTTTTGTTAATCCAAGCAGTTACTCCAACATAAAGCCAGAACCAGTGTCAATTTTCACAGTTATTATTTACTCGCTTATTTTTGCAGCTATATTTATTCTTGAATATAATTTTCTGTTGCCAGACATACCATTCATCAGGTCAATAATAATATTAGTTGTAACACCAGTATGGTTGATCCTCGCAATAAAATGGGTACACTTTATGACAAAAAAGGAATCAAAATTAGCAGCAGACGATAAAATAGGATACGTTGTGCTCTCTGGGCTTACAGTTCCTGCGTTTACAGCCCCGTTTATTGTTGGGTTAACGGTTCTTTTGTTTGACTTTCTGGACTTTTTTGCAATATTATTGCCTTTAGCCTACACAGGATATAGCCTGTTCGTAATTTACAATGGGTTTAAACTCGCAGTTGACAGCAAAACTGCCACCATGGCAACGCTCTCATTTATCGCATTTAACATGATTTTGGGCCTCTTGATATCCAGCTCAATTTCGCTATATTATAGCTAAACATCTAACGTGGTTACAATAACCCCCACTGATTCAATCGCGAGACTTATGCGAGCATACCGTATTGCCATCAATGGAGCCTGATAAAAATAATATGGCGGGCATTTGTTTTTTAAATTTGTAATACATTATACCGTAATGGAGATAATAAAAGTTGAAAATCTGACTAAAAATTTTAATGAATTTAGTGCAGTAAAGAATATTTGTTTTAGTGTAAACGCCGGAGATATATTCGCGTTTCTCGGGCCAAATGGTGCAGGAAAAACAACTACAATTAAAATGCTGACAACACTCATGCAACCCACTGCTGGTTCGATTCAGCTTAATGGGCATGACACTGTTCAAGCACCAAATGAAGTCCGGCGATCGTTCGGCATCGTATTTCAGGATCCTAGTTTAGATGATGAGTTAACCACATACGAAAATATGGAATTGCACGGTGTGCTTTACAAAGTACCTGACGAGACTCGAAAAACCAGGATAGAACAATTATTGAAATTTGTAGAATTATGGGATCGCAAAGACGATTTAGTTAAGCATTTTTCAGGCGGCATGAAGAGAAGATTAGAAATCGCGCGGGGGCTGTTGCACCACCCAAAAATACTTTTTCTAGATGAGCCTACCATTGGATTGGATCCACAAACCAGAAATCACATCTGGAGCTATATTAAAAAACTCAATCAAGAAGAGGGGACAACCATATTCTTTACAACCCACTATATGGAAGAAGCGGATAAAATAGCCCATGAAATT
>JAHFHC010000023.1:4498-15134 GCA_023247085.1 Microcaldota archaeon | reverse complement strand
CGTAACTGATTGCTCAACTGGTAGGGGTCTTTCTGGTGCAGCTGTTCGTGTTGGCGGTTCAGAAACACTTGTAACTGACAGCAACGGAGAAGTAAATGGCGCTACGCTTGAACCCGGCACTCAAGATGTTTTAGTCTCTAGATTAGGTTACGGTGACGCAAGCGCAACTGCAGTTGTTTCAGCTGGCAGAACTAGCATTGTGCCAATTTGCTTAAATTCAATTTCAACTCCGGCATGTGATGTGAGTTTAAACCTAGTTGGTAGTGTCACAACTGACAACCTTGCAGATGGTGTGCAACTGCAAGTTACTAATAATGTAAACGAAAACAATTCGATTTCATTTTCATACTCTTCACCTACTTCGTTAAGCGGGCCATTATCGCTTTCGCTAGCGCCATATGAATCCGCGGTTGTAACAGTTACTCCACAAAGTGGCGCTACAACAAGCGGAGTAGCAAGTGTAACCGCTCGCGGTAAATGGGCTTGTACTGCAAATCTCAACATTCCCTTTAGCACGAACAGTGGCGTTTCGCTTCAACCATTGTCAACGCGTGAATCACTCCATGCAGGCGGAAAAGCGTGTTTTGATTTCCTATTACAAAATCGCGGTCAACGCACGCAAGTTAGACTTGCTGCAGCTCCATCTAGCCCGGGGGTAACCGCAACTTTTGACACTCCAAACTTCTGGCTAGCAAGAGACGAGTCACGCACTGTACGTATGTGTGCATCAGTTGAAGAAGGTGCAGTTGGTAGCCGTACAATTACAGTAAATGGCGCAACTGGCTTAAACCCAGTTTCTGCAGACGTACAACTTGATATCGACTCAGTTCTTTATTCCAACGTACTCGGTTGTTTCAATATCAATTCAACTGCTTCTCAATTCGTAGAAGTTCAACTTACAAACACTGGCTCAAGTGAAAGTTTTGAAGCACAACTTACTCCGACAAGGGGCTTTTCGCCTTCATTAACACAATCAAGCTTGTTCAATTTTGAAAATAGGGCAACTCGTTCACTTTATGTTCAAGTTGACCCAAGCGCAATGGCCGATGCAGATAGCCGTGCAACGCTTTCATTATTCACAAAGAATTCGCACGTCAAAGTTTTTGAACAAGAACTTTGCTTCCAAAAGCCACCTTCATTTGAAGCAACCGCTTTCTTATCTCCAGTAAGGATATCAGTTGAACGCAATAGCGTTGGCAGGGCATTTATACACATTCAAAATGCGGGCAGTGTTGCTAATAGTTTTGAAGTAGTTGCAGTTCCGCCATTCCAAAGCGTTAATCTCGTAACCAGCACTATTTCAGTTTCACCTGGCCAAGACAAAACAGTTGAATTAACCATTTCGCCAGATAGCGGAGTGCCAGCAGCTACTTACTTAGTTCCAATTGACATCTATTCGCTTCACGATGCTTCGCTTCGCACACGCATTGCTTCACTCAATCTAGTTGTAGACGTCAAGGCGCAAATTCAAACTGTGCCATTGCGTGTTGTGATTCCACAACAACCAACTACAAGCTTCAACCAGTCAACTGGCGCAATAACATTAACTGTGCCTGTTACAAACTTAGATGATGATTCGCGTACAATTACGCCAACATTACAAAACTTGCCAGCTAACTGGACTTATGCGGTTAATCCAAGCCAAGCAACTATTCCGAAGTTTGGCTCAACGCAATTTGAATATACAATAGCAACTCACGGCATGGAAGCAAAAGATTACAATGCAACGGTTATGCTGACAGACGAAGCAGGCAGAACGGTAAGTCAAGAAGTTTTACTTCCGGCTAAAAGCGCAAGTTGGGCAACTGGATTTTTTGTGCTTGGCTCAACTGCAAGCCTATTCGTGGCGCTAATAGTGGCGTTAGTGCTTGTTGGAGTTTACTTCTTGTACCGCGCGTTGAATATCCGCAGAGAAATTGAATCTAAACAATACGCGCTTGAAAAGAGGTAACGACCAAAAAATGCGTCCAGGCTTCACTTGTATTGCTTTCATTTTATTGCTAGGTTTAGCAAGTGCAATTGTAAATGCAACTAGCTTACAATTAACTTCCGCAGTCCAACAAGCAACCCTAGCGCCATGCCAACAAGCGGTTTTTCCTTTTAACCTACATACTAGCAATGGTGGATACGTTTCATTTACAATTAGCGACGTAACTGGACTTAATCATTCAACTATTTCGCCAGTGTTTGTAAATGGCAACCAGCAAATTCAAGTTACTTTTTTGAGACCATGCGACGCACAGATTCAAGACAACAGCGGTACTAACACGGTGGCGTTTACTTTAACTGCCAGCCAAGGCGACGAGCGCGCAAGTGCATCTAGTTATATTTACTTGTCTCCAGTTTCCTCGCTTTCAGTTTCAATATCACAACATGAGCTAGTAGCTTGCAGTTGTGGCTCTACAAGGTTCGAAGTAGGATTAAAGAACAATGGGCTACGCACTGAAAAAGGGTCAATTTTACCTTCAACCGACTTTCGCTACGCTGTTTCAGACACTTCATTCAATTTATTGCCAGGACAAGAATCAGTAAAAGAAATCATAGTTGAACTCCCATGCGATACACTTGCGGGTGTGCATCCATTGAGTATCGGGGTAGCAAGTGAGGGCAATCCAGTTACGTACAGCCACAGTGGGATAAACGTGGCGCAATGTTATGCTTCAGAATTGACTGGCCCGACTAATGTAATGGCTTGCTATGGTGACACTGTGGTCGTTCCGTTTACGATTTACAACAACGGCTTACAAAATCAAACTTATTCACTTCACACTTCTCTAGGGCAACTGGCCTCAACACGGGTTTCCATCCCAAGCCACTCGCATTTTGCATTTGATGTCTCATTGCCTTCGCCGTCATTTCCTGGAACTTACAATGTTTCAGTATCCGCTGATGGGGAAAAAGAGTCGCGTCAAGCTAACTTACAATTAAAAACTAAACTGTGTCCAGGTGGGGTCGTGCCAGCTATTTTTGTAAATTATCCACAACTAGATGTGAACAACTCAATTATTGTAAATATTGGACGCAACACATTATCAATTAACGTGCATAACCCTTACCCGTTCAATTTAACAAATGCAGTATTTTCAATCCCATATCTAGGCCCAGTCAGCAGCGCGTTTAACCTTGCGCCAAACGAGTCAAAAACTATTCCACTAGCGATTGAACGTTCAGTGAACTATTCAAATGCCTCTGAGATTAACACAGAATTGCTTTTACAAACCGATCAAGGGAAGAACAGCAGGCCAATAAAACTAGTTCGTTCAACAAACCCGTTAACTGGCTACTTTGTATTAAACACATTTATAGGCGAAGCACAAATCATCGGTTTACTCTTATTTTTAGTATTAGTTGCAGTTGTGATTTATTTCGTAAACGCACAAAATAGACGCAATTACATAATTGACAAAGAAATCAGCAGCGAATTGCAAAAAACCCTTGCAAAGTACAGACGCTAAATATAGCTTTTTTATACCTCTTTATGCCTTTTTTATAACAGCTATTTTAACGAAAAATTTATAGCTTTAATTTGAGGTTGAGAAACATGATGGAACGTACTTTTGTAATGCTTAAACCAGATGCCATGCAGCGTGGATTAGCTGGCGAAATATTATCCCGACTTGAAAAAAAAGGTTTGACTTTGATTGCTGCAAAAGTTTTACAACTTGATGATAAAATTCTAGAAAAACACTATGCTGAACACATTGGAAAACCGTTTTATCCTGAGCTAGTGAATTTTGCAAAACAAGCGCCAGTATTGGCAACTGTGTGGGAAGGGGTTGAAGCCGTGAAAGTAGTTAGGGATTTAGTTGGTGCAACTAATGGCCGCAAAGCCGTTGCAGGGACAATCCGCGGAGACTATTCTATCTCTCAAGGGTGCAATTTGATCCACGCGTCAGACAGCGTAGATAGCAGCAAGCGCGAGATTTCAATTTTCTTCCAACCAAAAGAAATAGCCACTGCAAAACGCGAGCTAGTAGATTACATTTATTCAAAACAAGAACAAGGTTAGAACGCGCTCCATGCTGATCAAAATTAAACGTGCAAAAGGAACAGAGGACTTACCGCTGCCGTCATATGCAACTCAAGGTTCAGCTGCTTTTGACGTTCATGCGGCTGTAACTGAAGAAACTATTATTGCTCCAGGCGACCGTCAACTTATTCCAACTGGGTTATACTTTGAAATCCCAGAGGGTTATGAAGTTCAAGTTCGGCCACGAAGCGGCCTCGCGTTGAAAAATGGTATAACTTTTCCAAATGCTCCAGGCACAATTGACAGCGACTACCGTGGTGAACTAAAAATAATCATGCAAAACCTAGGCAGCGAACCTTTTTGCGTCAAACGCGGGGATAGGATTGCACAGCTCGTACTTGCGCCAGTTACTCGTGCTCATTTTGAAGTAGTTCAAGAATTAGCCGAGACCGGGCGCGGGCACGGTGGATTCGGCTCAACTGGAAAGTAAGCAACTAAAACCAACGCTGTTTTTTTCTACTATTTGAAATGTTTAATTAAAATGCTTAATTGATTAGTTTTACAATTCCGTTTTCTGCATCGACTTCTATCCTGTTTCCTTCTTTGAAGGTTTTTGTTGCACAACGTGTTCCAACAATGCATGGCTTTTTCAATTCGCGCGCAACTATTGAAGCGTGGCAAGTTATCCCGCCTTCATCTGTTACAATTGCAGCTGCTTTTCCTATTAGGAACATCATGTTTGGAATAGTCATTGTAGTTACTAAAATGTCGCCCTCGTTAAAAGTCAAACTTTGCATTGCATTTAATCGATCTGGAATAATTATACGCACAACGCCGGTTACTTTGCCTGGATAAACTGACATGCCCTCAAGTTGGTTTTCAGTTTTTTCAATTCGAATTGCTTTTTGTTTTGCATTTTGAAATTCTTGCAAGAAAACTTGTCTAAGTTCAAAGCCATTCCAAGTGTAACCTCGATTTTCAGCGATTTGTGGCGTTATTTCACTTAGCAAAAATTGTAGTACGTCGTCGGCTTCAAATTTGTAAAATAATTCGCTTGCGTTAACTTTCATTCTCCTGGCGATTTCAACATATATTGGTGAGCCCAAGAGTTTCGTTGCAAGTAAGCGACGAAGTTTAATCCTAGTATTTGAAAACTTTTTCAACGTATTTGTACAATATCTGATGCTTTCATTTTCAAGTAAATATTCGAATTTAGCTATGTTGTCTTCTGTATTATCTTCTATTTTTCGCGGCCTGCGTGTTTTCATTAGTTCCCTGAACTCAGAGACTGCATCAGTTAAGATAAATGCTTTTCCACAAGCCCACGGGTGTCGCTTAATATGCTCCTCTATTACCTCGTCGCTTAATTCGGTTTTCTCAATTAAATTTTTATAATCGCTTTCTTCATCAAGAATGTCTTCTGGAGTTGCAATTGCAAGTTCTTGAAATGCGGCTTGCCAGTCAGTTGTTGCGCTTTTTAGCATGCTAATGAGTTGATTTTCGATTTGCTTTGTTGCATATTCGTTTGTCCCTTGGTAAAGTGAAGAACACCGCGCTTGCAAATGAAGTAAAGTGGTGAACAAAGTTGCGAGTTCAGCATTTGTTGTAGCAGAATAATCTCCTGTTAGTGAATTGTAAAACGAACTATAGCTTCTTTCTAAGTTTTCGCACTCTGTAAAGTAAAAGTTGTAATTCGCAGCTTGTGAAAAAAACTGTTGGCTGCGCTTGATTCGCTCTTCTATTTGGTTATCTGGCAAATATAGCCCGAGTTCCTTATTCTCGTACAACAATATGAATTCTGGCGTGTGGTTATAATCTGCAGAATAGCGAGAGTAAGCCAATGCGGTTACTGTGACTGCGAATAAGTGTGATTTCATTCTGAATAAGTTCTGCATATGTTTTCATAAAACTAGTTAAGCTTAACTATATCTAAAGTTGTCACCATGAAAGTGACACTTTTACAACTATTGGCGCGTTTTGGACTAGGCAAAAATGAATCCAGTATTTATGCTTTGCTTCACGAACACGGCGAACATTCTGCCGGCGAACTAGCTAAGCTAGCCAAAATTCCACGAAGTAAAGTTTACTTTTACCTTGATTCACTTGTTGCAAAGGGACTTGTGTTACGTATTCCAAAAAAGCCAATGAAATTCCGTACAAGTGGAATTGCAGTTATCAAAAGCGCAGTTAGCCGCGAGAACAAGTCGCTAGAGCAAATTTCAGATAAGCCTTCTGAATACTTTCCAATTTACTTAACCATTGGCCAGCAAAACGTAATGCGCCAGTTCAGTATTGAAAACAGTCGCGCTAAGAAGTCAGTTGTTTCAATTGTACGCGGGCTAAAAAGGTTTCCAATTGGCATAAATGCAGCGCGACGAGCCGTAAAACGCGGGGTAAAACTACGCATACTTGCACTTGATCGGCCAGATGTTCGAAAAATTGTTCCCTTGTGGAAAAAAGCAGGAGTTGAAGTTAGATTATATCACGCAACTGAGCCACAAGGTTTGCGTTTAACTGTTTTCGACGATTCCCTTGTGCGGTTAACGCTCGGAAAACCCGAGATTCCAGAGTCAGAGAACTACACTACTGTTTGGATCAAGAGCAAGGCAGTTGCAGCGATGTGCAAAGAATATTTTGAAGAAAAGTGGAAAAGCACAACTGCCAATCTCCCTGCAAATCGATAAATACGTTGTTTTTCCAAGTTATTCTACTAATACGTTTAGTGTTTGATTTTATGTTACGCCAACCGATTGTTGTAGTTGTGGGTCACGTTGACCACGGAAAAACTTCCTTACTTGACGCTATTCGCAGTACTGCGGTTGCTTCTCGTGAAGCTGGTGCAATTACGCAGGCAGTTGGTGCAAGTGAAGTGCCTATTGATGTAATTGAAGAAACTTGCAATGCATTGAAGAATAAGTTAAAAATTAAATTTACTATTCCTGGCCTTTTGTTCATTGATACGCCTGGCCATGAAGCGTTTGCTAATCTACGCAAGCGTGGGGGAAGCATTGCAGACATCGCTGTGCTCGTGATTGACATTAATCAAGGCATTCAACCTCAGACTCTTGAGTCAATTCAGCTCCTCAAACAGTACAAAACTCCGTTTATTGTTGCAGCTACTAAAGTAGATTCAATGTCCGGCTGGAAAAAAACTGGAAACACGTGCATGTCTGACTCCTTTGCTAAACAACGGCCAGATGTACTTGAACGTCTTGATGAAAAAATTTACGAGTTAGTTGGCCAATTAGGCGCACATGGGATTAATTCAGAGCGGTTTGACCGCGTCACTGACTTTACAAAAGAAGCTTTAATTGTCCCAGTAAGCAGTAGAGAAAAAGAAGGGTTGCAAGAACTGCTGTTATACGTTGCGGGTTTAGCTCAGCGTTATTTAGAAAAACGATTAGAGTTACATGAAACTGATCCAGGTAAGGGTTCCATTTTAGAAGTTAAAGAAGAAAAAGGACTTGGTAAAACAATTGACGTGATATTGTACGATGGAGTATTGCGTGAAGGAGATGAAGTTGCTTTTTCTTCAATTACTGGAAAGCCAGTTTCATGCAAGGCTAAAACAATCCTCAGGCCAAAGCCACTTGATGAAATGCGTGACCCAAAAGAAAAATTTAAACACATAAAAATAGCAAGCGCTGCAACTGGTGTAAAAATCGCTTGCGAAGAGGCAAACCAAGCTTTGCCTGGCTCATCATTCTACGTAATAAAAAATAACCGAGACAAAGTTTTTGAGCTACTGCAAAACGAGTATAGTGAAGTTGTTGTTGAGTCACAAGACGATGGCGTGATAATAAAGGCAGATGCATTGGGGAGTTTAGAGGCAATTGGTAAAATTTTTGCAGCTGCAGGTATCCCAATTCGAAGCGCAGCTATTGGTGGAATAACGAAAAAAGATGTGACTGAAGCAGAAAGCGTAGCTACAAAAGACGCGTTTTTGGGAGTCATTTTTTCTTTTAATTTAAAAGTTCCTGAATCAGTGAAAAAAGAACTTGAAATTTCCAAGATTAAACTCTTTGAAGAAAATATCATTTATAATTTAATTGAAAATTACCAGCGGTGGGTAGATGAAGAAAAAGCAAGCGAGCGCAAAAAAGCATTCAGCGAACTCGTATTTCCAGGCAAACTATATGTAATGCCTAACCATTGCTTTAGGGTAAGTAACCCGCTTATTTGTGGGGTAGAAGTTATGGCTGGCCGTGTAAAGAAAGGCAACACGTTGCTCAATGAAGCCGGTGAAGAAGTTGGACAAATACGCGCACTTCAACATGAAAAAAAAGAAGTTGACTCTGCTTCTAAAGCCCAGCAAATTGCGGTTAGCATAGGTGGCGCAACATTTGGAAGGCAAATAAAAGAAAAGCAGATTTTGTACATTGACATTCCAAAAGAAGACTTAGTTTTGTTGCATACGAAGTATGCTTCATCGCTTTCAGAAGAAGAAAAAGAGCTATTAAAAGAGACAAAGAAAATCAAGGGAATGCCAGTATTCTGACGTTACCCTGTGCTTCGGAAAGCTTAATATTCATTTCCAGACCTCTTTATTATCGCGTTTAAAATCCGTTTTATTAGTGGTATAAAATGAAAGTTGTAATTAATGATTCTAAGACTGGGAATAGCTTTCAACGTGAGTTAGAGGCATCCAAAAAATCTCAAGTTTTAGGTAAAAAACTCGGCGATGAAGTGGAAGGAACCTTATTTGGCTTGCCGGGTTACACGTTAAAAATGACTGGCGGTTCAGATGCAGATGGAGTTCCAATGCGTTTTGATGTCCCAGGCGTACGTAGATTATACTCTGTTTTATCCGCTGGTCCGGGAGTAAAGCACCTAAAAGCAGGAAACAAATTGAAAAAACGCGTTGTCGGCAATACAGTTTCTGACCGAACTGCACAAATCAATTTGCAAATAGCTAAGTATGGAGAAAAACCATTAACTGACCTTGGATTCACACCTAAAGTGAAAGAAGCTAAAGCAAAAGCAGAACCAGCAAAAGCGTAAAAACGCCCAACTATTTTTTTTAATAGCCGCTCTTTTTTCTTCTTCTATTTCAAGCTGTACTTTTCTTTATCTGAGCATTTTTAAGGCAGTAGTTTTATCTATTGAACTGATAATTACGCCGGTTCCGAGCTCTAAGCCCGCCCAAACGTGTGGAGCCCCTTGCCGCGGGTAAACCTCGACGTGAAAATGTACTTCTCCATCTTTACATGAATTGTGAAAAGAAAAATTATAGTCGCTTGTTTTTCTCTTTACGCGACACACTGTCTCTTGCAACGCTTCCATAAATGCAGTGCGTTCTTTTGTGCCAAAAAGACAGAAGTTTATTTTATGTTTCTTTGGAACAATCCAACATTCGAATCCAAAGCGTGCAACATCCGGATAAACCACTGAAAAGAATTTGTTTTCAAAAATCACATTTGCTTTTTCTTTTGCAAGTTTGCAGTAAATGCATTGACTTTTGTTTTTGCTATGTTGAAATTCACTTGCGTTTATTTCAGGAACAAAAGGCAACCCAATAATTTGGCTATGTTCGTGCCCAATGCTTGCGCCTGCGTTTTGCCCATGGTTCTTGAACAAAGAAACGTATTTTATGCCTTTTATTTTTGAAATTTCAGCGAATCGATTAACGTATGCTTCGAACACGCTTTGCATTTGGCTGGCGGTCAAATCTTCAAATTGCTCGCTGTGACTTGGCGTCTCCACAATCACTTCATGCACTCCAAATGCGCCAGTATGTTCTTTGTTTGGAACATATTTTTCAAATGGTGAAACTGCAGGAAACTTATTTTCCATTGCCCTCACTTCCCATTTTTTGCTGTTGAATGTAACTATTTCAAGCCTTGAAGATGGAGTCATTTCTTCATTGCCAAAATCAAACGGGCACGCTTGCTTCTTTTTCACCTTGACTTTTTTTGATACAATTGGACGTTTTGATCGTGCACTAGCAACAATAACCACTACTTTTTTTATTTTGTCTGTTTGAATTTCAATTGCCATAACCAACGTTTAAAAGAACGCTTTGCTACAATTTAATTCTAAGTAATCGAGATACTCAATCGACTTTCGTTGCCATTGGCAATTCGGGTCGGAGGAATGAATTCAGCTTGGGAGTAATAGTAGAGCGAATAAAAGACGGAACAATAATTGTAACTGACCCTTCTAGCGTAGGCTCTTTACTCAAGGGTTTCTTTGGTTCCCAGTATGGAGAGAACAAATCACGCTTACAATTAATGCCAGAAGAGGCATTGTATATGCTGGATGTACGCAATGCCCAATGTACAAATAACAATGTTCCAACCACTTTTAATGAAATAGCAAGTTATTACAAAGATCAAGATAAGTTTCTAGCGCGTTACTTTTGTTACCGCGATTGGCGTGACCGTGGCATAATCGCTCGAAATATAGCTGAAGCTCAAAACACAGATTATGGCCGGTCTCCAGTTATTAAGTACCCATCTCAAGACTTTGACTTGCCAAAAGTTAAGTACAATGCACTATACTTTCCAGACGATTTAATGGCGGTAATTGATGCAGAAGATGCGAAAATGTTGTACGATAATTATTGGTTCGGGCAATACGGTACATACAAAGCGAAAAAGCACGGTAGTTTATTGAAGCTTGACGCTTACGAAAGTTTATTCCTTGCTAAACACTGTGGTCTCAAGC